>JBEKOI010000443.1:0-2694 GCA_049521915.1 Acidimicrobiales bacterium | reverse complement strand
GGCGAGCGGGAAGCCGGGTACGAGGAGTCGTTCCTGAATCCCTGGCCGGCCTCCGAGCGGGGCCTGGTCGATCAGGTCCTCGATCCGGCGGACACCCGGATCGTCCTCGCCTCCGTTCTCCGGCAGCTCAGCACCAAGCGGGAGCACATGGTGGGTCGCAAGCATGACGCCGGGCCGCAATAGCCATGTCAACTGGTACGTCTCGATTTGTCATCAACTCGCAACGAAGATGAGGTTGAACCGCGGCTTTTTTCGGTAATGGATCCGGCATGATCAAGCAGGTGGAGCGCGTGTCCGACGATTCGATTTTTGTGCTGGAGTCGTGTCACAGCACATGGATCTTCGACACCGACAAACTCCGGTTCCGCAGGATTCTCAAGGGACTGTCGTTGGACGCGCACGCAGCCACGACGGCGTGGCGGGCCTACTACGGCTTGGAGATCGACCCCATCTCAGAGTCGTTCGTGGTGCTGTTGAACCCGGAGGGAACCCGACTCCTGCGTTCGTGGCGCCACGTGGAGCAGTGTCCCCAATGCGGGGGCAACCAGACGGCCGAACTGTCGCTCGAGGATCTCAAGGGAGCCGCACTGGCCTGAGAGCGGGCCGCGGTCAGCGTCGTCGCGCTCAGGTGGGCGGCGCAGCCGGCGGCGCCTCGGGAGGTGTCGACGCAGGGGATCGGCGGCCGCGCTGGTCGCGCCGATCGGCCCGCTCTATCTCGCGCTCGACGTCCGACCAGATCAGCGGTTCGGGGTCGTCGTCGGTGCCCGTGGTGACCTGCGATCGGGTCAGGAGGGTGAACGCCACTGTCCAGAGCACGGCGATCGTGCTCAGTTTGGCCAGGAAGCCGGCCAACTGCTGATCGAGGACCGGCGACATGCCGAGCACGCGCGCGTGATGGTCGTAGGAGGCATAGAGGGGCCGGCGGGCGAAGATCCACACCACCGAGAGGAAGCTCGGCACAATGGACTGCACGATCAGGTAACCGGCCCGGCCGACGGCCGAGAGAGGCTGCCTCCCTGGCAACTCGGTGAGCACCGGTGCCCAGAGGACGAAGCCCGAGAGGAGGACGACGATCTGGATCACCACCCGCGCCACGTCTGAGTGCGCGGCCAGGCTGACCAATCCCGTCGTGAGCGTGCCGACGGCGACCACCGTGACGATGCCCACGGCCGGCACGGGCTTGACGACGAGGCGCAGGACGGCGTCGACCGCGGCGGGGCGGGTGAGGCGGGCGATGATCGGGCGCGGCGTACCGGTGACCAGCAGGGGCGGGATGGCGAGGGTGAGAAGCAGTCGTTGCAGGACCAGGGCCAGGAGGGACCAGTGGGCGGCGAGGTCGTCGAGAGGCCACATGAACGCGACCAGCAGGGCGACCACCCCGAGGACGAAGAGGCCGCGCTGACGCCGGGTGGGCCGGCAGTCCTCCTCCCTCGTGGCCCAGACATAGGCCACCACGAGGGCCGGGATGGCCAGGGTCCAAAAGAGGCCTGGCCCAGTGCGGTCATGTGACAGCCGCGGCCGTAGGCTCTCCGCGATGGCTGGCCCGGCACGACTCGACCGACTCGAACGCGTGACGGACCTTGTCCTGGTCCTTCTCAACACCGATCAACCGCTTCCGCTCGACGCGATCGCCGTGCAGGTGCCCGGCTATCCGGTCGAGCATGCGGCGCGCCGGCAAGCCTTCGAACGCGACAAGCGGCTCCTGCGCGACGAGGGCATCCCGGTCCGGACGATCCGCCTGCCCGGTGAGGAGCAGTACGGCTACCTGATCGATAGCGAGGCGTTCTACCTGCCGGACCTGGCCCTCGCGCCCGATGAGCAGGTAGCCCTCCACCTTGCCGTCGCCGGCGTGCACCTCGACGATCCTAGTGGGCGGGATGCTCTTTTGAAGTTGGGCGCGACCGGTCTGGGTGAAGTCCGACCCATCGCGACACTCGAGACGCCAAGGGCCCTCATCGACCTCTTCGAAGCGGTGCGCGCCCAGGCGGTGGCCTCCTTCACCTACCGCCAGACGGCCCGCCGCGTGGCCCCCGCAGGCCTGTGGTTCCGGTTCGGGCATTGGTACCTGGTCGCATGGGACCTCGAGCGGGAAGCGGTGCGCACCTTTCGCGTCGACCGCATTGAGGACGCCGTGGTGCTGGGGTCACCCGGCGGTGCCGCGCTCCCCGAAGGCATCGACATCCGGGCCTCCCTGCCCGACGAGCCCTGGCGCGCCGAGGGCGAAGACCACGTCGTCACCCGGATCCGGGTGGACGCAAGGGAAGGGCCGAGGATCGCCGAAGAGGTCGGGAGCGACAAGGTCGAGAGCCGTGGCGACGACGGGTCGGTCATCATCGGCCTCCGGGTGGCCGGGTTCCCGGCCCTCCGCTCCTGGATCCTCGGCCTCCTCGACCACGCCGAGATTCTCGAGCCGCCCGAGTTCCGTGCGGAGCTGGTGGCCTGGCTGACGGATATCGCGACGGGAGCGGGCCTTCCGGACGGGCTGACGGTGCCGGACCTCCCGGCGTCCCACCCTGCATCGGGGGACGGTGGGGCAATTCGCCCCGTGCCCGGGAGGGAGACGAGCCAGCGCCTGCGCCGGCTGCTGGCCGTGGTCGGGTGGTTGGCCCAGGTGGGCGAGGCCCCCATCGCCGACGTGGCCCGGCGCTTCGGCATGGACGAGGACGAGCTGATTCGCGAGCTGGAGCTGGCGGC
>JBEKOI010000442.1:0-2943 GCA_049521915.1 Acidimicrobiales bacterium | reverse complement strand
GGCACCGGCCGCCACCTTCTCCTTCACTGCACAGGCCACCGGGGTCATGGCCAGATGCTTCCAGGGGGGTGTGACGGATACGGCGGGGACGGGGCGGGGGAAAGGGGGGCCGGCGGACCCGGAACCGGTCGACATCGTCCTGAACGAGTCGGACGGCCGTGCCTGTGACTGCCCGTCACTGTTCGGCGCTGCGCCACATGCTCGACCGGAGAATTCCACAGGCAGGCCCTCGTCGTGGGTAGCGCCACCCCGGCGGATCACGCCACCTTTACCGGACGTCCCCTCTGACCGCCACCGGCCCGGCCGCCCCCGGCCCGCCCGCCTCCGGCGCCATCGATTGGGCCGCGGCGGGCTGCGACACCCTCCCGGGCACGGTTCTCCAGATGAACGCCACCACGACCAGCGCGACGGTGACGATCGATGCCGCGGTGACGAACGGCAACCAGGAGGCGACGGCGAAGGCAGCGCCGGCGGCGGCGGCGGCGACAGCGGTGAAGGCAGTCTGGCTGGTGGCGAACATGCCCTGGATGCGTCCGACCTCCGAAGGTGCCGACCCCTCGGTGAGCAGCGACTGGATGGCCGGCATGGCTGCGGCGAATCCCATGGCCTCCGACGCCCCGAGTAGGACCAGGGCAGGCACGCTGCTGATGAACGGGTAGGAGGCGCACAGGACGGTGGAGGCACCGATGCCAGCCACCACTAGCTTGCGCCGATCCATGTGGTCGGCGAGCCAGCCACTCGGCTTGGCCGCCAGCACGAAGGGAACGGCGAACAGTGTCCACGAGATACCGATCTCGAGCCCCGAGGCGCCCCGGGACAACAGGAGCAGTGTCCAGCAGATGTCGTACACACCGCTGGTCAACCCCAATGTCGCACCACAGATCAGTGCCCCGGCCATCGGAGGTCTGACCCGGACCCGACTGAGGGGCATCATGGTGCCGTCGGCCCTCGTCCTCGCCGCCCGTCGTTCGGCCTCGTCCGCGGGCTCGCGGATACGGAGGGCGGGGAAGCAGGCCCCGAAGGACAGCAGCCCGGAGGCCAAGAACATCGCTCCCATGTACCGGACACCGACGATGCTCCCGACAAGGGGACCGATGGCCATTCCGGCCAGCTCGCCCGCGTAGATGGAGGCGAAGGCGCGTCCGCGGCGCTCGAGCGGCACCGAGCCCGCGATCATGGCCAGGGAGGCGACCGTGGCCGCACCGGCACCGACGCCCTGGAGAGCCCGCAGGGCGATAGCGGCGTCGGCGGTGATGGGGAGGAGGAAGGAAAGACTGGCCACCGCGTAGGTGACGAGACCGCCGATGAGGACGGGGCGTCGCCCGATCCGGTCGGCCAAGCGGCCCACCGGGTACTGCGAGAGCACGCCGGCGGCGAAGAACGCGGCCATGACCACGCCGGCCAACGCGTCGGAGCCGTGCAGCTGTCTGATGTACACCGGCAGCATGGGGATGAGGGCGGTGGCCCCCATCCACTGCAGGAGGATGGTCAGGGTCAGGGTCCGGATCAGCCGGGCCGACCGGTCGGAACCGCGTCCGCTCATGCCGACACCCGTGCCGGCAGCCGTGCCGGTACCCTCGGCGGTCATGATCCGCCCGCGGCCAGGCGGGTCAACTCGAACTCGACGCCGGCCCGCAGGGTGGCCGAAGGCGGCGCCAACCCGAACAGGTCGCACAGNNNNGCCCGTCGCAGGCCAGCCGCACTACCGCGGCCACCGCGGGGTCGAGCCCGTCGTCCTCCAGGCGGGACTGCCAGCGGTCGGCGGCCACCTGGAGCGGCTCGAGTAGCGCAGGCTCGGCCGCGGCTGCGGCGATGAGCGCCGCCCCCAACCGGTCCTCGCGGTCCGGCCGGGTCGAGCTCGGGGTCATGGTGGCCCGGATGTAGGCCCGGGCGAACCGGCCCGGTCCCGGGGCATCGCCCAGGTTGTCTTCGATGTCCCGATCGAACTCCTCGATGATCTTGTCGACCATGCCGGCCACCAGGGCGTCCCGGGTCGGGAAGTGGTAGAGGACACCGCCCTTGCTGAGGCCGGCCTCCGCCGCCGCGGCATCGAGGGTCAGCCGGGCCACACCGTCACGCAGCACCACCTCTTCGGCCGCGTCGACGATGCGCTTCTTGGTGTCAGCCCCCCTGGACGGGGCCCGCTCGGCGGCTGCATTCGTACCCATCCACGGGACTATACCGTCCGGACGGTACAGAAGGGAGCGAGGGCGAGTGAGGGGCTACCGAAGGAAGGCGAGCGAGGGGCTAGCGAAGGAAAGCGAGGGGCTACCGAAGGAAGGAAAGACCAGCATGGACGACCCCGATCGGGATCAACCCCGGGGATTGCCGAGGTGCCACCCGGAGCAGATCCGGCACAGATAGGGATCGAGATCCGCACCGGCCTCGAGGCGCAGCTGGAGTGACGACCGATTGGCCTCGGCCTGGGTCGGGTAGCGGGTCTTGGGCATGCCGTCCGCCCGCCAGTGCTCGCGGTTGCCGGCCGACCCATCCCGGCGCGGCGCCGCCCGGGGGTGTCCGCGTCGGCGGGACTTGGCCATGGCCCCGGTCACTCCGTGTAGATCGGCGGCCGCTTCTCCCTGAAGGCGGCCGAGGCTTCGTTGAGGTTGCCGGTGTGCCCGGCCAGCAACTGGGTGCGATTCTCGAGGTCGACCGCGGCCCGGAGGCTGCCCACCTCGAGCGACGCCCAGATGGTGTCCTTGGTCAGGCTGAGGCCGAACGGGCTGAACGCACACATCCCTTCGGCCACACCCACCGCATGGTCCAAGAGCTCGTCGTCGTCCACCACCCGGGACACGAGGCCGATCCGAAGGGCCTCCTCGGCGTCGACCTTCTTTCCCGTCAGCAGGATCTCCGCCGAATTGGAGGTGCCGACGGCACGGGGCAGCAGCCAGCTCACCCCCAACTCCGTCCCGCTCAATCCGTTGCTGATGCCGGCCCCGC
>JBEKOI010000441.1:0-2839 GCA_049521915.1 Acidimicrobiales bacterium | reverse complement strand
TCGGGAACGGCCCGGTGTTGGGGACGAACCGCCACGAACCTCCGTCTTGGGACACCACGAGGCCGGGAGTGGTGCTGGCCGCCTGGAGGGGGATGAGGAAATCCGGACGCCCATCACCGGTGACGTCGGCGACGGAGACGGGCAGCCCGGGTTCGAGGGCCAGCAGATGCCTGTTGCCGAGCGGTTGTGACGGCGGACCCAGATCGGCCCCGATGGCGACGACGACGGACCACCGCCCGGCACTGTAGGAGAGGACCTCCACCGGCTTCCCGGTGGCGGAGTAGGAGAAGGCGGCCACGGCAACGATGGTGCCCCGATCATGTACGGGCGAACCGTGAACGCTCACCGGGGGGCTCGATTGGCCTGCGCTGGCCGCCGCCTTCGAGGCTGCAGCGGCCTGCTCGGTCACGAACGCGTCCAGTGCGGTGACTGTCGCCGTGGTGATGTTCGCCGTGGGGACGGTCGTGGTCGGGCCCGTCGTGGTGGTGACGGTCGTCGTCGGGGTCGTCGTAGGTGGAACCGTCGTGGCGCGGAGCACCGGAGCAGTGGTCGCCGTGTGCGTCTTCGATGCCGGGACCACCGTCGACGATCCCTTCGGCCACAGTGCCGCAGTGCCGACCGCCCCGACGATCACGATGGCACAGAGGACCGATGCTCCGAGCCGGCGACGGCGTCTGCGATCGCTCGCCGCCCGGACGGCGGGACCGGACGGGAGGGGGACGAGCTCGGCCTGTGTGGCCAAGCCCCGCAGGCGACGCTGGAGCTGATCGTCGGTGTCGTTCATCCGATCGCCTCCTCCGACAGGAGCTCGGACAGGTGGGTCCGGCCTCTGGCCAGCCGGGCCTTGATCGTGCCCGCGGGAGCGCCCGTCTGGTCAGCGATCTGCTCGATGGTCATGCCGGCCAGATAGTGAAGGACGAGGGCTTCGCGCTGGGCGACGGGTAGGCCGCGCATCGCGCCGGCCAGGAGCAGCCCGTCCGGACTGGCATCAGCCAGGACGAGGGCTTCGCGCTGGGCGACGGGTAGGCCGCGCATCGCGCCGGCCAGGAGCAGCCCGTCCGGACTGGCATCAGCCACCGCCGGTGCGGGCCCATGCCGGACCCAGGCGCGCACGGCGTTCCGGGCGCGATGCCAACGGTTGATGGCCAGGCGCCACGCCACCTGGCGTACCCAGCCTGCAGGGTCCTTGTACTGCGAGATGCGGGGCCAGCGCTGCCAGGCGCGCAGATAGGCCTCCTGAAGGCAGTCCTGAGCCTCGTCCATGTCCCCACACATGGCGTAGAGCTGTCCTAGGAGCGGGCGGCAGGTCGACCGGTAGAACGCGTCGAAGCCGGAGTCGTCGTCATCGATGAACACCGATCCGCCGTCACCCATCGCATCTCCTGCGTCGCCAGCAACACCGTTCTGACCTCGGCGATTTGCTCGTCCTCAGCCCGGGCTTCCGAAGAACC
Source organism: Acidimicrobiales bacterium (assembly GCA_049521915.1). GTDB lineage: Bacteria > Actinomycetota > Acidimicrobiia > Acidimicrobiales > RAAP-2 > Bog-756. The sequence continues at coordinate 1,388 of JBEKOI010000441.1, read as the reverse complement.
CGGCATGGCCGAAGGCGAAAACGCCCCCGTCGGCAGCCACGAAACGGTAACCGGACGCTGCCGGCCCGCCGGCCACCCCGGTGGCCGGTTGGTTGAGGCGGGTGCCGGCCGTAGAGCCCAGATAGGGTGCGTCGAAAGCGAACACCCCCCCGTCCGCTGCCGCCTCCCAGTACCCGCCGGTGGTCGCGTCGACGCTCATGCCCACGACGGGCCGGTCGAGGGGCTGACCGGCCATCGACCCGTGGAATTGGGCGTCGCCGAAGCTGAAGATGCCGCCGTCGGCCGCCACCTCCCAGTACCCGTTCCCGTCAGCCGTCGAGGCGATCCCCACCACCGGCTGGTTCGGCTGCTGGTGGAGCCCGCCCAACGAGTGTGCATCGCCGAAGGCGTAGACGGTGCCGTCGGCCGCAACCTCCCAGTAGCCGTTGCCGCTCGGCGTGGGGGCCATGCCCACCACCGGCTGGTCGAGCGGCAGGTCGCCCATGGAACCGAGGAAGGGCGCGTCACCGAAACTGAACACGCCTCCGTCTGCGGCCACCAGCCAGTAGCCCTTCCCATCGGGGGTGGCCGCCATCCCCACGATCTGGCCGGTGGGGACGATCCCGAGGCCGGGCAGTGAACCGTAGAAGCCGGCGTTGCCGTAGCTGAAGACGCTGCCACCGGACTGGACGAGCCAGTAGCCCTGGCCGTCCACCGTGGTGGCCATGCCGACAAACCGCGACGGCTGCGGAGTGGTCACGGTGAAGGGGACGGACACGGTGATGGCGGTGGCCGGATCGTTGGTTGTGTCGCAGGTGATCGTGAACAGGTACCCTCCGGGCGACACGGCCGTACCGGTGTGGGCCGAGGGCGCGGCCAGCTCGCGGGGGATCACGAAGTCCTCGCTTCCCGAGCCGACGGCGGGGGAGAGGGACTGCAGACCGGCGGCGTATCCCGCCGCAGGAGTGAACAATGGCTCTCCGCACCCGTTCCCCGAGGGACCGAATTGGACGGTCACCACCGAGCCGACCGGCCCGGAAGCCGGGCTGACGGAAAGGGTCGGCGAGACGGTTGCACCGGCGACGGCGGAAGTGTCGCCGACGAGCCCGGCAATCACGAACATGGCCACGACTGGCACGGTCAGGAGGCGTGTCTTCATACTTCTGACACCGCCGGGGCCCTTCGAAGGTTGCATCGAACCGGCGAAATGGTGCGAGATCCCACTCCGTCCGGTCGGGGTCTCCTCAGTCGCGTCGCCTCGGCTTGGCGCTGTCGATCACCCTGGCTGTGGTCTCGATCACCTTGGAGGTGGGTCGGAACGCACCTTGGACGAGCCGCCGGTCCCGGTAGCCGGGCGAGACGGCCATCAGGAGGTGATCGACCGCCAGGGCCACCACTGCTGCGAGCAC
>JBEKOI010000440.1:0-3560 GCA_049521915.1 Acidimicrobiales bacterium | reverse complement strand
CACATCACCTGGGTGGTGACCGCCTACCTGTTGACGTCGACCGTCTCCACGCCTCTGTGGGGAAAGCTCGGCGACCAGTACGGGCGCAAGTTCTTCTTTCAGGCCGCCATCGTCATCTTCCTGTTCGGCTCCGCCCTCACCGGGCTGAGCCACTCGATGTTCGAGCTCATCGCCTTCCGCGCCCTGCAGGGACTGGGCGGCGGCGGCCTGATGGTGGGTGCCCAGACCATCGTCGGTGACGTGGTCTCCCCGCGGGAGCGGGGTCGCTACATGGGCCTGTTCATGGCCATGTTCGGTGTGACCACGGTGATCGGCCCGCTGATCGGCGGCGTCTTCGTCGACTACCTGAGCTGGCGGTGGATCTTCTACATCAACATCCCCATTGGGGCGGTCGCCCTGGTGATCACCACCGTCACCCTTCCCGGGGCCCTGAGCCGGGTCCACCGGGTCATCGACTACCTGGGCACCTCGATGCTGGCCCTGTCGGCCAGCTGCCTGGTGCTCTACACCAGCCTGGGCGGGACGTCGTACCCGTGGTCGTCGCCGTTCATGGTGGCGTTGGCTGTGGCCGGGGTCGTCTTCGGGGTGGCCTTCCTGTTCGCCGAGCGTCGGGCCGTGGAGCCGGTGATCCCGCTCAAGCTCTTCTCCACCTCTGTGTTCAGCGCGGCCAGCGCCATCGGGTTCGTGGTCGGCTTCGCCATGTTCGGCGCGCTGACCTTCCTCCCCCTCTTCTTCCAGGATGTGAAAGGGATCAGTCCCATCCAGTCGGGGGTCCGCCTGTTCCCGTTGATGGGCGGCCTGCTCGTCGCCTCCGTCGGGTCGGGCCAGATCGTCAGCCGGTGGGGACGGTACAAGATTTTCCCCATCATCGGGACCGCGCTCATGACCATCGGGCTCTACCTCATGTCGATGATCGGTGTCGCCACCGGCGCCTGGGTCATTGCCGGCTACATGGTGGTCTTTGGCTTCGGGCTCGGGCTGGTCATGCAGGTGCTGGTGGTCGCGGTCCAGAACGCCGTCCCCTACGAGGAGTTGGGTACGGCCACGTCCGGGACGACGTTCTTCCGGATGATCGGCGGCTGTTTCGGGACGGCGGTGTTCGGTGCCGTCTACGCCAACCTGGTGGTGTCGAACGTCCTGCGCGCGCTGCACCTGAGCAAGGCTCCGACGGGATTCAACCTCAATGCGGAGAACCCGTCGGCCATCCACCACCTGCCGGCCGTGGTGCAGGCCGGGGTGATCAGCGGTATTGCCCACACGATCCAGACGCTCTTCCTCATCGGCGTGCCCATCGCCTTCGTGGCCTTCCTGCTCAGTTGGACGCTGCCCGAGCTCGAGCTGCGCAAGTCGATCCGTACCCCTGAGCCCGCAGGGAACCTGGGGATCCCGGAACCCCGGACGTCACTCGGCGAGATCCAGCGCATCCTCGAGCGGGCCGCCAGCCGTGAGAACCGCCGCGAGCTCTACGAGACCCTGTCGACACGGGCCGGCCTTGATATCGACCCGCGGTCGGCCTGGATGCTCTACCGGCTGGCCGATCGGCCCGGGTGCAGTCTCGAGGAGGTGGGCAAGCGGCTGAAGGTCGATCCCGATCGCCTGGAGGCGGCGGTGGACTCGCTGGTGGCGGCCGGGATGGTGGCCCGAAACGGTCCCCCCGTGGGGAGCCAGCTCGTTCTCACCGCGTCGGGGAAGTCGGCCATCGACAGACTCACCGTGGCCCGGCGCGACTCGATGACGGAGTTGCTGGAGGGCTGGGACCCCGAAACCCATCCCGAGGTCGTCGACATGGTCCGCCAGCTGGCCAAGGCGTTGCTGGCCGACGACGACAAGCTGCTGGCCGACGCCCGTGCCACCTCCGTGTGACCGGATCGGCCCGCACGTGGATGGGTCGACGTCAGACGGTGCGACCGAAGATGTCCACCAGTGCCGCGGTCGCTGGCCGCGGCCCCGGGATCCATGGCCGCCAGCTCGGGAGCGAAGAGCCTCTCCATCTGTGATCGCAGGAAGGCCCGGTTCTGCGCCAGGGAGACGGCCAGCAGCGGTTGGAACGGCGAGCGCAGCCTCAACACGGCGGCGGCGTTTCCGACCGCACCGAAGAGACGGAACCGCTGGTCGACCAGAGCGGCCACTTTGGCCGCCACCGGGGCGTCCGGTGTGACATCAATCGGTACGAGCGGGATGGCCCGTTCGATCTGACGGTCGACGGCCTCCCTGATGAGATCGTCGACGTCGTCGAAGTAGCGGAACAGTGAGCGGGGAGAGAGCCCCGACCGGATGGCGATCTCCTCGGCGCTCGGCCGCAGGTTGCCCTGGCTGTAGAGGTCGAGCAGCGCCTCGACGACCGCCTCGCGGTTGCGTTCACGCCGCAGCTGGCGCCCATCGGTGGTGGCGGGCCGGGGTCCTTCGTCGGGCACGCGCTCTGCGCTGGTGAGGTGGGTCGGCTCCGTTTCCGTGTCAATGGGCATGGTGGCCATCAGATTATCGGGCGATCGGGCTCCGGCCCGGATCACCGGGCCGGCGCCGGCAGAACGTCCGTGGCGTAGCCTGGCCGGGCACGTGACGAGCCGGGGCGCCGTGCGACTCCGGCCCGGCGAGGAGGAAGATGGCAGGCGAGCTGGCACTCGATTCGCTCCGTCGGCGCATGCACGCAATGCATTCGCTCTACCACGACGCGGTGTCGACCATGAACATCGACCAGGTCAACCACTTCGAGCGCGAGGGGGTGCTCCCCATCGCCTTCAGCCTGTTCCACATCGTCAACATGATGGATGCGTCGTTCATGTTGATGACCGGTACACCGCCCATCTGGGACGGCGACTGGGAGTCGAGGGTGCAGCCGGCCATCGCCGACCACGGAAAGCACCGGACGGTCGCGGAGATGGTCCATCAGCGCATCGGGGACTACGCGGCCTTTCAGGAGTACATGGGGGCGGTGTTCGCCCGGACCGAAGCGTGGCTCGCCGACCTCGACCCGGTCGAGCTGGCGAGAGTTGTCGTCGGCCGGCCCTTCCCTCCCCAGGTGGCCAGCACCTACAGCGCCCGGGTGGCCGGACCCGACGGCATCACCCTGCTCGACGCGGCCGAGTGCTGGATCTACCAGCACGGCCTCCGTCACATGGGCGAGATCGAGTTGGCCCGTGGTCTGGTCGGATTGGGCGGCATGACGTCCTAGATCGATCGGCGCCCCCGGGTGGCGACGGCGGCTAGGACGGCGTCGGCGTCCGTGGTCGGGTCGGTGATCCCCTGACCGCGCTGGATGATTGCTTCCGGGCCCCGCTGTAACTGCCCCACATCTGACGCAATGACGCCCATGCTCGGCGGTGCTCGATTGCCCCGCACCGCCGCGCACCAATCGCGAGCTCGACGATGTCCCGCTGGCGTTTCCGGATGGCGCTGACTCACTCGTTCCGTCTGTCCCGTTTCCGGCGACTTCTGGCTTCGTCGGTGTCCATGCCGAGGCCCGGTTCCTGCCCGAAGGGGGGTTGGGGTTCGAATCGCCACCGGGGTGTGCCATTGGGTCCGGTGCCCTCGTTGGAGAGGACCCAGCCCTCGTAGGTCTT
>JBEKOI010000439.1:0-3071 GCA_049521915.1 Acidimicrobiales bacterium | reverse complement strand
CACATCGAGCTCGAACTGACGGATGACGCGTTGGAGGCCGTCGCCGAGCAGGCGCTGTTGCGTGGGACGGGCGCGAGGGGGTTGCGGGCCATCCTCGAGGAGGTCCTGCTCGAGGTGATGTACGACCTTCCGAGCCGCACCGACATCTCGAAGTGCGTCGTCGATCGCGCCGTGGTCCTCGACAAGGTGCACCCGACCCTGGTCCCGTTGAACAGTCCGCCGGCCAAGTCGGCGCGGAGCCGCAGGGCTGCCTCCTGAGCCCAGGACGATCGGGCTCCGCCGTGGTGCCGGTCACGCAGGTGTCGATCTGATCGCCGGCACCGGCGAGCCTCCCGTCCCCGTCTGATGTTCGACGACCTGTCCCACGCGCTGTCCTGGCTCGACGCCCACATCGACTTCGAGTCGGCCATGCCGTCGCGGCGCTCGTGGCCCACCTTGGAGCGGATGCGGTCGCTGACCGGTCTGCTGGGGGACCCCCAACGGGCCTATCCGGCGGTGCACATCACCGGAACCAACGGCAAGGGATCGACCGCGGCCATGACCACCGCCCTCCTCGCCGGGCAAGGGCTCACCGTGGGCACGTACACCAGCCCCAACCTGGTCCGGGTCAACGAGCGGATCTCGCGCAACGGCGAACCGATCGACGACGGTGCGTTGGTCGAGACCCTCGAGTCGCTGGCCCGGCTGGAGCAGCTCATGGACGATCCCCCCACCCGATTCGAGCTCCTCACCGCGGCCGCACTGGCCTGGTTCGCCGACGAGGCGGTCGACGTGGCCGTGATCGAGGTCGGGCTGGGCGGCCGCTGGGACAGCACCAATGTCGTCGACGGCAGCGTGGCCGTGCTGACCAATATCAGCTTCGACCACACCGAGGTCCTCGGTCCGACGCTGGAGGATATCGGGCGCGACAAGTCGGGCATCTTCAAGGAGGGCAGCCGGGTGGTCATCGGCGAATCGGACCCCACCCTGGTCGCCCTGCTCCGCCAGGCCGCCACCGAAGCCGGCGCGGCCGAGGTGTGGGTGAGGGGCCAGGACTTCGCGTGCACGGCCAACAGGCTCGCCGTGGGTGGACGGTTGATCGACGTGCGCACGCCCGCTCGCTCCTACGGCGAGTTGCTGGTGCCGCTGCACGGTGCCCACCAGGGGGACAACGCGTCGTGTGCCATGGCCGCGGTGGAGGCCTTCTTCGGCTCCCCGCTGAGTGAGGAGACGGTCGAAGCGGCGCTGGCCGGGGTGCGGGTGCCCGGCCGCCTCGAGGTCATCGGCCGGCACCCGTTGGTCGTGGTCGACGGCGCCCACAATGTGGCCGGGATGATCGTCCTGGCCCGTTCGCTGGTCGAGGAGTTCACCGTCGAGGGCGAGATGCGGGCGGTGGTGGGCATGCTCTCGGGACGCGATCCGACCTCCATGCTCGAAGCGCTCCTGACCGCGGGCATCCGTTCCGTGGTGGCCTGCGCTCCCGACTCCCCCCGGGCGCTGGCCGCCGACGTGGTGGCCGAGGCCGCGGTGGGGCTGGGGATGGAGGTGGCCGTGGCCGACACACCCGCAGAGGCGGTGGAGCTGGCGGTGGGCCGTGCCGGAGCCGACGACGGGATCGTGGTGTGCGGCTCCCTCTACGTCGTGGCCGACGCCCTTCGGCTGTTGAGGCACGGCACGCGCTGACCGTGGGCCGACCGGTGGGCCGGCCCGGTTCCGGCGCCCGGGGCGGCACCGGCCAGCTGCTAGCCTCCCTCGCTCGTGGAGCGCACACTTGTCATCTGCAAGCCCGACGCCGTCGAACGCGGCCTGGTGGGCGAGATCGTCGACCGGCTGGAGCGAAAGGGCCTACGCCTGGTGGCGGCCGAGCTCCGGACGCTCACCCCCGAAGTGGCCGCCCACCACTATGCCGAGCACGAGGGCAAGCCCTTCTACGACAAGCTGGTGTCGTTCATCACCCGATCGGCGGCCCTGGTGATGGTGGTCGAGGGTCCCGAGGAGACCCACGCCATCGTGAGGAACCTGATGGGGGCCACCGACCCGACTCCCCCGAGTCCGCCGCCCGTGAGATCGGGATCTTCTTCCCCGACCTGCGCTGAGATCGGTGCCGGTGGCGGCCCGGTGGCCCGGGACGGACCGGCCACCCGGGTCGCTATCATCGGGGGCAGTGGGACCGGTTTGGGTGGGCTGACGGCCCGACCGGGTCACGGGTGCGGGTTCCCATCGGGGCGACCTTGTTTCCGCCCGCTGGTTCCCCTAGCCTGATGAAGCAGATGCCGCTGGTCGTGAAGGACGAGGGCAGCGGCCAACAGGTGTGGTCAAACGCACTCACGAGCCCCGAACCACTACTGACGGAGGAGTGCATCGCTGATGCGCGACAACGGTTTCTCACTTCTTGGCCGCGATATGGCGGTCGACCTGGGCACGGCGAACACACTGGTATATGTGCGCGGCCGGGGCATCGTGCTGAACGAACCTTCGGTGGTCGCCGTCAACGTGAAGGATGGGCGGCCACTGGCCGTCGGCGCCGAAGCCAAGCGCATGATCGGCCGGACCCCGAGCCACATCCAGGCCATCCGTCCCCTGAAGGACGGGGTCATCGCCGACTTCGAGATCTGCGAGAAGATGCTCCGGTACTTCATCCACCGCGTGCACCAACGTCGCTTCGCCAAGCCGCGGATGGTCATCTGTGTCCCGTCGGGAATCACCGGTGTCGAGCAGCGGGCGGTGATGGAGGCCGCCGAGTACGCGGGGGCGCGCAAGGCCTACATCATCGAGGAGCCGATGGCGGCGGCCATCGGGGCGGGTCTGCCTGTCCATGAGCCCACGGGGAACATGGTGGTCGACATCGGCGGCGGCACCACCGAGGTCGCTGTCATTTCGCTCGGGGGCATCGTGAGCAGCCAGTCGGTACGCGTCGGCGGTGACGAACTCGACGAGGCGATCATCTCCTACGTGAAGAAGGAGCACAGCCTGGCGCTCGGTGAGCGGACGGCGGAGGAGATCAAGATCACCCTCGGTTCGGCCTTCGCTCTCCCCGAGGAGCTGTACGCCGAGGTCCGGGGCCGGGACCTCGTCAGCGGCCTGCCCAAAGT
>JBEKOI010000438.1:0-3917 GCA_049521915.1 Acidimicrobiales bacterium | reverse complement strand
TCAAGATACACCCACCCGCGCGGTGCGCTGTCCTGGTCGACCACCAGGATCGAGGCACAGGTGTAGTCCGGACTCCAGGGATGCAACACGTCCTGGAGGCGAGCAGTTCCGCCCCGGCGGAGACATGCCACCCACCGCCTGGAGCCGTTGCCGCCGCAGTTCGGGCTCGGGTCCAGTACTTGCCCTGCTGCTACGTCCGGGTCAGTCATCGATGCCATTCACATTGGTCACCCGGAAGTCCACCCCGGCATGAGACTGTCGCAGGGTGTTGATGGACTTGCTCCAGTACTCCCGGTAGCCACGATGCTTCTGCCTGGCGTACCGGGGATCGGGGACGGCACTCCCGACCAGGAAGGCCATGGCATTCAGCAGCGGGAGACGTGCAACCCAACCCAGAGGATGACGGGTCAGCACGGTGGAATGCGACCAGCCGAGCGCGTGGAGGCGCGCGGCGGCCAGCGGTGGACATGACACGTGCCGGGTCCGGCAGCACGGACCCTCACTCCGGAATTCGTCCAAGGCCGCGGCCATCAGCCTTCCGAGCCACCGGAGGTCGTACTCCTCGAATGAGTTCAGGAACGCCCGCCTACCGAGCAGGTCATCGTATCGATAGAGATCGCGGAGAGTGGAGAGGCTGGCATCCGCTTTGTACAGGTCGTTCAAAATGGCCAATCCGGCGATCACTGCCCCATCCTCGATGCGCGGGAAACGAACAGGAACGCCAGCTATGTCGCCAGGAACGGAATTCGACATCAGCCTCTGGAATGAGAGCTTGGAACCGAACGACCACGGAGGTATTCGATGGTGCAGGTCGATCGCTCCCCCCTGCGTGTTGCGTAAGTTCACCCCCTCGCGACAGAAACGGTCGAACCACGGCCACGGAGGCGAGATCAACGGGCTGCTGGTGAAGCCGATGGATTCCAAGACACCCATCGATGCTGCAAAGTCCGTCGGATCGACGAGAATGTCGATGTCGCTGAACGATCGAGATGAATAGCGGGGATGCAGGCGGGCAACCGTAGGACCTTTGAAGACGAGGTAATTCGGCCCGTACTCGTTCATGGCGTCAAGAGCGGGGGCTGTGTTCGCCATGACGCGGACGGGAACGAGTGAGGAGTCCACGACCGCCTCTCGCAGAGCCCGTACCAGCTCCATCGGTGCACGTGTCTCGGCCCGGCCCACCCGCTCGAAGGCGGGGAGGGCGAGACGCTGGGCGACGATCTCCGGAACGGCCACATCCCACTGGCTCCAGTCGAACGGCGGCAGCCGGTCTGCATCGGCTGGTGTCGCGCAACGTCTCAGTGGTTCGGGTACGGACTCCAACAACTCGGACACGGCCGGCAGCTGCCACATCCTCTTCCTCCTGGGTGACGGCTCGTGGGCCCGCTCGACCTCTGGCCGGCTGCTGTCCAGCAGCATCTCCGAACACCGTCGGCGCTTGGGCGGCTCCGGTTCCGTGATGGAATCAAGCACCGCCGCCACCGCGCGGGCCTGTCCTTCGAGGTCGAATCGCTTCTTCACGCTGACGGCTGCGTTCCTGGTGAGGCGGGCTCGAAGCTCGACGTCGGTGAGAATCGATTCGATCGAAAGGGCCAGCGAAGATGTCCTCCCGTTGCCCAAGAAAGCGGACGCGCTCCCCGAGCAGCTCATGTCCCATCTCGATGACGGCATTGGCGTACTCCTGATCCGAGGTGGTGTCACCGACCACGGCGAGCGCGGCGGAGTCGAGGGGACCTTCGAGGGATCCGACGGCACGAATGACGTGGTCGACCTGCTTCACCTCATCCAGCCTGCAGATGCAGACGATCAACGGCTCGTCGGGACATGCGGTGAGTTCTGCTCGGAGCGAAGCGGACCTCGGGCCGGGCGAAAAGTGCTCCAGATCGACCCCGTTGGGCACGACGTTGATCCGGGCCGAGGAGCCCAGGTTCGACACAACGTCACTGCTCACCGCGATGGCCGCTTGCGACAGCCCGATGGCGGCTCGGAGTGCCATGGACGGAAGCCCGGTGGGGACCTCCTCATGGAGATACAACGCGGTCGGGGTTCCGGCCAGTTGACCGGCAACGGCTACGTCGAAGTGCGTCCAGAAGGAGTTGGCCAGCAAGGCCGTGGCATTGCATTCCTCCGCCACCTCGGCGATCCACCGGGCCCTTCCTGCCAGCTTCAAAGCGGAACGAGCCAGTGGAAGTGCTGCGATCCGTCCGCTGTCCGACCGGGCGCTGATTCTGAGCTCAGGTAGGTCGAATATGGTGCCAACGCCCGTCGCGTCCCAAGCTGACGCGAACGAGCCGGATGCCGGCGTAGCCAGCGACATTTCGTAACCGGAGTCGAGCAGATGGGGAATGATGCGAAGGAGGCAACGCTGTGCGCCCCAGGTACCGACACCATCGTCGACAATCAACAACCTGTCACTCATGGGTCATCGCTCGACCGCATTCTCCTGGCTGACCGACAGCCCATGGTCTCGACACGCCGGCGTACCGGTGGAGGCGGATCCGGTGCCCGGTGGACAGGTCCGACCACGGGCCGGCGCACGTTTCGATCGTCGAGCCAGCCATCGTGCGGCCAAGCCGCCCAGGCCCACTCGTCCTGTCACGTAACCCGACACCGTGCAGGAGAGTCCGAGGACAATGAGGCCTGCCGATTTCAGGCCATCCATTTCCCCCCGGGCACACCTCGCCACACCCGCGGCGATCCCGGAAGGAAGGACCTTTCTCACATACTGCAACTCAGACGATGAAGCAGCAGCTCGGCCTACCTTTCTGGCCACCGCCGCCTTGGAGATCCCTTCCGAGAAACAGCGCCTCATCAGGTACCTGACAGTGGCTCGTTCAGCCCCCACTTTGTGATCGACGATGGCGCTCGGGACCTGGACGATCGCCCCTTGTCCGTAGTGCCTCCCCACCCGGATGCCCAGCACCGTCTCCTCGCAACCAAGTGGCACCGCGGCCGTCCGTCCCAACTCGGTGTCGAAACGGCCCACATCCGAAAAGACGGTCCGGCGAAATGACATTCCCGCGCCGATCGGATTTCGAATGGGAGCGACGCACTCGGGCAGGCCGCGGTAGCTGCAGCCGACCACCCACTCGAACTCGCGGGGGAACCAGCCAGGCCGGCCGCCGCGCCAATCCGCTCTGGCCACGCCACCGGTACCCCTGATCGACGGATCCAGATAGGGCCGAACCAACTCTTCGAGCCACTCCGGTTCGGCTGCCGCATCGTCATCGAGGAACGCCACGATCTCACCCGTCGAGTGGACGATCCCGGTGTTCCGTGCACCCGAAAGGCCCGACTCTTCGGTGTTCACGATCACCTCGATGCCGGGAAAGGCCTCGAACGCCCTCCGGAAGAGCTCAGGATTGTGGTCGATGACGATGACGCACCGATCGGCCTGGAGCGTCTGCGCGCCGACGGATTGAATGGCAGTACACAGATCGTCCCAGCGGTCGTCGGAGTAGGCACAGATGACGACGGTCACCGCCGGCAGATGTTCCGTCGCCCTCGTCCGAGCCTGGGAGTCAACGTTCGTTGAACCCGCTCGTCCCGTTCTCAGCAATTTGGTGGAGCCCCTTTTCTTCCTGATCAACCGGCATTCCCCGGTTGGACGCCTCAGAACCTCCGGGCAGGCTGAGCCCCCTCTTCAGCACGCGTCGACAAGACAGCCCACGAAGCCCCCACCACCCTCGACGACTCCGCCGGCGGTCTTGAAGACCGAGAGGCCCCGCGCCTGCGCTCGGCATGGATCGTCCGGAGCACCCGGATCCCGTCAGACATTGCGTTGAGATTGCTGGTGCCGTAGAAGCGGCTGCGCTCGAAGCTCGGCACCTCGGCCACCCGGAGGCCCGCTTTGGCGATCCGGACGTTGATCAGCGTCTCCACCTCGAATCCGTCACCCCAGAGCATGGCGTCCGGAT
>JBEKOI010000437.1:0-2768 GCA_049521915.1 Acidimicrobiales bacterium | reverse complement strand
CGGCTACCTCACGCCCAACGAATACGAGGCCCTACACTTGACCGAAACCCAGGCCGCATTCTCATAAAAAGTGGTCCACTTTTTGGGGTTCAGGTCAAAATGGGCTAACCCCCATCCAGTGGACCACGTGGGCTTGACCCGTTTGGGCGAGGCAGGGCGGCCCACCGTCCGGGTGGGCCTTCTTGCGTGCCGCAGAGTTTTCCGGATCTGCTGGCCGTTCAGTCCCCCAAGGCGCGCGGCAAACATTCCGGCAGAGAGGGTCACCTATCGCTGCCGGGCCTAGGGGAACTGCCGGATTGAAGACGCTGAGCAAATCTCGTGACCATCGTCCCCTTACCTCGACCTGGTCGTACTCGCGGTGGATGTACCGCTCCGGTCGGCCGAACTGGCTGGCGAAACCACAGAACCGTCTTTCGAATCTCGCCTTCGGGGCTGGTCTCATGCCTGGGCGAGCTGCCAGCCTGGAGGTTATCGGCAGGCGAAGCGGTCAGCCGATCACCCTCCCAGTAGTCATCGCAGATTGGGGCGGTGTCGAGTACCTGGTGTCCATGCTGGGTGACAGCGCCAACTGGGTCAAGAACATTCGCGCCGCCGATGGCGTCGCGATCCTGCGTCGTGGCCGCGACGAACCCGTCAGGCTTGAGGAGGTCGCGATCGAGGACCGCCCACCGATCATCCGCCGTTATGCCGAAGTCGCCCCCGGCGGCCGCCCGCATTTGAAGCTGCCTCGCAACGCATCGATCGAACAGTGCAAAGCGCTCGCACCTCGGACCCCAGTGTTTCGGATAACACCGCTCTCCGTAATCGGTCGAGGTGGTTGACACCTATTCAACGCGGGCCTGAAGTGCATCTTTCGTCGATCCCGAGGTGCCCTGATCGGCCGGGAGCGTGATGCACCCTTAGGTTGCTACGACAAAGAGCCCGCTAACTCTGGCAAGCCCGAAGACGACCCCCGGTACCGCACGAATCAGGCAACGGCAGGGTCAATCGATCTTCGAAGTCGCGGCCTCCGCCTGACGGATGAGGGCCAACCAGCTTGAGGGATGAGGGCCAACCAGCATGCGCCGAGACTTCACAGCCAACGCCCCGAATTTCGATACTCATCTAAGCACCGAGGCGCGTGATCGGCCCCCGGTGAAGGGGCGCATGGGGACGCCCGCTGGTCCGGGAGGTGGAGGTATGAGAGGCACTGGGGACGCCCGCGAGGCGCCGCCCCGGAAGGATGTTTGCCCCTCCCGTTCGGCCACGAAGGACTCGGATAGAGACGTAGGTGCGGTCGAGAGCCGAGCCCAGTTGAAGAACATGTGTGGGAGCCGTGGACACTCTTGTGGACGTCCACAGCACCTCGCTCATGACCCTCGCTCGCCATCGTCACCAGGTGGAATGGCAACCGGGAACCGGGCCGCCGTCGAGTTCCTCAGGCCCAGCGGGATGTCCCATGCGCTGTCGGAGGTCGGTCACGATCCGTCGAGCGAGCGGGTCGCAGCCAACGCTGGCGAGGTGCTCACGGAGTAGGTCGGTGGCGCGACGGATGTTGCCAGCGGCAGCGGTGCGGACCACTTCGATGTGGTGGCGTTCCCAGCTCAGCTGGTGACCACTGATGCGGCTCGGGGGTGCTTGTGTCATGGCGTCTAGATCGGCGACGGCGAGCCCAAAGGCCGGATCGGCGTCGACCGCACGAACTAGCGCAGTCACCATTTGGCGCGAGTCCACGGCCTGCTGCGCTTGGCGATAGAAGGCGGCGGCCCGCACGGTGGTGGTGACGACCCGACCGTGGTCCTCCACCGCGGGCCTGCCGGAGACAAGTCGGACACCCTGAGCAGGGGGCTGTCGTTGATCCTGGTGCATGACCTTCAGCTTGGGCATCTGGCCTGAGGTCGCTCTGAGGTGATGCTGACGTGAGCTTGCCAGCACAAGCGTTGCGGTCAGGCTCTTTGGTCCGAACTTCGGTGACTCAAGGGGCCGCGTAAGGCTGACCCTGGGGAGCGGACGTTCAGGTAGCGACTGGTTCCAGGCGAGCAGCGAGCGCGAGCAGATCTGGCTCGTCGGTGAGAGAGCGATGCGCCGGACCTTGGGTTCGGTGCTGCGCGAGTGCGATGAAGTTGTCGGCTGCCTCGCGTTGCGTGGGATCAGCGATCGCCTTCGTGGCGGCCAGGGCGGACTCGGCGAGAAGTTGGGTTTCCGGATCCGCGAGAGCCCCAGCAGCCCTGACGGCGTCCTCCGCGAAGATGGCAGCGGCATCGGGTTGATCCGCACCGAGCGCCCACCAGGCCAGTCCCGCGAGCACCCTGGGCCGACCGGCGGGAATGTCTGCGTCTCGGTAGCGGTCTGCCGCGGTGTCGAGCAACCTTTTGGCCCGGGTCAGATCGCCCAGGCGTCGGGCGACTGCGGCTTGGCCAACGATGGCGTCTGCTGACAACCACGGGTTGAAAGAACAATCGATAGCCTCTTGGTAGAGATCGTCTGCTGCGGCGTCGTCACCTTGTCTGGCCCGCAAGACAGCGAGAGCGACCAGGGCAGTGTTCAGGTAGAGGTGCTCTCGGGTGTTCCGGCAGCGCCGTAGGAGCACTTCGTAGGCCACTGAAGCGCCTTCGATATCCCCCTTGGCCGCGATGATGCCGGCGAGAGCGTTCAGTGCATTGACCACCAACAAGACTTCCCCTACGGCGTCGAAGCGCTCAATGCTCGAACGGGCGGCCGCCTCGGCCTCGTCGAGACGCCCAAACGAGGCCATAGTCCAGCTGACCAGCATGTCGTGCGCACCGAGC
>JBEKOI010000436.1:0-2501 GCA_049521915.1 Acidimicrobiales bacterium | reverse complement strand
AGGGTCACGGTGGACAGGCTCACCACATGGGCGAAGGCCGGGATGTTCATCCCCGCGGCGGCGATACGCAGGGTGTCGGCCGCCGTCGAGACGGACTGCGGGTCGTAGCCGCTGGCATCGGCGTAGTGGGTGTGGTCGGCGCCGAGGGACACGGCCAGCGCGTTCATCTTGGCCACGAAGGCGGGGACGCTTCCCGCATCCCACATGGCCAGGCTGTAGGCGATGTCATTGGCCGACTGGTTCATCAGTGCCTCGAGCATCTGGAACTCGGTGAGTTTCTCGCCCAACTGGATGGGGATGTTCGACTCGTCGTTGTTGATGTCGTAGTCGTACTCGGCCACGTCGGGCTGGGTGACGGTGATCGTGGGCCCCTCCGCTCCCGGGGCCAGGGGATGGTCGCGCAGGATGACCACGGCGTTGGCCATCTTGGTCAGCGAGGCGATGGGGACCGGTACCTCGGGTCCCGACTGCGCCGCGTACCCGAGGGCGGGGACCGAGACCGCGCCCTGTCCGACCGTCGGCCACGGGAGGGCGGGGGCCACCCCGGGCACCGTGAGGGACGCGGGCAGGGCGGACACCAACCTCGGACTGGCCAGCGGCCGGTTGATCCGCTGGGCGGCGAGCAACCCGCTCAGCGCCAGGACCACGGCCACCGCGAGGATCAGCCACGGCCAGACGCGGTGCCGGCGCCGGCGACGGGTACGGTGGCTCCGCGAGCCGGGCCTGACGCTCGCGGGGGCGGCGTCGATCCCGGGTGGGGCGGCTTCCACCGGTTCGGTGACGACGAGGCCGGTGGCCGGCAGCAGGCCGGTGGCCAGTGGGTGGCCGGCCGGCGGTTCGGAGGCGGTGATGTCCACCGCATCTGCGTTGAGCAGGGGCGTGGCCGACGGGGTGGCAACCGGTTCCCCGGCTGTCTCGGGCCCCGGGCGCGTCACAGCCGTTCCGGACGCCGCCGGAGCCGACAACACCACATCGGACCCGTCACCCTTGCTCAGCGGGCGTCCAATTCCTCAGGCGTCATGAGTACGGCGCGCGCCTTCGAACCCTCCGAGGGCCCGACCACACCCCGGCGCTCCATCAGGTCCATCAACCGGCCCGCCCGGGCGAACCCGACCCGCAGCTTGCGTTGCAGCATGGATGTGGATCCCAACTGGGACCGCACGACGAGCTCCATGGCCTGGTCGAGGAGATCGTCGTCGCCGTCCTCGCCGTCGGACCTCGAGCTCCCCAATCCGACCACCTCTTCGATGCCGGCGACCACCTCCATGGGCCGCTGGCGCTTCCAGTGGGCGGTCACGGCCCGGACCTCCTCCTCGCTCACCCAGGGGCCCTGCAGACGCTGCGGGTTCGAGGACGATGCCGACAACAACAACATGTCGCCCTTCCCGATCAAGCGCTCGGCCCCGCCCTGGTCGAGGATCACCCGGCTGTCCGCCTGGGTGGACACCGAGAACGCCATCCGCGAGGGGATGTTGGCCTTGATCACACCGGTGATCACGTCCACCGAAGGCCGCTGGGTGGCCAGCACGAGATGGATGCCGACCGCCCGGGCCATCTGGGCGATGCGGCACACCGACTCCTCGACGTCCCGGGCCGCCACCATCATGAGGTCGTTGAGCTCGTCCACGACGATCAGGATGAAGGGCAGTCGTTGGTAGCGGGCCTCCACCCCGTCCTGGTCTTCCTCGGCCTCCTCCTCCCCGGTGCCCCGCATCCGGAGCTGGTACGCCTCCTCGTAGTCGGCCAGATCGCCACTGTCGTACCCCGCGTTGTAGCCGGTGATGTCGCGCATCCCCACCTCGGCCAGCAGGTCGTAGCGCCGTTCCATCTCGGTCACCGCCCAGCTCAGCGCGTTGGCCGCCTTCTTCGGATCCACCACCACCTGGGTCAACAGGTGGGGAAGGTCGTTGTACTGACCGAGCTCGACCCGCTTCGGATCCACCAGGATGAGGCGGACCTGGTCGGGGGTGGCCCGGGTCAGGATCGAGGTCAGCACCGAGTTGATGCACGAGGACTTGCCGGAGCCCGTGGCCCCCGACACCAGCACGTGGGGCATCTCGGCCAGGTTGACCATCACCGCCCGACCGGCGATGTCGCGCCCGAGTGCCACCTCGAGCGGGTGGGAAGCCTTGGCCGCCTCCGGTGAGGTCAGGATGTCCCCCAGTGCGACCAGCTCACGCCGGCGGTTCGGCACCTCCACCCCGATGGCCGACTTGCCCGGGATGGGCGCCAGGATGCGGACGTCGGGCGAGGCCATGGCATAGGCGATGTCCTTCGACAACGACGTCACCCGGGCCACCTTCACCCCCGCACCGAGCTCCAGCTCGTAGCGGGTGACGGTGGGCCCCACCGTGCGGCCGACCAGTCGGGTGTCGACACCGTGGGCGGAGAGGGCGGCGACCAGGGCCGTCCCTCCGGCGTCGACCTCGCGCTCGTCGACGGTGTGGGGCTTGGCGTGCTTCAACAGGGTGGCGGGAGGGAGGCGCCAGTCACCGACGGTC
>JBEKOI010000435.1:0-2508 GCA_049521915.1 Acidimicrobiales bacterium | reverse complement strand
AGTAGGGGCGGCCCTGGCATTGCTGGTGGGCCTGCTCGGATCGGTGGCCGCGGCCGGGCCCGGCACCCCGGTGGCGGCGGCGGCCACGACCAAGACGGTGTCCGCCTACTGGCTGGTGGCCTCGGACGGCGGCGTGTTCTCCTTCGGTGGCGCCGGCTTCTACGGCTCCACCGGCAATATCCATCTCAACAAGCCGGTCGTCGGGATGGCCGGGACGCCCACCGGCCAGGGGTACTGGCTGGTGGCCTCGGACGGCGGCATCTTCGCCTTCGGCAACGCCGGGTTCTACGGATCCACCGGCGGCATCGTCCTCAACAAGCCGGTGGTCGGCATGGCCCCCACTCCGCACGGGGGCGGGTACTGGCTGGTGGCGTCCGACGGCGGCATCTTCGCCTTCGGCGACGCCGGGTTCTACGGATCGATGGGCGGCCATCGCCTCAACAAGCCCGTCGTGGGCATGGCGGCCACTCCCGACGGCAAGGGCTACTGGCTGGTGGCTTCGGATGGCGGCATCTTCTCCTTCGGTGACGCCGCCTTCTACGGGTCGACCGGGAACCTCAACCTGAACAAGCCCATCGTCGGGATGACGGCGGCACCCAGCGGGCACGGGTACTGGTTCACCGCATCGGACGGCGGCGTCTTCGCCTTCGGTGACGCTCCCTTCTACGGCTCGCTCGGGAATGTGCCCCAGAGCCGGCCCATCGTGTCCATTACCGCCGACCACTCGGGCAACGGGTACTGGTTCACCAACACCAACGGGGCGGTGACCGCCTTCGGCGGGGCCATCTACTGGGGCTCGGCCCCCCAGGTCCTCAACGAACCGGTGGTGGGGATGGCCGTCGCCGACGCCAACGGCAGATTCTCAGGCTCGTCCTATCCGTCCGGCAGCTACGGGTACGACATCTCCAACTTCCAGTGCGGGAACCTGCCGCCCTCGCCCCACACCATCGGGCTGGTCGAGGTGGTGGGCGATTCCTACGGCAGCACCAACGACTGCCTCGGAGCCGAGGCGGACTGGGCCGGTGGGGGGCTCAATCTCTACATCTACCTGACCTACGGCCAGGCCACCAGCAGCGCCGACCCGGCCTGCCAGACCACGGCCTCCCCGTCGGCCTGCAACTTCGGCTTCGGCGCCGCCCTGAACGCGTTCACCAAGGCCACCGCGGCCGGGGTCAACACTTCGGTGGGCTGGTGGCTCGACGTCGAGCCCGACACCCCCGGGGTCCCGCAGTGGTCGTCCAACCTCGGAGCCAACGCCGCCCTGGTCAGGGGAGCCATCGACGGGCTGCACTACGAGGGCCTCAACGGGGTGGGCATCTACGCCAGCCCCGGTGACTGGACGGGCATCGTGGGTACCGGCTACTCCCCGGCCGTTCCGTACTGGGCGGCCGACTGGGACATCAACCCGGCCGTCACCTGCAGAAACGTCCACTCGCTCTACGCCGGGCTGCCCCGGGGCCCGGTCCAGATCGTGCAGTACAGCTCACCCAGCTCCCCCTACCCGGCCGGTGGCATGAGCACGGCCTTCGACAACGACTACGGCTGCTGATCCCACCGGCCGATGGCGCCCGGGCCGGCGCGCCTACCAGGCGGGGGCGGGGCGGGCGACGTCGTTGTAGCCGAGCAGCCGCCACCGTTCCTCGTCGATCTCCCAGGTGGTCATGGAGGCGTGCTCGGTTCGGAGCTGGAGCCGGGCTCCGGCCAGGCCCCCGGCCACGGGTAACTTGGCCAGGAGCGATGCCTCGATCACGCCGGCGTGGCAGGCCACCACCACCACCTGGCCGCGGTGGGTGCCGGCCAGCGAGTCGAGGGTGCCCGCCACCCGGTTGACGAAGCCGGTCCAGCTCTCGCCGCCCGGGGCGATCGGCTGCCCCGGGTCGTCGTCCCAGTCGAGGGTGCCGAATTTGGCGGTGAACTCGCTCCAGGTCAGTCCATCGGCCTCTCCGGGGTGGAGCTCGCACAAGCCGCACTCGGTCACCACGTCGGGGGCATGGCCTCCTCCGGCGGAGGATCCGGCACGGTCACCGACCAGGGCCGGCGCCACCAGCTCGGCGGTCTCGATGGCCCGGGGCAGCACACTGGCGTAGAGGACGTCCGCCCCCACCAGCTCCCCCGTGGCCAACAGGCGGTCGCGCAGCCCCTCGACCTGTCTGCGGCCCCTCGGGGTCAGCCCCTGGCATCCGAGCCGTCCGCCGCACACGCCCGATACGTTGCACACCGCCTCCCCGTGGCGGATCATCACCACGCGGGTGGCCGTCGCCGGCCGGGCCGAGACCGTGCGGATGCCGTCAGGCGGAGGGGTGATCGCGGCCCCCGGGTCGCCCGCTCCCGAGAGCACGTCGAAGCCTCCGGGCGGGCCAGTCACGCCAGCTCCCCGACGAACTGCTCGAGCTGGCGGAGGGTCCGGCACTCGACCACGTCGTCGCAGTGGATGGCGTACTCACCGACGATCGAGTCCCCCGAGTCCCAGTAGGCCCGGGGCTCCGGATTGAGCCAGTAGACGTGGCG
>JBEKOI010000434.1:0-2532 GCA_049521915.1 Acidimicrobiales bacterium | reverse complement strand
AGGCGGGATTCGATGGGCGCCCACTCGAGAGGCGACAACCCGTAGCTGTCGGCGAGATTCGATCTGCTCTGGATCTGCAGACGTGGCCGGTGGCGTTGGCTCATCGGTCAGCCGGCCCCGCCGGGGCCCACTCGGACGCACCGACGGCAGGGCACGCGGCTGGTCAACGGGGAGGCGACCATTGGAGGTCGAGCACCCGGCGGACCATGGGTGCGAAGGTGTCGATCGGCTCACTCCGGTAGTCGGGGTCGAAGGACACCTCGTCGTAGAGGGCGCAGAACTCGACGGTCTGGTCGTAGAACGGGCTGGAGATGAACTGGTCGCGCTCGTTCGGATCCATCCCGAGGTGTTGGCCGATGAAGTACATCTGGAAGACCGGATGATGGGCCAGCATCCACCAGTTGGCCGGGGAGACGAACGGCCTGAGCACGGCAGCGGCCACCTCTCCGTGGTTGAAGGGACCGAGGGACTCACCCACATCGTGCAGGAGGCAGCACACGATGTACTCCTCGTCCCTGCCGTCGCGGAGGGCCCGGGTGGCGCACTGGATGCTGTGCTCCATCCGGTTGACCGGATAGGTGCTGTCGGCGGTGAGGTCGGTGAGCATGCCGAGGAGAAGACCGGGGAGCGCCTTGAGGTTCTCCTCGTGCACCGATGCCAGCAACGCGAAGTCGGCGTCGGTGCCCTCGTCCATCCGCCGGAAGTGCATCTTTCCCTCGACCATGACCGGCCAATGGTAGCGGTCGTGCCGGTCGATCCGCGTGAACTTCCGGCATCGGACGACTGGCCGGGGCCGGTCCCTCACCGCCGGCTATTCGAGCTCGAGGTAGAACTTCGGGTCCACCACGAGCTTTTCGAAGAGCTCGTCACCCAGTCGGCGGTTGGCCATCATCTGGCGGTAGCCCCAGACCTTGTTCCGGGCCGCGTCGAGATGGCGCAATCCGCTCTGCAGGAGACGGTACCGCTGGTCGCCGTCGACGCGCCCGGGCCGTGTGGCCACGATGCTGCGGGACATCGGATCGCGGAAACCGGCCCCGTGGTGGTAGATGGTGCTGCCGTAGACGGCGAACCACAATGGGTGGAGGTTGACCCGGTTCGACCGGAGGATCGGGGTCCAGGGCTCGTCGGACCGTTCCAGAATTCCGAGCAGGTTGCCGCCCACATCGCTGATCGTCTTGCCCCGCCGGTTGGTCCAGCAGTACCCGGCCGACCAGTCTCCCCGCAGCCGGTCCCAGTCCTGTGCCCGGATGACGCAGAAGCAGGGATGCGGCTGCTGGTCACCGTCATTCTCCTCCCTGCGCACCGCGAACAGCACGGTCTCCTCCAGCGCGCGGTGGGCCGCAGGCATGGGGTCGGCGACAGGGAATGCGTCGCCGTCGAGAAACATGATCAGGTCGTCGGGTCGGGCTTCGGCCACGATCATCGAGGCCAGCAGGTTGAGCTTGCCGGGATGACCGCCCCGGGCCGGGACCACCTGGTCGAACTTGCTGTCGTGCTCACCGGGGACGGCCTCGAGGTTGGCGACCACCCGATACGGCTCGTGCACGTGCCGCCGGAGGTAGGCGAGCTGGACATCGATCCACTTGTCTGAGCGGTAATGGACGGTGGCTATGTGGATCATCGGCTGTGCCCCCTCGACGACAAGGAGTATTGCATATGAGCCGGCCGGAGCTTCATCTCCCGTCGGCGCCGGGAACCCGTCTGTGGAGCACGGTGAGGTAGCTGCCGCAGATGACGATCAGGACGGTGAAGCCGAGTGCGACCGGACCGTCGCCCAGCGCCAGGCCGCCGACGCCGTGCGGCTTGCTCAGCCAATCCGCGATCGACGCTCCGAGGGGCCGGGTCAGTACATAGGCGAACCAGAACGCGAAGATCGCGTTCATGCCCAAGAACCGGTATCCCGCGGCAGGGATGACCATGAGCCCGGCGAAGAGGAAGGCGGAGACCAGGTACCCGAGATGAAGGGTGGTCGCCGTCAGGTCTCCGAGCGCCGTGCCCATGGCGAAGGTGGCCATCACGGTGGCCCAGTAGAAGACCTCGCGGCGGGGGCTGTCGATGCTGTGTATCGACAGCGTCCGCTCGGTTCGGTGCCAGGCGATGAACACCGCGGCCAGGACGGCGGCGAAGAACGGCGTGGAGACGGCGTACGGCACCCCGAACTGGATGTGCAACACATCGGCGGCCATGGTTCCGGTGATGGCGACCATCACGACGGTCAACCAGTAGATCCACGGCACATAGCACTGCGCCCGGAACTGGATGACGAGGGCGCCGACCAGGCAGATTCCGCCGAGGCCGACCGCCACGACGGGGTCGATCCGGTTCACGAGGTAATCCGATGTCGCCTCTCCCATGGCCGTGCTCAGGAGCTTGATGATCCAGAACATCACCCCTATCGCAGGAACCTTGACCATGGTTCTGACCTCCGGATTCATGGCCGATGAGCGTAGGACAGATTCCGGCCCGCCCGACTCCGGGGTCCGTGTCGGACCGGTGCCGACCGGCGGCTGGTCCGTGTCCGGTAGGTTCCGT
>JBEKOI010000433.1:0-3519 GCA_049521915.1 Acidimicrobiales bacterium | reverse complement strand
GACCGGAGGCCCGAAGCACGGGTACTCCCTCATTCAGGATATCGAGGCCATGAGCGGCGTCCGGCTGGGGCCGGGCACCCTGTACGGCGTGCTCGCCCGCCTCGAAGAGGAGGGGTTGGTGGTGGCCCTGCCGGCCGACGATCGACGGCGCCCCTACAAGATCACCGCTCAGGGTGCGGCGATACTCCGAGAGCGCCTCGAGACACTCTCGTCCGTGGCCCGTCTCGGACTCAGGAGGCTCGGAGCCGCGGGGGCATGAGGGGGGCGAGGTGGATCGATGCGGCCCTCGGCGTCTACCCGACCTGGTGGCGAACGCGGTACGGCGATGAGGTCCGGACCGTGACCTCGGACGCCATCATCGGCGGACAGTCCCCTTTCCGGGTGACGGCCGGGCTCCTCGTCGGAGCCGTTCGCCTGCGGGTCAGCGGCACGGGCACCCCGAAACAGTTCCCACTCTGGGCCAGGCGGACCCGTGCCTGGACCATCTTCTCCACGCTGCCGGCCCTCCTCGTGCTCCCACTCTTCTTCCTCACCTTCAAGGAGGGACAGCGGGACGGCTTGCCACTGGTTCCCTCGGCCGTGCTCACCGGGCCCGGGAAGGCGGCCTACGACGCGTTCGGCATCCTGGCCATCGCCGGACTCCTGATGACGGGTGTCGTCATCCGTTCGTACGTGGTCCTGGCCCGGGCGGCGGGCGGGCGTCGTGCCGGTGGAAACCGGAAGGGGCGCATCCTCTTGACGGTGGCATTGCCGGCCGGCCTCGTGGCGGTGACCCTGACGGAGGGAGCAGTGGCGCTCTTCGCCGCGGTGGCATTGGGCTTCACCGTCTGGGGTTACGCTACCGTGACCCGTGAAGCGGAACAGGACGGTGGTTCCCATCGAGCGCTGCACCGTCTGGCCCCGGTCCCCGGAATCACGGCCGGCCTGGCCGTCGTGGGTTGGATCACCTCGGAAGTGGTCGGGCCCCACCGGTACCTGGACAGCCACGGGGTGGACATCCCCCTGAACGGACACCCCGCACTGGCGCACGGTCTCGCCATCGCCGCGGCAACCGCGCTGGGGGTCGGGTGGCTGGTGACCTTCGTGTCGTTGATCCTCATCGTCAGCGGGACCGACGCCTCCAGGGATGAGTTGCGCTTCGCCAGGGTCGTGGGCACCACCGTGTCGGTCCTCCTGTGGGTGATGGCCGGTGCCGCGTTGGTGTCGGTGATCGCCCTCGGCGGTCAGGGATCTCCTCACCATTCGGACGTGACCACGGTGACGACGTCCTGGGGCCGGCTCTGGGTCGCAGGGGCGGTGAGTCTGCTGGTCGCCGCATCGGTGTCGACGTCCGGGGCCGTCGCTTCCTGGCGATCGTGGCGGGTCACCTCGCGGCTCGAGCGCTAGACATCCCCGGTGGGCCGACGTCACTGCGGAGTGGGCCCACGGTGGTGGTCACACCGGATCGACGCAGCCCTCCCGGCGCCGACCAGACGCCGTCCGTGACGATCGCCGCCGCACCGGACCACTCTCTGTCGCTCGAGCGCCACCCTGGGTCAGCAGGGGCTCGGCCCCCTCCCGAAAACAGCCACTCCTGTGCGATATTTTCCCCATGGAAACCTCGGCGGTTGGGGGTGGGGGCTACTTTCGTCGCGCCAGGGCAGGTCTGTCCATGGCCGGAGCCATGCTGCTGTTGGCCCTGACCCTCACCCTGACCGGCGCCGTGCCCGCCAGTGCCGCCAGCTGCGTCCCCGGCCCGGGTGCCAACCTCTCGAGCTGCAATCTCTCCAAAGCCAATCTCTACGGGGTCAACCTCACGGGAGCCAACCTGGCCAAGGCCAATCTGACCGACGCCAACCTGACCAACGCCAACCTCACCAACGCCAATCTGACCAGGGCCACCGGGACCGGCACCGACCTGCAGGGCGCCCTCATCTCCAACGCCATCCTGACCGATGCCACCTTGAAGAACGCCCTCCTGGACGGAGCCAGCCTCGAGGGCTCGAGCCTCGCCGGTGCCAATTTCTCGGGGTCGGACCTCACCGGTCTGGTGTCCGGTACCGACAGCGGCGGTGGCGTGCTCCCCAGCAACTGGAGCCTGGTCGGCGGGTACCTGGTCGGGCCGGGAGCCAATCTCACGAACGCGGCACTGGCCAACGTCGACCTCTCCACGGCCAACCTCACCGGCGCCAACCTCACCGGCGCCGACGTGGACAGCAGCTCGCTCGGCGGTGCCATCCTCACCGGGGTCATCTCCGACGGCCTCATCGGTACCCCGATCTCGCTTCCGGCCACCTGGTCGGTCGTGAACGGGTACCTGATCGGGCCCGACGCATTCCTCTACGGTGCCGACCTCGGGGGGGCGGACCTCACCGGTGTCGACGCAGCGGGTGCCAACCTCGAAGGGGCAGTCCTGACCGGAGCCACGCTCACCAACGCCAACCTGAGCAACGTGGACGCCATCTCTGCCACGCTGTGCGGGAGCGATCTGTCCGGCACCGACCTGGCCGGGGCCGATCTGCCGCGGCCACTCCGAGCAATTGGCAGCTCGTCGATGGCTACCTGGTGGGGCCCTACTCCGACCTGGCCGACGCCACCCTGGCCGGAGCGGACCTGACGGACAGCAACCTCCGCAGTACCAATCTCACCGACGCCGACATGACCGGGAGCAACCTCACCGATTCGAGCATCAGATATACCGACCTGGAAGGCACCAACCTGACCAACGCCATCCTCACCGACGTGACCTCCTCGGGCATCGCGGGCACACCGGAGGCGCTTCCACCCGGCTGGGAGCTCGTGAGCGGGGTCCTGGAGATGACCACGATCCCGCCGCTCTCAAGGCGCAGTGCCACCAGGATCAGTTCGGCTGCAGCCGGCAGCTCGGCGGCCGGCCGGCCGGCGGCACCCGGACCCTCGGCGATGGCCGGGCCCCGGACGCCGTCCTCGTCCAAGGCGTCCTCTTCACCCCCGGCGGTGACCACTCCCCAACGCGGGATAGACGTCTACGCACCGGACGTCTGTCAGACGGCAGCCGCCTGGCAGCAGAATGCCACCAACGAGATGCGAGGCATCAAATCACTCGGGGCCAACAGTGTCTCTATCGCCTTCCCCTTCTACACCACGAGCCCCACCAGCAACAGCCTCTTTGGGGCCGACCTGTGTGACAATCCCGAATCACCCCTCCCCCCGTTGCAGTCGCCCACTCCGGCGCGCCTGGCCGTACTCGTGCGGGCGGCCGAATCGGTCGGGCTGCAGGTCATGATCCGCCCCTTGATGGAGCAGAGCAATCTCTACATCCTCGGCGACTGGCGAGGCGACATTGATCCGACCAATCCAACCGCTTGGTTCACCAGTTACGAAAGCTTCCTGAAGCCGTACCTGGAGATGGCACAAGCCAACAACGTGGCGATCTTCAGCATTTCCTCAGAGCTGTCCAGCCTCTCGACGGAAAAGGCCTGGACGCCGACGATCGCATTCGTGCACAGCCTCTATACCGGCCAGTTGGTCTTCGACTCGAGCTGGAACTTCGACTCCGGT
>JBEKOI010000432.1:0-2552 GCA_049521915.1 Acidimicrobiales bacterium | reverse complement strand
TGACGGCGCACCCCGGACCGTTCCGTCGTGGGCTTCGGGTCAGCCGATGCCGAGCTCCATCAGCACGCGGTCGGTATCGGCGCCGAAGTCGGGGCCCGGCTCCGGGGGCACCGGTCCGGAGCGGGGGGGCGAGGGTTCGAGCCCGTCCACGGGGAGGGCGGGGCCGGTCGCCCCCGCGGCGACGTCCGCCATCGACGCCTCGATCATCCACGCCCCGTCACTCTCCAGGGCGGAGAGCACGGCGGCGGTGCCGGCCAGGCCGGTCAGCGGATCGGCGACGGCGTCGCCGCAGAAACAGGGCGTGGCGCCGTCCCAGGCCACGAGGCCGCCGGCCACGGCGGCGTCGTCGCCGAAGGCCACCCGGTTGGACGACCCTCCGGCGGTGCCGTACCCGGAGATCATCAACCAGGCCCGGGGCCGGTGCCGCCGGACCAGGTCCTCAGGGTCGAGGCCGAGCTGGTCGAGGGCCCGGGGCCTCGACGCGGTGATCACCACGTCGACCCGGGCCAGGATGCGGGCCAGCATCTCCCTTCCGGTGGTTCGACCGAGTTCGATGGCCACCGATTCCTTGCCCGCGTTCATGGCGGCATGGAACCCCGGATGGCCCCGGCGGGTTCCGTCGGGGCGGGACGCGGATTCGATCTTGATGACGCGGGCGCCGGCCAGGGCCAGGAGTCGGCCCGCCAACGGCCCGGCCCAGAGGGCGGAGAGGTCGGCCACCACCAGTCCGGTCATGGACGGCACCGGCGAGGCCGAGCGGATCCGCTTCGGTTCGATCCCGGAGCCGGCGCCGGGGGCCACGCCAGCACCACCGGGAGGCGGGTGCCGCTCGGCCAGCACCGACAGGGGCAGGCCGAGGAGCCCGGCCCTGGCCGTGAGCTCTCGGCCCTCGATGGAGGCCACCCCCGTCCGGAGGGCGTCCCACTCCCCGGGGCCGACGGCGGTGGGCAGCCCGACCAGCGCGGGGACGAGGTCCCAGTCGGTCGGACGGGCCATGGTGGCCGCGATCCAGCCGTCGGCCGATCTCATCAGACGGGAGGACCCACCGCAGCTGACCTGCCCGCCCCGCCGGAGACCACCGAAGGCGGCCCGCTCGGCCATCAGTGCCAGCGGGTCGACGAGCACGGGCCGGCCCAGCCGTGCCGTCCTGAGGGCGATGTCGGCGGCGATGTCGCGTCCCCGCTCGACCAGGGCCGCCGGACCGCCCAGTGCCGGGCCACCGCTCCGGCCGGTCAGGAACATCATCCCCGACCTGGCCCATGCCTCCGAGGCGTCGGTCGAACCGAGAACTCCTTCAGCCACCGGTGCTTTCCTTTGGTCGGGGCCAGCCTACGTCGGGCGCACCGAATCGTTACCATCGTCCGATGGTCCCCGTGAGGCTCTCCGGTGAGGAATTCGCCGGGGTGCTCGGGGCGGGTGAGATCCACGAGCGGATGGTGGCCTCCGGCCGACCGGTGGTGGTGGTCGACGGTGACGACCTTCCCGACGCGCTGGCCGAGCGGTCGATGGAGAGCCTCCAGACGCTGGCCGCCGTGGTGGTGGGGGCGGTGGCGGACCCGACGGCCCGGACCCCGCTGTGGGCCGACGTCGTCGTCGGGAAGGAGAGCCGGGACCTCGAGTCGGTTCTGGAGACGGTCGCCCAGAACACGATGGCGTCGACGACACTGGCCGTGCTGCTCCGGACGGGACAGGGTCGGTCCGTCCCCGCCGGGCTGGTGGCCGAGTCGACCGCCTACGGTCTCCTCCAGAGTGGACCGGAGTTCGCCAGGTGGCGGGCCCGGAACCCGGCGCGTGTCCGACCGAAGGAGTCCGGTCCCGTGGTCCGGGTGTCCCGGCGGGACCACCAGCTGTCGATCACGCTCGACCGTCCCCATGTGCTGAACGCCTTCAGTGCGCAGATGCGCGACGAGCTCCTGGCTGCCATCCAGGTGGCGGCGGCCGATCCGGCGATCACGGCGGTCAGCCTGCGCGGCGCGGGCGGATGCTTCTGCAGCGGCGGGGATCTGGACGAGTTCGGGACCCGGCCGGATCCCGTGTCGGCCCATCTCGTGCGGCTACAGCGAAACATCGGTCGGGCCATGGCCGGCGTGGCCGACCGGACGACGGTCCACCTGCATGGGCCGACCGTCGGCTCGGGCATCGAGCTGGCCGCGTTCGCGCACCGGGTGGTGGCCACCCACTCGACCCGGATCTCGCTGCCCGAGGTGCGCCTCGGGCTCATTCCGGGGGCGGGGGGCACGGTCAGCCTGCCGAGACGTATCGGCCGTCACGCCACCTTGCTCCTGGCCCTGGGCCCGTCGGCCATCGACGCCGGCACGGCGCGGGACTGGGGTCTGGTCGACGAGCTCGAGGACTGACCCCGAGCGGATTGTCCGACGGGTGCGGAGTGTCCGACCGGGTGGGGATTGTCCTACAGGTACGCGAATCGTTATGGTTGGCTCCGCTTCCGGACGACCGCATGCCCAATTCCCACGCCATGGACACCGAACCACCCGCTGCCGCCCGATGACATCGACACCGAGTCCCCCGACCGGCCTGGGATCCCCCTCGTG
>JBEKOI010000431.1:0-2557 GCA_049521915.1 Acidimicrobiales bacterium | reverse complement strand
CTGAGGAGGTCTCCGAGCAGCTCGATTCCTATAAGTCGGTGGGCTGCGACCAGTTGGTGTTCGGATTGCCTCAGGACCTGCACCCCGACGAGAACCTCGAGCTCCTCGAGGTGTTCGGCGACAAGGTCATTCCCGAGCACGACCCCGACCGCATCCACTCCACCGATCGCTATCGCGCCACGGCTGTGCCCAAGTACGAGCCCTTCAACCAACCGCTCCCCGACGTGGTCTGGCCGACGGTTCTGCCCGTCACCGCCAGCGAGCGCGTCTGACCGAGACGCGGACGCGTCAAAGTCCGCCGAGCGTGTGGAAAGCGACGGCGGCCGCCGTCGCGACGTTCAGCGAGTCGACCCCGTCCGCCATCGGGATGTGGACCACCACGTCGGAGGCCGCCCGGGCCGACTCGGTCAGGCCCGGTCCTTCGGCGCCCAGCATCACAGCCACACCCCGCGGGTGCCCCGGGCCGGCCATCTTCGCCTTGAGCTCGGCGAGGCTGACGGCAGGGGCACCGCCGTCGGCCGTCGGGCGTGGTGCGAGCGCGGCCACGACGAAACCGGCGGCCCGCACCTGGTGGAGCCCGGTCGGCCACGGGAGTAACCGGGCGAAGGGGATGTGGAGGACATGCCCGACGGAAACCCGGACCGACCGGCGGTAGAGCGGATCGGCGCAGGTCGGACTCAGGAGGATGCCGCGCACCCCGAACGCGGCGGCGTTGCGGAACAGGGCCCCGATGTTCTCGTGGTCGTTGAGACCCTCGAGGACGGCGACGAGCGGTGGTCCGTCCGAAGTCGAGATTGCTGACGCGGCGGCCAGCAACTGTGCGGTATCGAAGGGGGCCGGACGATGCGCGACCGCGACCACCCCGCGATGGAGAGCGAAGCCCACCGTGCCGGCGACGACGGCACGAGACCCGACGTACACCGGCGCCCCGTGGGCCCTCGTGGCAGCCACCAGGTCACCGGCCGCCGTCACCTGGTGGTCGTCAACCAGCAGCGAACGTACCGTGTATTCGGAAGTGAGAAGTCGGGCGACGGCGAGCCTCCCTTCGACCACGAAAACCGACTCGTCGGCCTCCATCCGGATCCTCTTCGCCGGGTCGTTGAGGTCCCGATAGGAGTCGAGGCGGGGATCGTCGGGGTCGACCACGGCAATGAGCGGGCCCGGCGTGGCACCAGGTGGCTGCCTGGGAACGAACGACACGCCGCCAGCCTCGCGTAAGGGGATGCCGCGGGTACCGGTGCCGACCGTCGGCGCCGCTCCTACAGGGGCGGGCGGAGGCCGTCCTCAATCATGGCCAGCAACCGTGCGCTCTGTCCGGCTGTCAGGGTCGCACTCATGCACAGGGAACCGAGGAGCTGCATCAGGTCCGGCCCGTCAATGTCCATGCGCACCTCACCGGCCTGCTGGGCCCGGGTGAGCACAATGCTCAACGCTCCTTCGATGCGCTCGCGCGCCGCCACCCGGAGGTCTGGATTCTTCTCGAAGGCCTCGTGCAGCTCGTTGAGGAACCTCCGCTTGCCGCTGGCGTACAGCACGAACGCCTCGAGCCACGCCACCAGGGCCGGCCAGGGCTCCATGGCCACGACCACCGACTCTGCGACGTCGATCAGCTCGTCGACGCCCTCCCGGTAGACGGCCTCGACGACGTCGATCCGCTTCGGGAAGTGCCGGTAGAGGGTCCCCACGCCCACGCCAGCCTCTTTGGCGATTGACTCCATCGACGCCCCGCCGCCCTGCTGGGCGAAGACGGTCCGTGCCGCCGAGACCAGCCGCTCGTAATTCCGCTTTGCGTCGGCCCGCATCGGGCGCCCTGCGTCACCGACGTGGGGAAGATCCACCTCAGCCGACTCCGTCCTCAGTTCAACGGTCATCTCTCCTGCATTCCTCCCTGACCTGATCCTCCCGCTTGCAAAGCGGAGGCACCCTCCGTATAATAAACGGAGGAAGCTTCCGCTTAGCCACGATAGCAGCGGAAAGATCGGATAACAATGCCTTCACTTGCCATTCTAGGGTCGCGCCCCGCGCCCGACACCGGTCCGAATCCGGGCTGGTCCCGCCGGATTCGGACCCGGCTCAGCAACCCAACTGTGTTCCTGTTCGTGATCCTGACCGCCCAGTTGATGGTGGTCCTGGACACGACGATCGTCAACGTCGCGCTCCCGCACATCCAAGAAGGTCTCCGCCTCTCGGGGAGCGACCTTTCCTGGGTCTTGAATGCCTACCTGCTCACCTTTGGTGGCCTCCTCCTTCTGGGAGCACGTTCCGGGGACCTCCTCGGCCGGCGCCGGACATTCCTGGCCGGCATTGCCATCTTCTCCCTGAGCTCCCTGTTCGGGGGGTTGGCCGTCACCGGGTGGATGCTGCTGTCTGCCCGCGCCCTGCAGGGGGTGGGTGCCGCGCTCGCGGCGCCGTCCTCGCTGGCCCTGTTGACCACTGTCTTTTCCGACGGCCCCCAGAGGGTCCGGGCCATCGGCCTCTTCACCACGGTGTCGGCGGCCGGCGGGGCGATCGGCCTGGTGGCCGGGGGCGCGTTGACCCAACTGGTGTCCTGGCGCTG
>JBEKOI010000430.1:0-2564 GCA_049521915.1 Acidimicrobiales bacterium | reverse complement strand
GCGAACCGGGGAGGCCCGTGCCCCGGACCACGCCCACGAGGGTGAAGTGCCGGTCGGGCTGGCTGGACACCACCTGGACCTGCTGCCCGATCCGGAGGTGCCCGGCATCGAAGGTGCCCGCATCAACCACCAGTTGCCCGCCGGTGGTGGGCTGGTGCCCGAGGACGATGTGGGCCGCGCTGAGGCCGGACACCGTCGGGGCCGACACGACCACCGAGTCGGAGGAACCGAGAAGCCGTCCGCCCACCAGCAACTGGCCGTAGCCGGACACCACCGGCTGGGTGCGGGCGACACCGGGGACCGTGGCGATGTCGCCGATGACCGACTGTGGGAGCGATCCGGGCCCGAACACCGCCGCGGCCAGATCGGGGGGCTGCAAGGCCGACGCCTGGGCCACCGTCGTGGCCCGGACGCTGTCGGCCAGGACGAAGGACCCGGCCATGAAGGTGACGGCCACCGCGATGGCGGCGGCGATGAGTCCCAGTCGTCGCCCGTGGGCCCTGGCCTCGGTGACGGCGACCCGGATCACTGGGTCTCGTACAGGCGGACCCGGTCGAGGACGGTGTCGGCGGTCGGGTGGGCCAGGTCGCCGACCAGCACGCCGTCGACCAGGAAGACGGCCCGATCGGTAAAGCCCACCGCCCGCGGATCGTGGCTCACCATGACCACGGTCTGGCGGCTGGCATGGACCACCCCGGCGAGCAGCTCGAGGAGCTCGGTGCCCGCCTTGGTGTCGAGGTTGCCTGTGGGCTCGTCGGCGAAGACCACCTCTGGTCGCGGGGCGAGGGCCCGGGCCACCGCCACCCGCTGCTGCTGGCCGCCGGAGAGCTCCGATGGCCGGTGGTGGACGCGGTCACCCAGCCCGAGGATGTCGATGACGTGATCGAGCCAGGCGGTGTCGACCGTGGACCGGCTGATGGAGAAGGGAAGGACGATGTTCTCCATCACCGACATCGACGGCAACAGGTTGAAGGACTGGAAGACGAAGCCGACCCGATTCCGTCTCATGATCGCGGCTTCGTTCTCCGACAGGCCGGAGACTTCGAGGTCCCCGACGTAGGCGCGGCCCGATGTCAGCCGATCCAGTCCGGCTGCGCAGTGCAGCAAGGTGGACTTGCCGGAACCGGACGGTCCCATGATGGCCGTGAAGGACCCGGCGCCGAATTCGACGCTGACTCCCCGCAGGGCGTGCACCGCCGCATCTCCGACCCCGTACTGCTTGTAGGCATCGACGGTGCGGGCCCCCGGTCTGGCCATTCGGGTATCGGTCTCTGCCAGGATCCTGCGTCGACCGGAACCTGGTGGCTCAGGTCAGCCCCATGTTGGCGCAGATTCCCGAGATGACGGTCTCCGCATGATCGAGTTTGGCGGTCTTGCCGTCGACCAGGTCCTTGGCCATATAGCTCCCCTCGGCGTGCAGTTTGGAGTTCTCCGCGTGCCGCAACTTCTTGATCACCAGCCTGAACTGGGCGCCCGAGGGCTTGATCCCCTTGGCCGTGTCGCTCTTGAGCGTGGCCAAACTGGCGCAGGCCGCTTTGTCTTTCGGGCCGGCTGTCTTGCTCACGGTGCCCGTGGCCGCGGTGGTGGCCGTGGTATGCGTCTTCGCCTTGGCGGTGGTGGAGGTCGTGCTTGTCGCGTTTCCGAAGGCACATCCCGTGCCAAGAAGAGCAAGCGCCGACAAGCCGATGATCCAGAGATGCCGCATGAGTGCAATATATCGTGCAGGCTCCCTTCAGTGCACGATCGGTGTGCGTTGTCTCGCTCCCGGGCGGGATGGTGCGGAGCACGATGGGCCAGACATGACGGCTACCCGGTCGGGACCGATGCAGCCGGACGATGATGGTCTTCGTACCCGCCGACGCCGTCACCGTCCTCGGGCCCTCACTGATGGTGCCGGTCGAGGTCTGCAGGATGTCGTCGGTGAATGAGGGGGGTTACCGAGGCACATGACGATGCCTTGGTGGTGTTCTTCGCCGGTCCGCTCCCGGTGGTCATCACCGGTGGACCCGGGTGGGTCTGAGCGGTCGGACGAGGGCTCGGGCCGGCCGACGGCACCGGGTTCCCGGCGCAGCCGGCGAGGGACATCCGCCGACCAGGAGGCCCATGCCCGTCCAGGCTGCCGTTCGCCACGCCTGCACGGACAGATTTGGGCAGATGGCGGGTGATATTTTGGTTGCCGAGTGCCCATCCTCTGGCTACCATGGTCCGATGGGGGCTGGGCGGACTACCAGTGTGACGATCCTCGGTGGCTGCGGCCACGTCGGGTTACCACTCGGCCTTGCGCTGGCCGATTCGGGATTGACCGTCACGCTGCACGATACCAATCTGGCCGCGGTCGACAGCGTGCGTTCAGGCAAGATGCCCCACCTCGAACCCGGGGCGCCCGAGGTGCTCCAGCGCACCCTGGCCGACGGCAGACTCTCGGTTTCGGCCGACGTGTCTTCGGTGGGTCGCTGCGAATTCCTCGTCGTCGTGATCGGGACGCCGATCGACGAGCATCTCAACCCGGATCCACAGGCGGTGGTGGAAGTGCTCGAGGACGTGGCCGATGAGTTGAATGACGG
>JBEKOI010000429.1:0-3546 GCA_049521915.1 Acidimicrobiales bacterium | reverse complement strand
ATGACCCGGTCACCGCGTTCGACCCCGGTGACCCCGGGTCCCATGTCGACCACCACCCCGGCGATCTCGCTGCCGGGGACGAAGGGCACCGGTGGCTTGATCTGGTACCGGCCCTGGCAGATGAGCCCGTCGACGAAATTCACCCCTGCGGCCCGCACGTCCACCACCACCTGACCCTCGCCCGGCACGGGCGGATCCCGTTCCTCGAGGACCAGGGTCTCGAGAGGACCCAGCTCCCTGCAGACGATGGCGCGCACGGCCAGAAGCTACCGCCTGGCGCCGGCGGCAGGTTCCGCACCCGATCAGCTTCGTAGTGCCCGCAGCCCGTCGACGACCCGCGGGAACGCCGTCACGAATGCTTCGATATCCGCGTCCGTGGTCGACCAGCCCACCGAGATGCGGAGCGACCGTTCGCCGTCGACGCCCATTGCTTCGAGTACCGGGGAGGGCTCAAGGGCCTCCGACGAGCACGATGATCCGGAGTGCACGGCGACACCGGACTGGTCGAGCCCGAGCAGCACCGGTTCGGCTTCGACTCCGTCTACCCCCAGGCAGACGATGTGGGGCAGCCGGTGGTCCGGATCTCCGTACAGGTGTACACCCGCCGTGTCTTGGGCCGCCCTCCGCACACGGTCGGTCCTGCGCCGGGCGCTCGTCTGCTCGGCGGTGAGCACCTCCGGTCCGGTCAACGCGGCGGCCGCGGCGCCGAAGCCGATGGCCCCGACGACGTGCTCCAGTCCTGCCCTTCGGGCCCGCTCCTGTTCGCCACCGACCATGAACGGCTCGAGCCGGAGCCCGCGCCGGACGACGAGGGCACCGATGCCGGCCGGGCCCCCGAACTTGTGCGAGGAGATCGACACCAGGTCGGCTCCGAGTCGGCTGATGTCGACAGGGACGTGCCCGGCCGCTGCCACCGCGTCGACGTGGGTGCGGATGCCGAGGCCGGCGCACCGCTCGACGACCTCGGCCACCGGCTGGACGGTCCCGACCTCGTGGTTGGCCCACTGGCAGTGGACCAGGGCGGGATTCCGGCTGTACAGGGCGAGGCACTGCCGGATCGACTCCTCGACGGCACCGGGCTCGATCCGACCGTGGCCGTCGACGGCGATGGGAACGACGGGGCTCGATCGTCGGGACGCGTCCCGCGCCGCCGAGTGCTCGACGTCCGAGCAGGCCACGGGGCCCGGGTCGGCCCGGGTGGCGCCCCAGACGGCCGTGTTGACGGCTTCTGTCCCTCCCGAGGTGAACACCACCTGGCGGGGGCGGACCTGCAAGAAGGCTGCCACCTGCTCCCTTGCCTCCTCGAGCCGTGCCCGCACCAGGCGCCCCTCGTGGTGGACGCGACCTGGGTCTGCGGTGACGCCCGATTCCAC
The DNA here is from genome assembly GCA_049521915.1 of Acidimicrobiales bacterium. GTDB lineage: Bacteria > Actinomycetota > Acidimicrobiia > Acidimicrobiales > RAAP-2 > Bog-756. The sequence goes on along the minus strand of JBEKOI010000429.1, from coordinate 2,173 downwards.
CCAGTCGGCCATGGCGGCGCGGGCTTCCGGACGGAGCGGGGTGGTCGATGCGTGATCGAGATAGTGACGGGCCAACGCCTGGCTCGCCGGTCAGACCACTGCAGCGCAAGCGTCGTCCCCACGGGCACGTGAGGACGACAACACCACAGGCACGGTGCCGCCGGCGTCTTCACCGCACAGGCCGGCCAGTAGCCCCTTGACCATGCCCCGGTCCACTGCGCAGAGGACCGGGTACTGCGAGGCGGCGTTGCCGAAAGGGCAGTTGTCGGCCACCACCGCGGTCAGGGCCCCCTGGTCTTCGGCGTGGGCGGCGAACCCGTGGGCGGTCAGCGTGTCGGCGATGGCGTGCATGGCCGTGCGCAGCGATCGCTGACTGTCACCGGGCGACATCTGACCGGCAAGGGTGCGACCGTACTCCTCGCCCACCCGCTCGGCCATGCCCTCGGCGGCCACCGGCCCGAGCAGTTGGAGTGCCTCTTGCAGCAACAGGACCAACAGGTCGTCGCGGCGGGTCAGCAGGTCGAGGGTGGGGTCGTTGCCGATGGCCCGGAAGCGCTTCGAGGGTCGACCGGCCCCGTTGCCCGCCGAGCGCTCCATGGTCACCTCGACATAGCCACCGGTGGCCAGCCGCTCGAGATGGTGGCGGGCCACATTGGGGTGGAGCGAGAAGCGGGTGGCGACCTCAGAGGACGTGGTACCCGGGTTCGAGCGGACGAAGAGGTAGATCTCCCGCCGGGTGGGGTCCCCGAAGGCGGCGGTGACCGCAGTCACTGCCGCCGAAAAATTGCTGTCCGACTCCGACGGGTCCGACCTCTGTTCCGACGTGTCGGGTCCCGGTTCTGCCAGGTGAGTGACGCTGTCCGAGGCCGGTGGCACGTCCCCTAGTCTACCGGTGATGGCGAAATCCCCCGAGAGGATCCTTCATGTCCACTGACGAGTCCCAGGTCACAGAGGCTGTGGCCGCAGTGGTCCTCCGGGGCGAGCCGGTGGAAGGCGGCGCGCCCGAGGGCCACGACCACGGCCATGGTCACGGCGGCCAGCTCGGACACGAGGAAGGACGTCCCAACCGGTTCATGCTCCCGCGTTCGAAGACGCGCATCCTCGGCATCTCGTCGGGGAAGGGCGGAGTCGGAAAATCGTCGGTCACGGTGAATCTGGCCGTGGCATTGGCACGGATGGGCCACGACGTCGGCATCCTCGACGCGGACGTCTATGGATTCTCGGTTCCGGGGATGCTCGGGGTGAACTCGGATCCCCTGATCATCGGTGATCTGGTCGTGCCTCCCACCGCCAACGGGGTCCGCTGCCTGTCGATGGGGTATTTCGTGCCCGATGACACCCCGGTGATCTGGCGCGGCCCCATGCTTCACAAGGCCCTCGAGCAGTTCTTGGTGGACGCTTACTGGGGGGAGCCCGACTACCTGCTCATCGACATGCCGCCCGGCACCGGTGACGTCACCCTCTCGCTCGGGCAGTACCTGACGAAGACCGAGGTCTACGTGGTGACCACACCACAGCCGGCCGCCGAGCGGGTGGCTCAGCGCTCGGCCTATGCGGCCCGCAAGCTCAAGCTCACGGTACGCGGTGTCATCGAGAACATGAGCTGGTTCACCGGCGACGACGGCACCCGGTACGAGTTGTTCGGTGCCGGCGGCGGCCAGCAGCTGGCCGGCGAGCTCGGCGTTCCGCTCCTGGCCCAGGTGCCCTTGGTGTCAGCTCTGCGTGAAGGCGGCGACAAAGGGGTACCGGTGGTGATGGCCGAACCGGACGGTGAGGTGGCCGGCGTCTTCGATGCACTGGCCACCTCGATCGTCGATCTCGGCCCGGCCCGGGTCTACCGCTCGGAGCTCACCATCCACTAGAGACGTTGATGCTCGCTTCCCCGGCCCCTCCCTCCTCGCCGTCGGGGGCCGCCGAGTCACACCCCCCTGGAAGCATCTGGCCATGACCCCGGTGGCCGGTGCAGTGAAGGAAGAAACGGCGGCCGGTGCCGTTGAGCCAGAGGTTCGGGCCGCCAGTGCCGCCTATGCCGGTGGTGCCGCCGATACCGGGCCGTCCCCCTGCGGTGGCGCCGCTCCGGAGGCTGGCCTCGGTGCCCGGTTGGCTACCGCCCGTTCCGGTCTGGCCTCCGTCGTGGCCGACCTCGACCCGGCCCGGTTGACCGGGGCCGACG
>JBEKOI010000428.1:0-2578 GCA_049521915.1 Acidimicrobiales bacterium | reverse complement strand
CCTTTGCCAGGACCCGGGTCGTCAGCGGCCGGCTGCGTCCATCCTCTGATGCGCCGGCCGTTGGTGAGCGGAGCGAGGAAATCGCGCAACTCGGCGGGGTCGTCGTGGAGCACATCGTGAGCGGTGCCGTCGCCGCACCGGTGGGCTACGACCAGGAGCACGACGAATGGGTCGTCCTGCTCAGCGGAGGGGCCACCCTGGAAGTGGGCGAGGAACGCCTCGAACTCACCGCCGGCGACTGGGTGGTGCTCCCCGCCCATGTACGCCACCGGCTGGTGGCGACGGAGCCCGGGTCGACCTGGCTGGCGCTGCACGCCAGAGGGTGACGCGCAAGCGGTTGTGAGCTGAAACTGCCCCCATTCGGTGCGGGTATCGCACCCGTGCCTCAGCTCGTGTAGTCGACCGGACCAGCTCCCTCTATGCCGACAGCGAAGGCCAGGCCCCGGAGTCCGGAGTTCTCCGTCAGCGGCCAGATACTGTGGACGATGTCCGGCGGAATTCTGATCAGATCCCCTTGTCCGACCTCTCGTTCCTCGTCCGCAATCTTCATGATGCCGCGTCCGGAGATGATGTAATAGAACTCGTGAGTCGGATGTGAGTGGGGATCGACGAGTCCACCGCCAGCAACTTCCCATTCGCTGACCAGCTCGAGAAAACCCCCGCTGGTCGCATCCTTCAGCTCGCCGGGCTGAATGAGCCACCAGACCGGCACCGTCCCGGCATGTTCGATAACGGGTGCTACATCCCTCGCGGAGCGGACATCCATTCCTCACCCTCCTCAGTTGCCGTAGTGGGATATTACGACCATCCACCAATGGTTCTGAGAGGTGAGAACTCGACTCGTGTTGCTCCGAAAGCGATGGCTCCTCGGGCGCCAGGAATGACTTGGCTGGGCCTCTGTAGAGTGGAGCGGAGTCGTGAGCGTGCTGAGGACCGTTGCGCTGGACGTCGGCACCATGGCGGGAAGAAGATTGGGGTGTGAACAAGCACTTTCAGGCCGAACTGCGGAAGAGCCCTAGCAAGGGCGGATGGACCTACGTCGTCATGGAGGGTTCAGCCGAATACTTCGGAACAAAGGGCCTGGTGAAGGTACGCGGGACTGTGGACGGCGAACCTTTCCAGAGCTCGTTCATGGCGCTTGGCGATGGCACACACAAGTTGCCCATCCGGTCGGAGATCCGCAAGAAGATCGGAAAGGATGTGGGCGACACTGTGACCGTGCTTCTCATGGAACGCATCTCAGCCTGACCGGTCACGAGATTCGTCTGACCACAGCATCGGACGCGGCATACTCCCGACGTTCGGGGCAGGGGCAAAGTCGCTCTAAACCACCCCTCAATGGTCAACCCCCGGGCGCCGCGCGGAGTTCGACGGTGACGCTCCTCGTGGCCGGTGACAATGTCACGGTCCCGGTCCCTTGGTCGACCCGGCCGGCCGAGGTGGTCCCGATGTTGTCGATGAACTGCGGCAGTTGGAAGAGCACCGGGCCTGCAGGTGGCTGCCCGCGCAGCGTGAGCGATACCGACTGGCCTTTCGACGAGATCTTGAGGCTCAGCCTCCGGCCATCGGTGGTCGGGAAGTTCGTCACCGAGATGGACCGGTTATCGCCGAGCCACTGGGAGGCGACCCCCCGGCCCACGACGAGGGCGCCGTCGGTACGCACGGCGACCAGCGAGGCGAGAAGCACGCCGTTGGCCTGTGACATTCCCCAGGCGTGTGGGGAAGCGCCCTGCCCGGTCGCCGGGTGAAGTCCGATCCACGGGTTTTGGGTCGAGGGGGCAGATGAGCTCTCCCACCATGAGTACGGGCCGCTCTGGCTGTGAGTGATCATGAACTCGTAGCTCAAGATCCCCTGGTCCCGGTGGTGCAGGCTGGCGAGGCCAGCCGTCCCGTAGCCAGCGTTGTAAGCCGACGAGTAATAGTCACCGGGAAAGCCACCAAAGGTATTTGGCGGGAGCTTGCCCTTGAGGCGGCCGAACCCGTAGTCGTAGGTGGCGTCGATCATGGTCGCGCCCGGGCCGTTGACCGTCGCTCCGAAAAGCGACGCGTCCCACGCCCAGGCACCGAGCGGGGACATCCAGTTGGCGTCCTTGGGATCCTTGCACCGGTTGGCCGTGTTGGGTCGGAAGATCGAGCAGGGGACGTAGTGGAGGTGGTAACGGGCGATGGTCGCGTCCAGGGCCTTGTTGGTGGCCGAAAGGAGGCTGGTGTACTGCTCGGTCGCCCAGGCCGCTTCGCTGGTGTCCCCGACGCGCTGCGCAAGGTAGCGGTATGCGGCCAGGCCGATGAGGGCTGAGTAGTCATCCGTCGTCCAATAGCCCTGCGTGTCGATGTCGTTGGTGGCCGACATGATCCCGGTGGGGCTGGTCCTCCCGGCGGCAATGGCGTGGGCGGTGTCCTCGATGCTCGGCTGCGTCGCACCGAGGGGTCCCTCCGAGTCGAAGTTCTGCTTCACGAAGGCCAGGTCTCCGGTCTTCATCAGGTAGAAGGCCCAGGGCACCGAATACGTCCAGACCCCGTCATTGTAGAAACCCTCGCCCGGTTGCTCCATGGCGTCGCGCGCCTCGAGGAGAAGTGC
>JBEKOI010000427.1:0-2584 GCA_049521915.1 Acidimicrobiales bacterium | reverse complement strand
GAAGGACTCTCATAATTTCGGACGGGTGTTCGTCCACTTCCGACCGAAATAGGTAATGACAAGTTACGCCTCGTCCCGGCGGTAGGGGACACCCGAGCCTGCGTGGCTACGTGCCGGACTAAGACTTGACGGAGAACAATCGCCAGGTTCCTGGAACACCCTTCAACCGGCAATCGCCACGGTCCTCGAAACCGATCCCCGATCCTGCGACAAGGTCAGTAACGGTGCGTGAGACGAGCACCTCACCTGCGCCCGCCATTGCGGACACGCGTGCTGCAATGTGCACGGCCATGCCTGCTACGTCCTGACCTCGAAGTTCTACCTCACCGGTATGGAGACCAGCGCGAAGATCTATGCCGATACCTTTGACCGCTGCGGCAATGGCACGGGCGCACTCGATAGCCCTCGCGGGCCCATCGAAGGTGGCCAGGGTGCCGTCTCCGGTGGTTTTTATCAAGCGACCTCGGAAACGCTCGAGCTGGCTTTGTACCGAGTAGTCGTAGCGGTTGAGTGAGTCGCGCCACTGTCGATCACCTTGCTGTGCCAAGTGTTCTGTTGATCCAACGATGTCGGTGAAGAGAACCGTGAGCAATACTCGATCGAGGACCCGCACGGGTGTGGTGCCGGTCAGAAACCGCTGAATTTCGTCCAGGACCTCCTCGCTTTGACCGGCGAAAGGAAGATGGTCATTCCCGGAAAGTTCGACGAGGTCGGCATCGGGGATGCGACCTGCAATAGTGCGACCGTGCTCGGAGCGGACGTGGCGATCTCCTTGTCTGGTGATCACGAGTGTCGGCGCCTGGATCGCTGGCAGCACGGAGGTGACATCGCTTTCCATCACGGCGCGAGTGCTTTCCGCCAGTACGTCCGGGCTCGCCGTAAGGCGTTCGATGCGCCCCCAATGTTTTCGTGCATTCTCCGTTTGGACCATGCTTGGCGCCAGGGTCTCTGTGCACACACCGGTGCCCCATATCTCCTCGATGGCTGAGACGTAGGCGGGAATGAGATCCGCGCTCAGTCCCCACGGGGTTGTGTCATCACGGGCGTATCGGGCGTAGGCATTGATGAGAACGAGGCTCCGTACTCGTTCGGGGTACGTCGCCGCAAAAAACATCGTCGCTCCAGTGCTTTCTCCCCACGAAAGGAAGGCCGCGCGGTCAGTCCCAACTGCGTCCATCACAGCGCCGATGTCGTCCTTCCATGCTTGTACTGCTGGAACGGCACCCGCGTCCAGCCGACCCGAGCTGCCAAATCCCCGCGGATCAAAGGTGATGAGACGGCAGAAGGAAGCCAGACGTGAAATGAATTGGCTCACTTCCGGCTCTTCCCAAATCAGCTCAATCGCTGCACTTCCGGTTATGGGCAATACCAAGTCGATGGGGCCATCGCCCGAGACCTGATAGGCGAGGTAGGTCCCTTCGGCGGTCCTGGTGTAGCGAGTAGTAAGCGGTTCGGTCATTGTTCACAGTCTCTCTTGCTCCAGCCCCGAGTGCTCGAACGCGGGCCCAGTCGCAAGATTGGACCGGTGGAGGCTGCGCCGACCTGCGGTTGGCCTCATGTCTTTCTCAACTGACAGGCGGGGCTGATCCGACCGAGGAGATTGTCCCGGGCGATCGGTCACCAGCCAACTTGCCTCCCACCATCCAGGCAAACGGGGACACCCTAAGAAGTAGGTTGCTGGCCGTGGCTCTATCGACGCTGCCGCAGATTGATCGTCTGGTCCTGGCGACCGTGACCACGGTGCCAGAGTGGCACCCCGAGCACGACACGTTCGTGCCCTTTCCGGTTCATGCGTGGCTCATTCGACACCCTGACGGGGCCATCTTGGTGGACACAGGCGTCGGAGTAGGCAACGAAGCAATCAACGAGTGGTACCACCCACGAACCACTTCGCTGCCCGACGCCCTCGCCGGAATCGGTGTCGCATCCTCGGACATCTCCGCAGTGATCATGTCTCATCTGCATTTTGACCACTGTGGTCAACAGGGGGTAGTGCCAGCTCCTGTGTACGTGCAGGCCTCCGAGTTCGAGGTAGCCCAGACGCCGGGTTACACCGTGCCGGAGTGGGCGGCTATCCCCAACGACCGGTTGCGGCTGGTACACGGGGACCAGCTAATCGCCGAGGGAATCTCCCTATTGGCCACACCAGGCCATACCCCCGGCCATCAATCGGTGCTTCTCGAAGCGGTGGGCGAGCGTGTTGTAATCGCAGCACAGTGCGCCTTTCGGGCAACGGAACTCCGTACCGGTGAACCAGTGGCTTCGAATTGCCACGGAGAAACCTGGGAGGTTGCGGCACGGGACTCCCTCGAACGCCTCCGCGCGCTCGCACCTGTTAGGGCGCATCTGAGCCACGACCCGGAGATCGTCGAAATCGCCAGGTGACCCGACTGCGCCAGTAGGGCTCGATACTGCCCGCCTCCCGGCGTGCTGGGCTAGTTGCTAGAGGTACTGGCCGATGGACGCCGTGGATGAAACCACACCCTCATGTCCCGCCCCCTGGCGCAGCGACAACAGCTCGGCCAACGTGGCCTCGACCTCTCGAGTAAGAGCCCGGTCGCCGAGCCACTTGCGGGCTTCGCTC
>JBEKOI010000426.1:0-2609 GCA_049521915.1 Acidimicrobiales bacterium | reverse complement strand
TCTCGAGCATGTCGGTACCCCTCTTCACCCACACGTCGCGGTGGGCGTCGGCTCCGGCCGGGTCACCCACATAGACGAACTCGTGCATGCGGAAGGCCATCATGCGGGCCGGGTCCGGGCTCGGCTCGTGGCGGAAGCACCAGCCGTGCACTTCGAAGCGCCGACCCTCGGCCGGTAGGGGTCCGTCCGTGCACAGCGGGTACACCGGATGACAGGCGGCCGGCCGCAACACCACGTCGGCCGGCTCGAGGACTTCGACCCAGTCCCGACCTTCTTCCACCAGGGTGAGCAGCCGGGCGTGCAGCTTGTCGTCGCCCCGGAAGGTGTGTACCGATCCGGTCAGGTCGGGGAACGACTTCAGATAGTCGGTCCGCTCCAACAACCAGCGGGGGATCACCGGGGGGAAATGCACCGTCATGGCCCCGTCGCCCGCCCCCGTCCGCGTCGTCAGGCCGATGATCCCGGCGATGATCTGCTCGTAGGCCAGGGTGCGGCCGTAGAGGCCCTCGACCCCGGCGTCGATCACCAGGCCCGAGTCGATCAGCTCGTCGCGAAACGTCCCGTAGGTGTCATCGGCCACGCCTCAATCCTCCTTGTGCACCATGAGCATCTGGGCGTTGTTGGCGATGATGCGGTCGTTGCTCACCATGACGGCGGCGCCATAGGCGTCACGCAACAGTCGCCCCATGCTGTAGGGCGAATCCTCGCGGTAGCCGGCGATGCCGCAGATCCGCAGGGCCTCGCCCACGATGTCCACCACCAGCGTCGACGTCGAGACTTTGAGCCCGTTGAGGGCGATGGCGAAACCCATGCCCGACAGCGTCTCCAGATCGTCGTAGGCGGCGTCGTAGGTCTCCACCGCCGCGTGGACCAGCGCCTCCATCTGCTGGTAGACGGTCATGAGCTGCGACAACCGCACCGCCGCCGGTGAGGTCACCCCCGGGTTCTTGCGCGCTTCGGTGCGCACGAACCGACGGGCCCGGTCGACGGCCGCCCCGGCCAGACCCAGCCACACCGAGCTCCACAAGATATGGGACACCGGCAGCATCGTCCGGCTGGCGATGTCGGCGAACGGGTCGTCGAGGACTTGGCGCTCGTCCCCTTCGGCCCGCAGCGAGAAGCCCAGGCTGCACGTGCCCCGGAAGCCCAACGTGTCCCAGCCGCTGGTGGCCTCGAGCTGCAACCCCGGCGCCGTGCACAGCACCAGGACCTGGTCACTGGGCGGGCTGTCCGGCGTGCGCCGGGCCGTGGCCAACACCCCGTCGGCACTCTCTCCGTAGGAGATGACCGGCGCCCTCTTCTCCAGCGTGAACCGGCCGCTCTGGCGCTGGAGCGCACACTTGCTGGTGCGGATGTCGCCGCCCACCCCCAGTTCCGTGGTGGCCGAGGCCAGCAGCAGCTGACGGTCCACGATGGCCCGCTGGTAGTCCCGTAACACCGGGCTGCGACCGTGGCGCACCAGGCAGGCCACCTGCATCTGGTGCATGGCGTAGATCATGGCCGTCGAGGCGCAGTGTTGGGCCAACAGTCCCACCGCCTCGGCCATGGCCCCCATGCTCACCGCGTCGTCCCCGTGGTCGGTCGGGATGAGCACCGACAGCAGGTGGGCCGAGCGCATGGCCTCCATGGCCTCCGTCGGGAAGCGGGCCTTGCGGTCCACGTCGTCGGCCGCCGGGCCGGCCACCTCTTCACCGATGCGCGCCGCCTCGGCCACCAGTCGGTCGGCCGCCTTCATGGTCATGGCTGTCGTCAATCAGCCGCCGCGCCCACCAGCGAGCTCAGCGCCGCGCTGATGGCCGTGACCGATTCGAAGGTGCCCTTGCGCAACATGCTCTCCGGGAACTCGATGTCGAAGGCATCCTCCAGAGCCAGCATCACGCTGACCGAGGCGTGCGATGTCATGCCCGCCTGGTACAGGTCGTCATCGTCGCTGAGCTCATCCATCTCCACCGGGAGCCGGGCATGCTCCGACAGGATCTCTCTGATCTCAGCCTCCATCGTCACCGCTCCTTCTCGATCGCGCTGTGGCCGACTTATAGGTGGCCGACTCACGGGTGGCCGACTTACGGGTAGCCGACTTACGTGCCGACTTATGGGTGGTCTCGTCGCACACGGCCACCACCACCGCGGCGGCCAGACCTGCTTCGTGGGTCATGCTCACCGCCCAGTGGCTGATGCCCTGATCCTGGGCCAGACGGGCAGCCGTACCGGTCAGGTGCACCGCGCACCACCCCGCCCGGTCCCGCCGGATCTCGATGGAGCGCCAGTCCGGTTGGGCGTCGACCGGCCGCAGCACCTTGATGGTGGCCTCCTTGGCCGCGAAGCGGGCCGCCAACCCGGCGGCCACCACCGACGGGGTGCCCTGGCAGCACGACACTTCGTGGTCCGTGTAGATGCGTCCCACGTAGCGGGGGCCGAACCGGGCCACCGTTTCAGCCACCTCGGCCACCGGTACCAGGTCCGTCCCCACCCGCAAGTCCCCCCAGATCTCGTCCACCGTTGCTGGCCTGGTCCCTTCCTCGAAGAAAGAACACCCGGGCGTCACGGCCCGACGACATTCCTCACGAAATGTATCGTCAATTCCCCGAAATCCTGGAACGCCGGCTCTG
>JBEKOI010000425.1:0-2642 GCA_049521915.1 Acidimicrobiales bacterium | reverse complement strand
CGGCCCCTGGTCCGTCGATTCTTCATCCGAATCTCCGTCCTCTGGGCGACGGTCCTCATGCTGAACGCGGGGCTCGTCTTCTGGTTGCTCGTGTCGTCGTCGCTGCGTTCGTTCGTGGTGGAGCGCTCCGTGGTCACGTATGGGCTCACCGCAATCGCAATCTTCATTTCAATTTCCGGATTCATGGCGATGATGCGTCGAGACGGCATCACCGTCCAATGGGCGAACGCCAGAACTCCTCGGTTCGATCCGGAATCCTGAGGCCCAGGTACCGCTCCCGCTCAGCAGGTTGAGCGGATACCGCGATTCGCCCAGGGAACGGCTGCGTCCAGGTATCACCTTTAGGTCGTCGGCGGTGCCCAGAGCCGGCATGCAGAGGCAGTCTGGTTTCTCAAGGCTCTGACCGGTCGTCCAGGTGGAGCTGGAGAAGGATGAGATCCTGCCATCGACCGAACTTGGCACCGATCTCGGGCATGCGGGCCACCTCGACAAAACCTAATCTTTGGTGGAAACGAATGGATGCCTCGTTCGCGCCGTCGACGGCCGCAACCATCGTGTGCTTCCCGCCACGCCGTGCCTCATCGATGAGTGCCTCCATGAGCTCTCGACCAACTCCCGAACCCCAGTGGTCCTCTCGCACGTGCACCGTGTTCTCGACGGTGAACCGGTAACCGGTCCGCCTTGTGACATCGCGGAACCACCCGAATGCAGCGACGCCGATGACCTCCGTTCCCTCTTCGGCCACCAACACAACCTCGTGCTCGTCCAGCCATCCGAGCACGCTGTCGGCTGTGTGCGGCGTGTCGGCCCATTCGATGGCGGTCGTGGCCAGGAGAGCGTTGAGGATCGAGCCGATCGCCTCGCCATCCGCAGCGTTCGCAGGCCGTACGATCACCCGACGCATTCTGGCAGGATCGGTCCGGCCCGACCAAGCGAGCCCGACCGGAATGGCGGTCCTAGCCCGGCGTACGGGACATCTCTTCCCGTACGCATCCGGGGCGACTCGCTGATGAACCGATTACCCTCGGCCCTGTAGCTCCTATGGGTCTGCAGTAGCTAGAGGTGTGGGTGTGCCTGCGGCATATGACGCAATCGCTGATTGGTACGAGAATGAGTTTCTGAGCGACCGCTCCGATGACGGCTTGCCGAACAGCGACCCCATCGGTATTGACGGATCACTATGCGAAATGCTCGGTCAAGGATTCGGCCCTTCTCTGGAAATTGGCTGCGGCACCGGTACGCATGCTGCGCGGATGCGAGCCCTGGGTTGGTCGCCCATCGGCATCGACCCCTCGGCCGGGATGCTGCGACACGCTCGCACCCGGCTCCCAATAGCGCAGGCTGACGGTGCGCGTCTGCCGATCGCGGATGCTTCATTCCCGAGTGTGGTTTCCGTCATGATCCACACCGACGTATCTGACTACCCCGCCGTCCTCGGGGAGGCATTCCGAGTCCTCGCTCCCGGTGGCTGTTTCGTCCACATCGGGGTTCACCCGTGCTTCTGCGGTGGCTTCGCCGATCGCACGGACCCTGAGGCCCTGGTGGTTCGTCCCGGCTATCTCGACGGTCACTGGACCAAGCAATCGTGGACGGACAGAGGCCTTAGGGACAAGGTCGGAGCAACGCACACGCCCTTGTCCACCTTGCTCCGCTGGTTTGTTGAAGCGGGATTCGTACTCGGTGGCTTCGAAGAAGGTGGGCAGCCGATCCCCACGGTGCTGGCCGTAAAGGCCCGCAAACCCCAATGACCTCACTGTGCCCAAGGTGCTGAAGTGCCGCACCGTACCGGAATGGGGTCCTGAGCGCCGGCTGGAACACTCTCGTCAGTTCTTGATCGCAGCGACCAGCAGTTGCTCGGGCCGGTCCTCCATTTCCAATGGGCACAGACCGACCCTCGTCATTTGATCCAGAAAGTCGACATTCGAGAATCGGTCCGCAGGGTGCACGAAAAGATGTCGAGACAGCCAGTCATGATTGGCGACATCGTGATCCTGCGAGAACAGCCGTCCCCCCACCCTCAGAACTCTGGCGATCTCTCGCAGTCCCGTTTTCCAGTCAGGCACATGATGCAACACCGCGAAGTTGAAGACTGCATCGAACGCTCCGTCGTCGAATCGGAGATTCGTGACGTCGCCTTCCACAACAGTTACCCGATTTCCATATTCGGCAAGTCGATCAGTGGCTCGGTGCACCATATTGGGATCGAAATCGATCGCAGTGACCCGATCGGCGCCAAAGTCCTCGATCTCACCAGCAACGCATTCGCCCGGCCCACAGCCAATGTCGAGGACGTCGAGCCCCTCGGTACGCCCGCCCAGCGCGATGAGCTTTGGGATCACGCTTCTCCGTAGTCGTTTGGTTCGCAGGCCGCTGTTGATGTAGATGGACTCGGCCCAATTCATCCGCACCCAAGAACTCTATGACTTCCGCGTGTATCGGGCCCGATGAACTTGGGCACTTCTATCGGGAGGAACTCGGTGCGACATCGGACAGCTACCTGCCGGCCTGTTCCTCGAGAAGATCGCACCCCAGAGCCTCGCAGGGTCCTGGAGTCCCAGAGGGCTCGAAGACAGCAGCACCTGCAGTGACGACACCAACGGACAGCAACACGGACCCGATGGCGTCGAGTGGGGTGTGCCAGA
>JBEKOI010000424.1:0-2646 GCA_049521915.1 Acidimicrobiales bacterium | reverse complement strand
AAATTGAAGATGCTCCCGAGCGAGTACTTCGACCGTAATGTCTTCATCGGATCGTCCAACACCCGCCGCCGCGAAATCGCGCGTCGCTTCGAAATCGGCGTCGGCAACATCATGTGGGGCAACGACTTCCCGCACCCCGAAGGTACTTGGCCGCACACACGCCAGTGGCTCCGCGACACCTTCTGGGATTGCCCGGTTGACGATGCGCGAAAAATCCTCGGGCTCACTGCGGCAGAGGTCTACAACTTCGATATCGGCAAGCTGCAGTCTCTCGCCGATCGCGTCGGGCCCACCCCGGAGGATCTCGGGCAGACCGGCGAAGTGGACCTCCAGAAGTGGAAAGACGTCGAAGCTGCCGGGCGACCGTGGTTGTCCGGCGTGGAGGTCCTTCCCGTGACCGTCTCTGAGTAGTAGAGAGTCTTGGGTTCGTTTCCAGCGGGCAACGAAGTGCGATCGAAGACATCTGTCAAGGGATGATGATTGGCTCGTGACCCGACCGTACGACAGGAGGTAGTGCGATGGTGTCGATTCTTTCTCAGTACTGCATCAACGTCAGTGATCTCGAACGGGCTATCGACTTCTGGGAGGGCGTTATTGGTATCCCGGTGCAGAGCCGAACGGAGATCCCGAATATCAAGGAAGCAGTGCTGCAGTCTCCTGCCGGGGGCAGTCGCATGCAGCTCGCTCAACACCTCGACCAAAATGGTCCGATCGACATGGGAACCGCCATGTGGAAGCTCTACGTGAACACCGACGATTGCGTGGCGTTGTACGACAAGGCGATTGCCGCGGGGTGCGAATCTGTGTCGGCCCCGAGTCGGCTCGAGCGCTGGCCTGTGACGATGGCCTACGTGAAGGATTTTGACGGCTATTTGGTGGAGTTCGTGGAGTACCACGAGGGCACACCGCCTGGCGTGCCAGATCCGAGGGACTTCAAATAGGTTGTGCACCCGCCGGGTTGGCTCCAGGAACTGAGGTAGGACGTCGTGGTGCAGAAAGGAAAGATCGGCGCGGCTGGAGTAGCCAACACCGGTCCCTCCATCACGGTCGACAGGGTGCTCGCTACGGCCATGAAGATGATTGAGGAGAGCGGGCTCGAAGCTTTCAGTATGCGCAAGCTAGCCGCCGAACTTGGAGTCGGGACCCCTACCGTGTACTGGCATGTCGGCAAGCGGGACGAGCTCTTCAACAGGCTGATCGTGGAGATCACCGATCAATTCGGCAGTATCTCGCCCCGCGGCCGCACGCCGGCCGAGCGCATTGCATCCATTTCGAACGCTCTCCTGCGAGAGGTTCGGACTCACCCCCAGCTCATCGCGTTATCGAAGACACAGGGTCGCGGTGAGGCCATCTTCACGAAGGCCCAAGCGGTGCTGGCCCGCGAGCTGACCGCCAGCGGCCTGCACGGTGAAGAGGCGGCCTTTGCCGTGACGACGATACTGCTCCACCTCGGTGGATTCATCGTGCTGGAAGATGCACTCTCGCCCGACTACCGGGTGCGCGGCGCGCAGGTGTGGGCTCAAGGAGACACGGAGATCGACGAGACAATGAGTGCCAAACTCCAACAAGAGGTGGACCTCGACCGGGTCTTTCGGTTCACGCTCGATGCGATCCTCCAGTCGATTCTCGGTGATGCGAGCGCGTGATCGACCAACCGAGCCGCAGAGCAATCGAAGTGAGCATCGCCGTCACACAACAAGGACCGCGCGATTCCACCGTGTCCAAGGTGGTGTTAGTGCATGGCGCCATGGATCGTGCGAAGAGCTTTCTTCCAGCAGTGGAATACCTGCCCGATCTCAGCGTTACCGAGTATGACCGTCGGGGTTATGGCGAATCCCTCCCGGCGGGCACCCCCGCCGTACTGGCCCAGCATGTCGACGACCTGCTCAGCGTGATGGACGATGAACCCACCACGGTGGTCGCGCACAGTTTTGGATGCGTCGTGGCTGCCTCGGCAGCAATCCAGCACCCCGGCCGGTTCCGGGGACTCGGCCTCTGGGAGCCTCAGGTGCCCTGGATGGAATTCTGGCCCACGCCGGTCCGTCGGGGGCTTGAGGCAATGGCGGCCGAGGTCGACACGGATGCCCTCGCCGAGCGAGTGTACGTGTCGATGGTGGGGGAGAAGGCGTGGCAGCGCCTCCCCGAGGAACTCAAGGTGCGTCGGCGTGCCGAGGGGGTGGCTTTTCAGAGCGACGTCGTCATCGGACTCAGTCCGCCATTTCGCTGGGAGGACCTCACCGTGCCCAGCCTGTTCGGCGTTGGCCTCGAGACGTGGCCCTTCGCCCAGGAAGCCGCTACGAGGCTGGCCAAGTCGCTGGGCGCGGAGTTGTTCACGATCGCGGGTGCCGGTCACACCGCGCATGTGAGCCATCCCCAGCAGTTTGCGGAGTTCGTGCGACGGAGCACGGCGCTGTCGACCGAGGACCACACACCCGGCAGCCACGAGTGAGCGACCGTAGGTCCTCCCCCCCGGACGGACTCACGCACACGCCAGGAGAGCTCCTTGCTCGGTACCACAAAGCGATGGGGGGCCGTCCAGTCGCCGCGCTGGAGATATACGAGTTGTCCGCGCAACGACTTGTGGCACGCGTCACATTCGAAGACGGGCATACTCGCCCAGGAGGGATGGTCGCCGGCCCGATGTTG
>JBEKOI010000423.1:0-2702 GCA_049521915.1 Acidimicrobiales bacterium | reverse complement strand
ACCCGAACGAAGCGATCGTACCGCACACGAATGTCGGCCACGTCGTTCTCCTCGGGCACCTCCGCCTCGGCGCCGCGAAGGATCATGTCCGCCTGGCGAGCCAGGACCGCTCGCTGTCGCTCACTGGTGGTGTTCTCCGCGATGTTGGCCAGGGCGTCGATCATTCTGATGATCACCGCGGGCATCGACCGGCCTGCCTGGCGGACCTTGTCGAACGCCCGGTTCACCATCCGCCCATAACTCGGATCGGACTCGATCAGTCGGATCTTCCCGCTGCGGCCCCGGTACACGCCTTCGTCGAGGGACCGGGCCGATATCTCCGACAGCCCGGCCGAGAGCCAGTCGATGCAGGTGAGCGCGGTGAAGGTGTCGTTGACGGCGGGCGACAGGGCCCGAATGGCGATCTCCACCAGTTGGTCGATGGCGAACACCGGATCCTGGGTGAGGGTGCGATGGGGACCGGTCACGTGGGCCTTGTCCAGAGCGGCCGCCACCTGACCGGCCGCACCGGCGGGCCAGACGTTGGCCAGCGGGCGGTTGGCCACGATGAAGTGGCCGGGACGGTGGGCCAGTCGGATCACCGCATCCAGGTTCTCGGCGATGTCGACCAGTTGGCTGTAGCTGACGAACTGGAGATAGCCGCTGTGCTTGGCGGTCACCTCGGCCCCCCGGACGTTCAATTTCTCGAGGAGGTCGGCGGTGACGGCCGACGACTGCTGGCCGTCGTTCGCACCCTGGCGCACCGGAAACTCGGCATCGATAGCCCGGTCGAGGTCACGGGCGATGCTGGCGATGACCTCGGGGAGCTGGATCGACTTGGCGATGTGGTGGATGAAGTAGACGAGGACGGCGACGTCCACCAGCAGGAGCCCCTCGGACACCGTGATCGAGAGGTGTGGCACGAAGGTGATCCCGGGGCTGCTGATGGAACCGAGAACCAGCACCGAGTAGACGAAGGTCCCCACGAAGACCCCGAGCGTCAGCTGGTTACCCGGATCACGGATGAAGTTCCGGAGCATCCGGGGCCCGAACTGCTGCGATGCCAGGGTCAGGGCCAGGATGGTGATCGAGAACACCACCCCGACGGTGGTGATGATGGCTGCGGCAATGGCGATCAGGACCTGCCGGCCGGCGTCGGGGCTACCGGTCCTGACCCACGTCGGCAGGCTCAGGTCGCGATGGTAGGCAGCCAGATCGATCTCGAAGGTGACCACGAACAGGAGGACGGCCACCACGATGAGCAGGGTCGGCACCACCCAGAAAGTCGTCCTCAGGGCCTCCCACCGCCAACTGGGCAACCGCAATTGCCCATGGCGACCCTCAGGCATCCGGCCGCCCGCGTTCGCATTCTCTCGTTCGGTCACCGCGCTCCTCCGCAGGGAGCGGCCACAGGCGACCGTCCCGTGCCGACCAGACTTCCCGGCGCTCCGCTCCCAGCGTAGCCCGCGGGCCCGGCGGGCCCGACCCCGACCGGCGCGGCGATCAACCTCCTGACTGGTCGCCTTCCATGACCGCGGCGAGCCACGCCGGCATCCGCACCGGGCGCCCGTCGGGGTCGACGGCAGCGTGGACGGTCACCGCCGTGGCACGGGTCTGGTCTGCCACCAGGAGCAGGTAGCCCACCTGAAAGGTGGTCCGGGTCAGCTGGCCCGCGGCCACGTAGATGTCCACCGCATCGTCGAAGTACAGGGGGAGTCGGTAGCGTACGAACAACTCGAGCACGGCAAAGTCGATGCCGCTGCTCCTCACCTCGTCGTAGGGGAAGCCGGCGTGGCGCAGCAACGACGCCCGGGCCTCCTCGAGGTAGGGCACGTAGGCGCTGTGGTGGATGATCCCCATGGCATCCGTCTCGGCGAACCGCGGCCGGATGCGGTGCACGAACGAGTAGTCAGCGGGATCGGCGGACGGGGTCAGAGAGAGACGCACATCGGGACGCTACCGTCAGGTTCCAGGCGGAGTGGGCTGGTTCCACTCGATCCAGCCGGTGCCGCGGCGACCGTCGCCGGCGACGAAGCGGGCTGCCGCCCGGGGAAAGCGGCTGGTCCGGCCGTCGGGAGCGGTGAGCAGCACCGGTCCGAAGGCGATGGGACGGATGTCGAGGTCGAGCCCACCCGGTTCGATCACGGCGCGACCGTGCACAGGCAGTCCCTCGTCCCCGAGCTCCTCGGACACGTCGAGCGTCCCCACCGGGTGGACCAGGCCGCCGGGCGGCTGAACGTAGCCGAGGGGGATCCGCAGACCCGGCATCCGAATGTCGGCGAAATGCACCCTGGTGCCGTCATCCATCCTGGCCGCCGCCCAGCACCAGCCGAACGCCCACCAGTCCCGCACCCCCCATGAATGGTCACGCTGGCCGTGTGCCGCGACGGCCATCCGCTCACCGCCGACGGTGATCTCGCCGGAGACGAGGCATGGGATCTCGTAGCGGGTCGTCACCTGGTAGTGGTAGGGAACGCCGTCAGTGGTCCAGGTCAGGTCGAGGCCCACGGTCGTCGGGGATCCGACCTCTCCCCGGTACATCGCCGCCGGGTCGCGGTGCACGGCCCCCGGGGCGGTGCCGGCCACGGTCATCGCCGTCAGCGGTTGGTCGACGGTGCCGGTCACATCGAAGCCGTCGGCTCCGATGCTCAATCCGGTTCCCCGGGCCACGGGGAGATCGAAGGCCACCGAGGAGATCACGGGCCGGTCGGCGCCCACGATCA
>JBEKOI010000422.1:0-2706 GCA_049521915.1 Acidimicrobiales bacterium | reverse complement strand
GCAGCAGGCCGTGCGCCAGGGCAAGTGGATCAACCGGCCCAAGACCGGCTACGACCTCATCCACGGTGAGCTCGTGCCCAACGAAATGGCGCCCGTCATCCGGCGGATCTTCACCATGCGAGGCGAAGGGGCGAGCCAAGGTGACATCGAAGCAGCCACCGGCGTCAAGTACTCGACCATCATCGGGATCCTCCGCTCCCGCATCTATCTCGGCGAGGTGCAGATGAACGGAGAGTGGTTCCCCGGCCACCACGAACCGCTCATCACCCCTGAGGTGTTCTCGGCCGCCACCCGGGGCCGGATCAAGGGGCGGCCCAAAGGGAAGGACCTGTTGTCGGGAAAGGTCCGGTGCGGGATGTGCCAGCGGCTCATGGCCCTGGACCAGAACGGCGAAGGGCGCAAGATGTACCGCTGCAAGCATCGAGGCCAGGGCTGCGCGCAACCCCGTCGGACCAACGTCGGCCTGCTCCGGGCGGCGGTGCTCGGACTGCAGCTCATCGGCGACGACGAGCAACTGCAGGACGCCATACGGCGGGAGCTCGAGCGGGCCCGACAGCCGGCCCCGAAGGCCGGCGGAGGGACCGATCGCCGCTCCCCCAACGTGATGGCAGACCTGGAAGGCAACGTCGCAAGCTGCTGCGGCTGTACTACGACGACCGGATCGGAGCCGACCTGTTCGCCGAGGAAGAGGCGCGCCTCGCCGGGGCCATCAAGGCGGCGCAGCGAGAAGAGGAGGCGTCCCAGGCCGAGGTGGTCCGGAGCGGCGACGTGGAGCGCCATTTCGATGACGTGGCCCGGATGCTGGCCGCACTCGACGTCGAGCGCACTTGGGCGGCGGCAACTGAGGTCGAGCGACGCGTGCTGCTCGACGAGTTTCTCGAGTGCATTACGGTGTTACCCGATTACATCGACGTGAACATTCACGGAGCGCCTCCCATCCACGTCCTCTACCAGGAGGTTGGGTTGAAGGAGTCGGAGTTGATCGTGTCGGAGGGGGGACTCGACACAATGCCATGCGCGCTTTTGACGCCTACGCGGCATGGGGGTCGCCCCATGTCGAGGCGAGAATCGGTGGAGATCTTGTACGCGAGGTGGGAGCCACCGAACTTTGGTTGCCAGCCGCCTGACTGAATCTGACGGTGACTACTCGGAGCTTGCGGTGCGCCCGTCGGCGCCAGAACTGAGGTCGCGAAAATGGTTTTCTCCGGCGGGCTCGAAGTCGCCGTGGAGCACTGCGGGGTCGAGGTCCAAGCCATTGGGCCATGCCACGGTGCGGCTTTCTGGATCAACCTTGACCTGCGCGACGTACAGCGGATCGTCAAGAGGAGCGAAGACCGTTCCCTGATTCGACCCCGCCAAGAACTCAAGTTCTCTGGTGATGCCGTCGTCGAAGGTGAGCCGAATTACGTGGTCTCTCGGCACCTCAACGGACTCGACATGAGGGATCTTGTAGGTGGTCTTCTTGGCAGCGGTGCTAGCCGGATTCGGCTTCCTCCGAATCACGACGGTGACTCCCAGAGTCGTACGAGCCGATCGGCAACCCACGCCGAAAGAGATTCCGGGGGAATCGACCTCATGGAAGCCCCCTCGACAATTTCCGCGGATTCCGACCCGTCAGGTACATCGCCGGCTGGCGGATCCCATCGGTACCCGTTCAAATCCGCAAAGAGGATTGCGCACAGCAGGGAGGTGCGCTTGTTGCCATCCGGCAATGGGTGATTGCTGGCCACCGCCTGAAGCAGGACGGCAGTCTTGGTGGCAAAATCCGGATACTGCTCAAAATCACCGAAACCTGCACTTGGCGCAGCCAAGGCTGAACCGGCAAGAGTTTCGTTGGTGATCGATCGAACCGTAATCAGATCGATTCTGAGCGCCTTCGATGCTGCTCGATAGAAATCGTCCATTGTGAGGTAGACGACAGCGCCATCCTCCCCAGGCGGCACTGAAAAGAACTATTTGGCAAGTCGGTCGAGTGCCGCTTGGTTTTTCTCGGCGGCGATATGCAACAGAGCCTCGACGTCCTTGGTGGTGTCTTTCCCGGCACGGCGGTCGGCTGCGACCCGAACAATGAGCGCGTCCTCGGAGTCCGCACAGCCGGCGTCGTCGGCCAGCAGCTCCCTCTCATCAGCGCTCTTGCTCATACGTCCATTGTGGCACCCGGTTGTTCTCGATTCCGCCACGCTGCTTTCCTCGTTCGGAAGCAGGTGCAGCCATGATCACGAGTCTGTTCTTCGAACGTCTGACAAGAGCGTCAGAAACAGCCTCTGGCCTGGTGTCGGAGGGGGGACTTACGCAGGATCCGACTGGAGATTGTTTCCCTGGCCATCTCAATGATGTGTTGGGGAATTCGGCGGACCTCGGATCGGTTAGTCCGCCTTCGGGGATTCCTCTGTCGTCTGAATTAACTGTGGTCGCCGGATCGGACGACGCTCAAACAGGAGGCTGATGTTGTCCCATACCGTGACTTCGCCGTCCACAGCGGAAATCGCCCGAACCGCTCCGTCTTGCGATACGACAAAACCGATCGACTCCGGATGGCTTGCGCAATAGCGCATCATCGATCGATGGCGAGTACCAAACCGCTCATATTCGCACGGGCTGCGTTTGGCTGCGGATCCGCTCGGGTTCCCCGCAAACCAAATTGTGTCTGGTGTCTCACCAGTCAATATCTCGGTACCGAATCCATGGAGAGTTAGGTTGTCGTCG
>JBEKOI010000421.1:0-2709 GCA_049521915.1 Acidimicrobiales bacterium | reverse complement strand
AGCACGGACCGCACGATCGACGTCATTGTGGAGATCCCCCGGGGCAGCCGCAACAAGTACGAGTACGACCACGACCGCCACATCATGCGGCTGGACCGGCGGCTCTTCTCGGCCACCTTCTACCCGGCCGACTACGGCTTCGTCCCCGACACCCTGGCCGAGGACGGCGACCCCCTCGACGCCCTGGTGCTGCTGGACGAGCCGACCTTCCCGGGCTGCCTGGTCGAAAGCCGCCCCGTCGGGGTCTTCTGGATGACCGACGAGAAGGGACCCGACGCCAAGATCATCTCGGTGGCCTGCGGCGATCCGATGTGGGAGTCGGTGCGCGACCTCGACGGGCTCCCCCCTCACCTGACCTTCGAGATCGCCCACTTCTTCGAGGTCTACAAGGATCTCGAGCCGGACAAGCTGACCAAGGTGGGCGGGTTCGACGGTGTGGCGGCGGCCTGGGAGGAGATCGAGCGGTCCTTCGCACGGGCCCGGCCCGCCACCTCCTGAGCCGGGCCGGTGACGGGGAGAGACGGCGCCGGGGCTGCGCGCCCCGGCGGTCTGGTCAGCCGAGGACCTTGGCCTTCTCCGAGGCGAACTCCTCATCGGTCAGCGCTCCGGACGCATGCAGGTCGGCGAGCTGCTTGAGCTGGGCGATGCGGTCCCCGGTGTCCGAACCCGGCGCCGTCGGCGGAGGGTTGGTCGGGGGGGGCGCGGGGGCGGCTGCCGGCTCGGCCGCAGCCTGCTGGCCCTGGATGGCCTTGTTGGTGCCGGCCTTGGCACCCATGTAGGCCACGCCGCCCACAGCGGCCATACGGAGAAGGGGACGTCGACGAATCATGGTGGCGGGCCCTCTCAGTCCTGGCCGGCGATTCCGGCTTCAAGGTCGATGCCCAGGGCGAAGGCGATCTCCGCGGCAGCCGACACGATCCGGACGTTGCCGACGGTGGGGTTGAGCGCGACCAGGAGTCCGAGGATCTCCTCCGGGGTCACGCCGGCGTCGAGGGCGAAGGTGACCTGAAAGACATAGGACGCGGGGGCGGCATCGGCGGCGATGAGGGCGGCGATGTTGGCCAGTGAGTAGGTCTTCGGATCGAGGCCGGAGGCCGCGAGGTTGTCCAGACGGGCCTGGAACAGGCCTTCGAGCGCACTGGCGTCGTGCTGGGCGACACCGATGATGACGTCGCTGGTACCTACTGACACTGCCATGGCCATTCCTCCACTGTGGGTCGAGAGCTTCTGTCCGGGATGCGGCGGCAGTCCGGCCGGAGGGGCCCGATACCGCCCGGTCACTCTACCGGAAATGGGTGGGCCCTTCCGGGTGCCGGCTCATGCCGCCGGGCTGTGGGCCACCGGTTGACCGGACCCCATCTGGTCGAGGATGACACCGGCCGCGTGCTGGATCCGACCGCACGAGGCCCGGATACCGGCCACTGCGGCCTCACCCCCGCCGGCCCAGGTGGCCACATAGCCGAAGGAGTAAAGCCCGGTGTCCAGCCCGAGCGACCGGCAGACGACGAAGGCGGTCGACTCCGCCTCCAATTCCGCCAGTCGCCGATCGGCTCCGTCGTGGTGGAGGAAGGCGTGAGCGATCTCGTGGGCCAGTGTCTTGACCTGCTGGGCGGCGGCGTTGCCCTCCTCGACCCGGATCCGGCGGAGGGAGTAGGAGCAGTCCCCGTTGCGTCCGTCGGGGAGCGCTGTCCGCACCACCGAGTAGCCGAGCGCGGTGGCCACTGCGGTCAGCCCGGCGAACAGGGCGGTGGGGTCGTCACCGGACAGCCGGTGGCAGATCTCCGGGAGTTCAGCCCCCTCGGTCTGCGAGAGGTCGAAGACCGGGACACATCTGAATCCGCGCACCACCGGGTCGTCCCCC
The DNA here is from genome assembly GCA_049521915.1 of Acidimicrobiales bacterium. Taxonomy (GTDB): domain Bacteria; phylum Actinomycetota; class Acidimicrobiia; order Acidimicrobiales; family RAAP-2; genus Bog-756. The sequence continues at coordinate 848 of JBEKOI010000421.1, read as the reverse complement.
GGGTCCTCGGACCGGGACGTCCGCCTGACCATGGGCGCCAGTATCCAGATGGCCTTCTCCCCCCGGCGGACAGTTCGGCCGAGCTTGGCCCAGGCCCGGAAACCGGCCACCTGGCGGGCGTGGGGGCACTGGGCGGCGATGAGGACCACGTTGCCCACGCTGTACCGGTGGAACCGGCTCTGGTAGTCGAGATGCCGCCGCCACTGATCGGACGTGGTCAGCGAGGCGATGCCCTCGCTCAGCTGTGTCAGGAGCTCGGCCCGACGGTCGGTCTGCTGCATGGTCGCCCCCAGGGGGCTCGGACGGTCATGGCACCCGCCGCCGTCAGCGGGGCAGGGAGGCGCGTGGCCGTCGTGGTCAGAGGCCCAGGCGAAGGGCGATCGGCGGGGTCGGGTGCCCGGCGGGACCCCGGGGGCGAGAAGGCCCGGTCCGCTGCCCGGACCGACTGTGCGGTCCGTCGGCGACCACGGTATGCCGAGGGTGTGACGCCTGATGTAAGAGGTGGGACGGTCGTCGGTGCCGGAGGCACGTCGGAGTCTCCTCGGGCAGAACGAGTGGGCCGGATAGGATCCTTACGACCACCCCCACGGAGGCCGGGGGACCTTCCGCCGCCTCCCCCCGGTGGGACGGGTCGCCTCAGTCAGTCGTCCGGTGGGTCGTCAGGTCCGGACGTCGAGGGGATGTAGCTCAGTTGGCTAGAGCACCTGCTTTGCAAGCAGGGGGTCACGGGTTCGAGTCCCGTCATCTCCACCGGGTTGTAGGAAATACAACCTTCTCCCAGGTTAGAGGCGATATCTAATGGGCATTTCTCAACCTAGGCAAAAGACGATGTTCGAACCCCTCTCAAC
>JBEKOI010000420.1:0-2718 GCA_049521915.1 Acidimicrobiales bacterium | reverse complement strand
TTCGAGAAACCCCGTCGCTAGGACCAATGATTGGTTCCCGCTTCAGGGCACCGAGAGGCAACCCATTCAGCGGGGTCGTCCTCGCACTCCCTATCGGTGTGGACTTTCCGTCGGCGCCTACGGCCGACGGACATTCATTTTTTTGGGATTCATCGCCCTGTGGTTCAGGGATCTCCGCACCTACTACCGGTGTCGGATAGCTATCGGGGCCTATTTTCGGTCGGGCTCAGTCCCCACGATCCTTACTCGAACCGTGACGCCCCCTGGCCTTGAGGGGGTCCGCATTGGAATTAAACCACAGCCGTGTCATTCGGACAACCGATGCAAAGGCGAGGCGGCGACCAGGAGGCCGGGTACCCCGGCCTCGGGAGCCATTGTCGGTGCGACATCTGACCGGCCCCGTCAAGGCTGCCCCTGCGGGCGACCTTCGGTCGGCCTTGACTGCGCCTCGTCCTTCCGCCGGGCAAACTGCCCCATACCGAATCCTCTTTGAGTCAAGACCCCAATTTCCAGTACTTCTGGGCGCGGCGGATCGAGCCGTCGTGGAAGAGCACAACGACGTAGGATCTCTATGGGTTCGGGAGTGACTTCGCCGAAGAGCCGGTCGCGCAGGGTGAGGAGCCGGTCACGCAGGCATGCAGTCGTCCCTGAGTGTCCTCCCGGACCCCCTATCGGGCGTCGAGGACCAGCTGTCGGTAGACAGCGTTGGAAATCTGGCGCTTGAGGGACCGCAACGCTTCCTTCTTGGTCTTGCCCTCAGCCACTTTGCGCTCGAAGTAGATGCGTCCCTCAGTGCCTGGATTACGGATCTGCGTCACTGCCGCCATGTGCAAGGTGTTGTTGAGCCGGCGACTCCCTCGCATAGAAAGTCGATGCACCGTTCGCCCACCAGAGGAGAACTCGACGGGCGCCGTGCCGTTGTAGGCGGCATAGGCATCCCGGTTTGCGAAGCGAGCAATGTCGCCGGAGTACCCGATCAGCGACGCCGCATGGACGGGTCCGACTCCATAGACCTCCGTCACCGACGTTCCAGAGGCCTTGACGGCCAGGCGGATCCGCCGATGCGACTCCTTGGTCTGGGTATCGAGTCGCCGCACGTCGTCGAGCAGCTCGAGGATCAGGTTGACGCGCATCTGCTGGACCGGTGACCCTGGGTTCACTTTGGCCAAGAGAGCTTCGGCATCAGAAACGTACATTTCCTTGGAGATTCCACCCGGAGCGACCTCGGAGCAGAGCGAGTGCAGCCGGCAGACGACCCGAGTTCGCTGGCGGCCTAGATCCCAGTTCCGCTTTGAGAGGAGACGGAGGACCTCGGCGTGATCAGCCGGCTCAACCTGGCGAAGCGCTGGGGCTCGCAGGGCAGCAACGGCGATCGAGTGGGCATCGTTGGGATCGTTTTTGTTCGACCGCTTGGTGGCCAACACCCGGATGCGCGCAGCCAAGGTCGCTGGCACATCGAGGACGTCTTCCCCGCGAGCTCCCAACTGTTGGGCCAGCAGGTAACCCATGCCGCCCACTGACTCGATGGCCCAGGTGCGCTTCTCGAATGGCTCGGCCCAGCACAAGAGCTGCTCGACCTGGCGGCTCGTCGCTCGGACCTTGACCTTGGCGAGCTGGTCCTCGTCCCGACCGATGGCCACCGCGGTGTGCGATGCCTTGTGAGGGTCGACTCCGATCATCACATTCATAAATACCTCCTTGGTTCGGTGGAAACCACGGGGGCACTCCTGCTTGTGGACTGTTCGTGCTCGATCCTCTTTTGAGCCACACCGTGGTGAAGCCCGAGCGGGAGACCTTTCGTTATAAAGCCAACTGGCATAGGCCGGCGGCAGGCACTTTTGAGTCAGTCCCGCAAGGACCTCTAAATGCTACGAATGAGCCGCAGCACCTGCCACCAGTCTCAAGCAGGCACATCGGTGCGACCCCTCAGCGTCGAAACGCTCGCACGTTTGGGGATACCCGGGCTGTGGGCCCATGGTCGTCTCTCGGCGGTGGTTCAGCCTTGACGGATCACACCGGAGCAGGAGCCGTCAGGGCTAACTGCCTGCTCGCGTTCACTTCGCTGGAACCGCCCGATTGGGACACGCCGCTAATGAGGTGGATCCACAGGGTGATGGTGTCCGGTCCATGTCTTCGGAATGTCAGAGTGTCCGTCACGGGCTGATCCCGAAACCCACGCGTTGGTTTGCCCGATGACCGGGAGTTGGATCTGATCCACCACGCTGCGGTGGTCTCCGGATCGACCATCTTGAGGAGGTTCGGTCCACCAGAGCCGAATCCTCAGCTCCTCCGCGGCAATGTTTCGTCAATGAGACGAGCAATGACCGCGTACCCCTTCGTTGTGGGATGCACGTCTTGAAGTTGGCATTCGTACGTGAGCGAACACACGTCGGCTACGGCGAGGGGAATCGTTCCGTACTTGCCGTCCGGTGTCGTCTCGCTCAGTGGCGTATATGCGCCCGTCGCTTGTGTGACGTCTATGAAGTGGGCCCCGCTACTGGTGTAAACGGTGGCAAGAGCGGGGTTCAAGAGAGTGCGAAAGGCGTCGACCGAAAGGACGGCGAGGCTCTTCATGCCCGGTGCCTTCGAGGTGTACGAGCCGAGAAACACGTCCGGATATGTGAGGCCGATGATCGGAACGTTCGGTCCAGCCGCCCGCCGCAGACCAGCGAGGAGCGTCGTCACGTTGCTCTTGATGGCTGGCAAGGTACTGCTCAC
>JBEKOI010000419.1:0-2719 GCA_049521915.1 Acidimicrobiales bacterium | reverse complement strand
GAGCACCTCGTCGATGGCGGCGCGCAACGTCGCATAGCGAACGTCGGCCGATGGGGTGGCCGAGGGGGTAGCCGTGCCCGGAGCCGGGTTCGGTGCGGTGGGGGTGGCCGTGGCCGTGGCCGTGGCCGAAGAGCTGTGTTCCATATCGACAGCAGAGCATGGGGGTGTGACAAGCGAGCGAGTGTGCAGGTGGGACGCGGCGTGAAGATTCGGGGTCCAGGTCGGCCTGCTCCTGGATACGCTCAGGGCCCGTGCTCGGGGCCGCCATGCTCGGCGATGCCCTCCTACTCGGGAGGCGGCGCCCGCGGGTTTGGCCGGCGAACCGGCCGCTGACCACGAACCGAAAGAGGCCGAAGCCCATGCGAACCCGACTGACAGAACTGCTCGGTATCGAGTACCCGGTGATGCTGGCCGGGATGGGCGGAGTGTCGTACTCCGAACTGGTCGCCGCCGTTTCGGGGGCCGGAGGGTACGGCTGTCTGGGCGCGTCGACCATGGGCAACGAGAAGATGGTCCAGGAGATTGCGGCTGTAAGGGCGTCGACGGACAAACCCTTCGGTGTCGATTTGCTCACCGCCATGCCGGGGGGCATGACGGCACAGGTCCAGTTGATCATCGAGGGCGGAGCCACCGCCTTCGTGGCCGGGCTCGGGGTCCCCTCGGAGGTGATCGCGCAGTGCCACGACAACGGCGTGCTCGTTGTGAGCATGTGCGGCAAGGTCGCCCACGCGGTCCACGCCGTCGAGGCCGGATGTGACCTCGTCGTGGCCCAGGGCACCGAGGCCGGCGGCCACACCGGTCAGGTGGCATCGTTCCCGCTGATCCCACAGATCGTCGACGCGGTCGGTGACCGCGTTCCTGTTGTGGCGGCCGGAGGCATCTTCGACGGGCGCGGCCTGGCTGCCGCCCTGGCGCTCGGTGCGGACGGGATCTGGGTCGGCACCCGGTTCATCGCGACCCCCGAAGCCCGCGGCGTACGCGGCTACAAAGAGGGACTCCTCGCCGGTCGGGAGGACCAGACCACCGTGAGCAGGGCCTACTCGGGCAAGACCATGCGGGTGCTCCGCAACCGCCTCACCGACCACTTCGACGCCCATCCCGAGGAGCTCAAGAAGTTCCCTGAGCAACTCGGCATCGCCTACGGCTCCGGCGTGATGCACCTGGGGGGAGACGTCCTCACCGAGGGAGTCGACGTGACCCAGGAGTGCTATCCGGCCGGGCAGGGGGTCGGAGGGGTCAACGAGGTGGTCCCGGCGGCTGAGCTGGTACGACGGTTTGTCTCAGAAGCCGAGGCGACTCTCGATCGCCTGGCGGCCCTCAGGAATCCCTAGTCCCGGTTTCCCCTATACCGACTTCGCTGAATCGGGCCCTCCGACCGTTGGCGCTGGCGTCCGTCTCCATGGCCCGGTCCAGAAAATTATTACTGCTTGCGTGACATCGGCGAGCTGTTATGATATATCATTAGTGTTACATTAAGTGGATCGATGAGAAGCCTCGATCCCTAATGCAACCGGATTACTTCAAACGGCCAGATCGCTTGAGACAAGCCAGATGGCCAAGGACCAGAAAGAACCCACCAATGCACGACCACCACAACCACCATCACCACCACAGCACGAGAGGAAACATCGACATGGGACACGACCATGAACACGAGTCACACGAGCACCACGACCACGGCCACGACCACGGCCACGACCACGACTTCGAAGGGCCGCGCGGCCCACGTGGCATGCGCCGGACACCGGGGCGCGACCGCGATCCCAGGGGTGGCCGGGGCCGATGGGGCGGAGAACGAGGCGGATGGGGAGGCGGGCGCCGCATGGCCCGGGGCGACATCCGGCGCGCCATCCTCTCCGCGCTGCAGGAGGGCCCCGCGCACGGGTACGCCGTGATGCGCCGGCTCGAGGAGATGAGCGGCGGCCTGTGGCGGCCGAGCCCGGGTTCGGTCTACCCGCACCTGCAGATGCTCGAAGACGAGGGGATGGTGGGTTCGTCCGAGCAGGACGGGACCCGCGTCTTCCACCTCACCGACGCCGGTGTGGCCGAAGCGGCCAACGGCACCCCACTCCCCTGGCAGGGCCGGGGGGAGAGCGACGACCAGATCCGCAATCTGCGCCTGGCGGTGACCCAGCTGATGGGCGCAGCCAAGCAGCTTTCGGGTGCGGGTGAGAACGCCCAGGTCGAACGCGGAATCGCCGTGATCCAAAAGGCGCGCAAGGAGCTCTACCAGATTCTGGCCGAGGACTGACCGAGCCTCGAGAGCCGGAAGGCACTGAGCGGAAAGTACAGTGAGGACACGATGACCGTGACAAGCGACGCTGACCCCCGTATTGCGCGGGGCGACGGGAGCGAGAAGCCGATCATCGAGACGATCGGGCTGGTCAAGACCTATCCCGGCACCGACTTCCGGGCTGTGGATGGGCTTGACCTGCGGATCGGCATGGGCGAGGTCTACGGGCTGCTCGGACCTAACGGCGCCGGAAAGACGACCACCGTCGGCGTCCTGACCACCAGGGTCATACCCTCGTCGGGCCGGGCGTTCGTCGGTGGCATCGACGTCGTGGCCCACCCGACCCTGGCCAAGCAGATGATCGGGGTCGTGTCCCAGCAGAACACCCTCGATCGTCAGCTGACCAATTTGGAGAACCTGTACTTCCATGTCCGCCTCTTCGGTCTGGGAAAGCGCGAGTCGAAACAGACGGCCGACGATCTGCTC
>JBEKOI010000418.1:0-2721 GCA_049521915.1 Acidimicrobiales bacterium | reverse complement strand
GGAACAGAATGGCGTCGGGGGCCCCACTGGCGGCCGTCGCCGCGACGATGGCCGAGGCCACTGGTGCTCCCGGAAGCGCTCCACCGAGGTCACCGACGTCGTGCACGGTGGTCGCCCCGTACTCCCCGAGCGTGCCGGCCACCGATGCAGTGGCGTCGCCCCAGGCGACGGCCTCCACCGTCCCGGCCAGCGAGCGGGCCTGGGTGAGTAGTTCCAGCGAGGTGGTGATGGGAGCCCCGTCCGCCACTTCGGCGAGGACCCAGATCTTGTCGACAGACATGTGTGCTTGTTCTCCTACCCGATCCCTACAGGACCTTCAATTGCTCGAGGAATTCGATGACACGCTGGTACCCCTCGCCTTCGTCGACGACGATCTCGCCGCCCGAACGCGCTTCGGCCTCGGCCACCTGGGTGATCTCCTGGCGGGCGCCGCCGGCGCCGATCTCTCCGGCATCGAGCCCGAGGTCACCGACGGTCAGCGTCTCGACCGGCTTCGACTTGGCGGCCATGATCCCTTTGAACGACGGGTACCGGGGCTCGACCACGCCGGCCGTCACCGTCACCACCGCGGGCAGGGGACTCTCCACCTCGTCATATCCGGCCTCGGTCTGGCGCTCCACTTTCACCGAATCGCCAGTGACCTCCACCTTTTTGGCGAAGGTCACCGAAGGGAGACCCAGCAGCTCGGCGATCTGGACCGGGGTGGTCCCCGTGTAGCCGTCGGTGGACTCGGTGGCGGCCAGGATCAGATCGGGCTGGACCCGCTTGATGGCCGCGGCAAGCACCTTGGCCGTGCCGAGGGCATCGGTGCCGGCGAGGATGTCGTCACTGATGAGGATGGCCTTGGCCGCCCCCATGGCCAGCGCGGTGCGCAGGCCGGAGGTCTCCCCGTTGGGAGCCATCGAAACCAGGGTCACGTCGCCTCCGCCGGCGGCATCGGCCAGCTGGAGGGCCATCTCCACCCCGTAGGAGTCCGAATCGTCGAGGATGAGTTTTCCCTCTCGGACAAGGTTCTTTGTCCCTGGATCGAGTGCCGGTGGGGCAGCCGGATCGGGGATCTGTTTCACACAGACAACGACGTTCATGGGCGTGCATTGTTGTTGAAATCTGCCCCTTCGACCAATCGGGCCGCGATCCCAGGTCAGGACACCCGCCCCCGGGGCCGCCGGTGGCGGCCGGATCGGACGGACCGCCGGGCCCGGTGCGGACCGGGTCCGGGCCCGGCTCAGTCCCTGGTCAGCTCCGGCTCAACCCGGCTCAGCTCCGGCTCATGTCCCGGCTCATGTCCCGGCTCAGTCCCGGCTCAGTCCCGGCGGAGGGTGCCCAGCACCAGTCTCACGTCGTCGGTGATCACGGTGTCCACTCCGGCCTCCGCCGCGAGTTCGAGATGGGTGGCGTCGTTGACCGTCCAGGTGGCGACGGACAGCCCCACCTCGTGCGCCCGGTCGACGAGGGCTGCCCCCACCAGGTCGACGTGGGGGTGGAGGGCGGTGCACCCGCGGCTCGTCGCCGCGGCCACACCCTCGGTGGGATCGAACCACGAGGACAGGAGGAGCCCGGTGGCCAGGTCGGCCTGGGCGTTGCGGACCGCTTCCAGGGTGTCCGGCCAGAACGAGGAGATGACCACGCTCGATTGGCGTCCGGAGGCCACCACCAGCTCGGCCACTGCGCGGGCCGTGAGGTCGGCGGGATCGAATCCGGGCTCGCCGGGCAGATTCTTGATCTCGATATTCACCGTGAGGCCGTCGCACAGCTCGAGCACCACCGGCAACAGCGGGACGAACGACGGGAGCTCCGCCGCCGTCACCTCGCAGACCGCGCCGACCCCCTCGACCACCGGGTCATGGTGAACGGCCAGGCCGCCGTCCGACGTCATCCTGACATCGAGCTCCACCCCGTCCGCTCCCAGCTCACGGGCACGGAGGAAGGCCTCGAGAGTATTTTCGCGGACCCCGTGGTCGGGGTCGGGACTGCCCCGGTGGGCCTGCACCGCCATCGATCCCATCGTCGCCAACCCTTCCGTACCACTCGCCGGTCAGGGCCGTGAAATGCACGTCAAAAGACGTACGGGAGACCTCAACACTGCTTGCAACGGTGGGTACCGGTGGTTACTCTAATGAGCGAACCCTGAATGGCCGGTGACACCTTGGCGCCGAGCTATGTGAAACAGATCACAAACTGGGAAACTTGGGAGCGGGAGCGGAGGAAGCATCGTGGCCCTTATGTGGAACCGTACGGTCGAGTGGGACGACAACGACTGGAGGCAGCTGGCAGCCTGCCGCAGTACCGAACCCGATCTCTTCTTCCCCATCGGGACGACCGGTCCGGCCATCGACCAGATCGATGCGGCGAAACGGGTCTGCAGCGGATGCGAGGCCATGGAGCCGTGTCTCGACTTCGCCCTGGCCACCAACCAGGAATCGGGGGTGTGGGGCGGAACCTCCGAGGACGAGCGCCGCAAGCTGCGCAAGGTGTGGCTGGCCGCCCGTCGTCGCGCCTCGTGAACCGAACCGGATGAGCCCCCTTACAGTCCCACCCGCTGGAGCTCTGCCGCCGGGAGCTCGATAGCCACCACCGTTCCGGACTCCCCGGGACGGATATCGCGCCGGTTGCGCATGGTGATGGTGCCGTCCAGCTGACTGCGGACCAGGTCACGGACGATGGACAGGCCGAGGCTCTCGGAGGCGTCGATGTCGAAGCCCTCGGGGAGGCCCGAGCCGT
>JBEKOI010000417.1:0-2760 GCA_049521915.1 Acidimicrobiales bacterium | reverse complement strand
GCAACTGGTGACTGACCTCGATCGGAGCCCAATCTGTGTGGAGTGTTTCCGGCCGGCCACCTCGGGTGACCGACTGCTACTGCTGCGGGCCGGCACTTTGCCGACCTGCGGTCCACCGGCTGCGAGCCGGTGGAGGAATTGCGACCGCCCGGCCGAAGCCGGGCGGAGCGAATGGTGACCGCCTAGCGGCGGAGGCCGAGTCGGCCGATGATGTCCCGGTACCGCTCGACGTCGTTGTTGCGCACGTAGTCGAGGAGCCGACGGCGTCTGCCGATCAGCTTCAGGAGGCCACGGCGGGTGTGGTGGTCGCCCTTGTGCACCTTGAGGTGCTCGGTCAGGTGGACGATGCGCTCGCTCAATATGGCGATCTGCACTTCGGGTGACCCGGTGTCCGTCTCGTGGAGACGGTATTCGGAGATGGTGGACTGCTTGTCTGGCATACGGGGATTCAACCTCTACGGTGTTCGATGCTGACCGACGGACGGAACACGACGGCGGGTCAATGGTAGCAGCAACCCTGCTCCGGGGACGGCACCGGCCCGAACCCCCTGACCCGGGGTCGGACGCGGGACCGCCCGGATCCGGCCCCGGGGGGCCGGATCCGGGCGGATCCACCGTCAGAACTGCCGCCGGGCGGTGGTCCGACCGTGCTGCTTGTCGGGGCTACTTGTTGGGCTGGGGTGTGACCCGGAGGTAGGGCTTGACGGCCTTGAACCCCTTCGGGAACCTCTCTTTGGCCTCCTCGTCGGAGACCGCCGGCACGATGATCACGTCCTCCCCGTCCTTCCAGTTCACCGGGGTGGCCACCTTGTAGTCGTTGGTCAGCTGCAATGAGTCGAGGACCCGCAGGATCTCACTCACGTTGCGACCGGTCGAAGCCGGGTAGGTCAGGGTCAGCTTCACCTTCTTGTCGGGACCGATGATGAAGACCGACCGGACCGTCAGGGTGTCGTTGGCATTGGGGTGGATCATGTCGTACAGGTCGGCGACCTTGCGGTCCTCGTCACCGATGAGGGGGAAGTTGAGGGCCTGGCCCTGGGTCTCCTCGATGTCGCCGGCCCACTTGCCGTGCGAGTTCACGTCGTCGACCGAGAGACCGATCAACTTGGTGTCCCGCTTGTCGAACTCGGCCTTCGCCTTCGAGAAGGCACCGAGCTCGGTCGTGCACACCGGGGTGAAGTCCTTCGGATGGGAGAACAGGACCCCCCAGCTGTCCCCGAGGTACTCGTGGAAGTTGATGGTGCCTTCGGTGGTCTCCGCAGTGAAGTCGGGGGCTACGTCGCCCAGACGGATTGCCATGTGTCGCTCCTTTTGTGTGCGTTGCGTCGATGAGGCGAGTGGGATCCGGCGTCACCGTGATCTCTCCGCGCCGTCAGGTTAGTCGGCGCCGGCTTAATTGTCGACCGGGTTAGTCGAGTTTTGGCGCAGGAATGCCGGTTGCGCCGCGGTCTGGCCCCGCCCCACTGATTCCACCATGCTGTGGGCATGACGTCGAGCGTGCAGGTGACCGAGCAGGGACCCGTGACCGTGGTGACGCTCGACAGGCCGCACCGACGCAACGCCGTGGACCCGGCCACGGCCGGCGCCCTCCTCGATGCGTTCACCACCTTCGAGGCCGACGGGTCGGCGGCGGTGGCCGTGCTGACCGGAAGCGGCGGGACGTTCTGTGCCGGCGCCGACCTCAAGTCGTTGGCCGGGGGTGACCGTCACCGGGTCGCACCCGACGGGCCGGGTCCGATGGGACCCACCCGTCTGGAGCTGTCCAAACCGGTGATCGCCGCCGTCGAGGGGTTCGCCGTCGCCGGCGGACTGGAGCTCGCCATCTGGTGCGATCTGCGGGTGGCGGCCGCCGGGTCGGTCTTCGGCGTGTTCTGCCGACGCTTCGGCGTTCCCCTCATCGACGGCGGGACGGTCCGCCTGCCGCGGCTCATCGGCCAGGGCCGCGCCCTCGATCTGATTCTGAGCGGGCGCGAGGTCGGGGCCGAAGAGGCTCTGGGCATGGGACTGGTGAACAGGATCGTGCCCGACGGGACGGCCCTTCACCGCGCGGTGGAATGGGGACGCGAACTGGCCGCTCTCCCCCAGACCTGCCTCCGCAACGACCGGCGGTCGACCCTGGACCAGTGGGGCCTGTCCACCGCCGAAGCCATGGTGGTCGAGACCAGGTTGGGGCTCGACAGCCTGGCCTCACCCGAGGCCGCGTCGGGTCCGGCCCGATTCGCCGCCGGGGCCGGGCGAAGCGGGTCCACGGTCGACCCGGCCGGCAGCTGACGGCCGGCGCCGGCGATGCCCGACGTGGCCGCCTTCGATTTCGACGGCACCCTCACCGAGGGGGGCAGTGTCTTCGGGTACCTCTCCGCCCTCCGCGGTCCGGCGGTGGTGGTGCCGGCCGCCCTCGCTCTCGGCCCCCGCCTCATCCAGGCCGCGGTGGCCGGGGGCGCGGTCGCCGACCGGACCAAGGAGCTCCTCTTCGAACGGGTGCTGGCCGGGGTGGCTCTCGAGCGCGCCGAGGAGGTCGGTACCGAGTTCGTCCTCGATCACCTCGACCGGCACCTGCGCTCGGGCGTCCGACGCCGGTTCGACTGGCACCGCGGTCGCGGCGACCGGGTGGTGATCGTGTCGGCTTCGCCGGAGATCTACGTCCGGGTGGCTGGCGTTCGACTCGGTGCCGACGGGGTGGTCGCCACCCGGCTGGCCGTCGGCGGAGTGGGCGCGCTGAACGGCCACTACGACGGGGCGAACTGTCGCGGGGAGGAGAAG
>JBEKOI010000416.1:0-2796 GCA_049521915.1 Acidimicrobiales bacterium | reverse complement strand
CTGGAAGATCACATGGAGAACGTCGTGGATCGGATACGCGTTGTGCCGTCCGGCAGCACGAACGGAGCCTGAGGACAGCTGAGCGGCAGGAAAGGCGAGCGGTGCCGCGAGCCCCAACCCCGCGACGGCTCCGATGCCGAGGTCGAGCCCGGGGCGGAGCGTGCCATCCGACCATCCCATCCGCCCGGCCCGGAAACCCAGGAGGACAACGAGGAACACGGCAAGAGAGATTGCGAGGAGGACCAGGGTGTCCGGTTGTCCTGCATAGATCGCCAGCGCAAGGACAATCGCGAATTGTACGGTGCTCCGGCGCCTGTGGTTGCCCCTCACAACGAGGATCGCGCACCCGAACAGCCAACCCGCCCATGACATCGTTGCCGCGATCGGCCAACCCAGCAAGGCCATGAACGCCCCGTTGAGCTCGAATACGGTGGCACCCATCGCTGCCCCGAGGATGCCGAGACGCAGAATCCGTCCGAGCACGTACACTCCGCTTCCACCGATGACAAGGCTGAGAAGGACCTGCAGCGTGAAGTCGAAACGTACCGGGGCCAGATAGCCAACCAGGGCGGGGATACTGAAGGTGGCTGACTGCCAGTTAAAGGCCAAAGGTGCCCCCAAGATCCCATAGGGATTCCAGAGCGGCAGGAATCCCGCATGAACCTGCGTCCATGAGAGCGTCGTCCAGGGGATGATCTCTCGAATCAGGTCGGAGATCTGGTCGTTCTGGATCTTGATGTGCAGCTTGCTCGTGAGGCCGAACTGTGAGAGTTGGTCGTACGGACCGAGCAACCGGCCGTGGGCAAGGGCTGGCGCCATCAACAGACCGGCCGCAGCGAGGACGAAAGCGATACCCAACAGGTCAGGAAAGCAACGCCGCTGTCGAACGCCACGCTGGTTCTCCGGGCTCAACTCCTTCCCCGTCTCGGCCCTTGCGTCACGAGAGCATCAACCACGAGCCGTCGACAGCACGCAGTTGGCGGCCCTGTCAACACCTCACATACCGCGAGATGCGACTCCCTCAGGCACTCGGAGGTCTTGGCGGCGGATAGGTGCATCGAAGGAGCTTTGTGATCGACCCCTGTCCACACCCAGGCACCCGCCTGATAGCTGGGACGGGCTCCGATGACTGCGGTCATCAATTCTACGTCCTGGGTCACGGAATCAACTCGATCGTAGATAGGCAGATTCCGTTGATCCGGGATGACGACCATCGTCACTTTCCACTCGCGAAGTGCCCGTCGGACCTTGGAGACGGCAACAGCCGACACGATTTCGGGTGGAGTGGTCGGTCGCGATGCCCAGGAGATCACAACCGCCCCAGGATATTCCTGCCCGCTGTACACCAACGTCCCACCCGGACCTCCTTCGCCCACCATCGAATAGGACATGCCGGCGACCGCCTGCCAGGTCATGGTGTTGTCGAACGACATGAACGGTGTGGGAAAGACGAGGAGGACCTGGTGGGCGGGTAGATGCGGGGCGACGGTCTTGAACCAGGTCGGCACTGCGACCGGCTCGGTTGTCAGCGGTATCGTCCCGGCAAGGGAAGAAGCTGTGGGTACGAGGGCGACAGCAGCCACAATCACTGCTGCACAAGCACCGGACCAGCGCGGGAGCCGCGACCATCGGGTCTTCGAGGCCGTTTCGGTGAGATCGACCGAGGCCGACTCGCGGCTCCTGTCGACTGCTCGATAGACCCGATCGACGACGATGGCGAGCATCACCGCAACACAGAAGTAATCGACGACGACGAAACGGTACGGCACGATGTCCTTGACCACTGGAAGGTTGCTGAACAACCGTGACGGCAGTGGAACACGTTTGCTCGTCCCCAACGAGCACAGAACCGAAAGAAGCGCCACTGCGCCGAAGAGCCAGAGTCGTCTGTCTCGTCGCCAGATGAGTAAGCCACCGACCACGACAGCGAGCACACCGTATCCGAAGTACTCGTTGGAACGTACGGGTCCCTGATAGCCACCCAACCTCCTGGACTCTCTTTGAGTCAGGTTCGTCAAGTGGGCCGACCACGGGTCGAAAAAATCTCGCAGCGACGCGCTCTTTGTCCCCAAGTCCTTGAAGGAGCCCGCCCAGACCACTGCCGAAAGGTGGTTCGGTCCGTTGAGGGCGAACCAGGCCGGGTAGGCGAGAAGGGCGAACGCCACGACCGCGCCAGTGGATGTCCCTACCAGGGCAAATCGAGCTTTTCTCCTCAACACCTCAGGACGAGTTAGTGCGGCATAGACGACGATCAAGACGACGCCGATGACCGTCATGACACCGGTGATCAACAGCATCTCCACACCGATAAAGAACTGCAGCACGATCAGGAGTCCGAGAAGCACGCCGGTCGGCACCGGGCGCCAACGCTGCCGGATGAGCAGTTCGTCAAGGCAAGCGACGATCAGCGGGGGGACTACCGCCATCCCGAGCATCAGATGAGCATCATCGAGACTGACAATTATGAATGGCGAGAACCCGTAGAACAGACCCCCTGCGAAGGCGGCCGGAGCCCAAGACACCCAACGTCGGAGAAGGATGAACATGGCAATTGCTGAGAGCGCTGGTGCCAGCGTGAGCGCCACGTTCAGCGTCGCGATTGGCCCGAAGAGCCAGGTGATCGGAGCGAGCAGAACCCCAATAGCCAAAACGCTCGTATTGGCCAGCAAGTTGATCCCACTTGGATAGTGAATGAAAGTCGAATGGATCGGGCTCAAACCGTGAGCCATCGCATAGGCCGGCCATTCGATGAACCAGGTGAACAGCGAGCTATCGCCACATCCGCAGGTAGCAGTC
>JBEKOI010000415.1:0-2800 GCA_049521915.1 Acidimicrobiales bacterium | reverse complement strand
CGGGGCCTCTGTTGTCGGACCTCGACCGGCGGGGCTGTGTCGAACTCGGGCTCCTGGAGCTGGTCGATGAAGGCGCTCGCCTCGTCGCGGGAGAATCTTCCGGCTGCCTGCCGCTGGGTGAACCCCATGGGGCCTCGTGCGTCGCGGAAATCGGAATGGCCGGCTTCCCTGAGAAGGTCCAGGAGTGCTTGAACCTGCCGTCCCGAAGCCGGTGGGCCCGACTGCTGACCGAATGCCATGACAAGCAGTCTTGCCGATGCGGCGACCGGACGGGTCTATGGGCGACCCAGCCGATCCCTGCCGATCGACAAGACCGGCCCCTGGTCCGGGACCGTCAAGCTCCGGGCCAGCGTGTCGGGGGCTTCTACTCGTAGATCAGGACGCCGCGGATGTTCCTGCCTTCGAGCATGTCGGCATAACCCTGGTTGATCTCCTCGAGCTTGTAGGTCCGGGTGACCATCGTGTCCAGGTCGAGCTGGCCGTGATCGTAGAGGCGCAACAGGTGAGGAATGTCGTAGCGCATGTTGGCTGAGCCGAAGATGGTTCCGACGATCTGCTTCTCCAACAGCGTCACCCAGGTCAACGAAAGGGTGACATCGGTTTCGGCCATTGGGTGGATGTTGGTGACGACGACCCGCCCCCGCTTGGCCGCCAGTTGCATGATGGTCTCCATCAGCCGGCCTTCGCCCACGCCCATCGTGCAGATGACCTTCTCCGCGTTCTTGCCCCACGTCACCTCGTTGACCAGTGGCAATGCCTCATCGATGCTCGCCGCAGTGTGTGTGGCGCCGAACTTGGTGGCCATCTCGAGCTTGAACGGGACCGGGTCGACGGCGAAGATCCGTTCGGCCCCGGCCAACCGGGCCCCTTGGATGGCGGAGGCGCCGAGGCCGCCGATGCCGATGACCACGACGTCATCGCCGGGCTGGACGTCGGCGGCGTAGACCGCCGAGCCCCATCCGGTGGTGACCCCGCAACCGACGAGGCACGCCTTGTCCAAGGGATAGTGGTCGAGGATCTTGACACAGGACGCCTGGTTCACGACGGTGTGCTTGGCGAATGTGCCGAGGCAGACCATGGTGTGCAGGTCTTCACCGCCCGATGAGTGGTGACGGTGGGTCCCGTCGGCCTGAGCCCCCATCATGAGCTGGGCACCGACATCGCACAGGTTCGAGTGGCCACGCGCGCACGATGGGCACTTGCCACAGGCCGGAACGAAGCCGAAGACCACATGGTCCCCCGGGCTCAGCCCCTCGACCCCGGGACCGACCTCTTCCACCACTCCGGCGCCCTCGTGGCCCCCGATGACCGGGTACATGCCCCCAAGGTCACCGGTCCGGAGATGCTCGTCGCTGTGGCACATGCCTGATGCGGCGATTCTGACCAGCACCTCGCCCGTCTTCGGAGGGTCGAGCTTGATCGTCTCGACCTTCCAGTCCTCGCCCATAGCCCAGAGGACCGCTGCTTCCGTTTCCATGTTCACCTCATCTGGTTCGAGCCCCACCACCGCCGGCAGCCCCTCTCGTCAAGAGGGATCGTGCACCTGCGGCGGCCTCGGGGCGATTTGATCGTCCGTAGTCGTTTCTGGTGATGCTTGCACACCCCCGGGGGAGGGGAAAGGGCGAGCGGTTCATCCTTGAGCCTGCTGTGCGATGTACTTCGCCGTACCGGACAGGAAACCTTGGACGTTCCCCGCCTTCCCCGATGCCAGATCGGCGAAATACCCGGGCACATAGACCTGAACGGCGCCACTGTCGAGGGCATCGAACACCCCATTCACCAGTTCGCTGACCGGCACCGCTTCTACCGCGGTTATCACGGGGTCGTTGTCGGGCAGGGAGAAGAGCTCGGTGTCGACAAGCCCTGGGTAGACGACGAGGACCTTGATCCCCGTCTGCCACAGATCGACGGCCATGGACTCGCTGAAGGCGGTCATGGCGGCCTTGGATGCATCGTAGGCGGACTCGCCGGGCGAGCTCAAGGTGGCGGCCACCGATGAGACGTTGATGATCCGCCCGCTGTCGCGTTCGAGCATGTGGGGGAGCAGGGCCAGCGTGAGCCGCACGGGGCTGAAGAAGTTGATGTTCATGACCGACTCGACGGTGGCAGGATCCAGCCGGCTCACGTGCCGGCGCTTGGGGATGCCGGCATTGTTGACCAACACATCGACACCCCCGAGCTCTTCGAGCGCTGCGGCCGCCAGGGCGTCGACGGCGACCGGATCCGAAAGGTCGGTCACCCACCTGCGTGATTCGGGGGAGTGCTCGCGACAACGCTCGAGCACTTCGTCCAACCGGTCCCGGCGCCGTGCGCAGATGCCCACGACGGCCCCCCTTCGGGCGAATTCCTCCGCCAGTCCCGCCCCGATACCCGATGATGCGCCGGTGACCAGCACCCGTTGGCCACTGAGATCGATCCCCATGTCCCCCCAAAGGTCTCTGCTGTACGTACCGCCGAGTGCATGTTAGGCAAAGATCGACCCATGCGTCGTCGACCCGGGAATGAGCACCTGCCGTGGCCGGAAGGCGAACGGCCGCCGGGTCAGCCGGATTGGTGGACGGTAACGGTAAAGCCCGGGAACTGACCGGGGACCGGCGTCGGAATAGAGGTCTGGCCGCTCCCGCCGAACTGGTTCTTCAGCTGGAAGACGGTGTAGTACTGCACGATCGGCCAGAAGCGCTGGGGGGCGATGTCCGAGCGCTGGCAGCCGTTGATCCCGAGCCTGCCCAATGACGCGCCGATCAGGTGGTGGGAGATGGCATAGCTGATCAAGCCGCCTCCCGCTCTGATCCCGACGCAG
>JBEKOI010000414.1:0-2824 GCA_049521915.1 Acidimicrobiales bacterium | reverse complement strand
CCCGATGATCACGCAGGCCGACGAGGACGGGCACGCCATCTCGCTGATCGAGGTGAGGGCCGCCGGCAGCGTGTCCGCGGCGAAGGTCACACTGGTGCTGGGGGTGGTGGCCCCGTAGAGCACGACGGGCGCCGACGCGGTGCGGCCGGTCAGGAGGCACTCGGAGGCCTGGGGGCAGTACAGCCCGTTGAGCGAGGTCACCGCGGGCCCGCCGGGGAAGGCGTCGGCCTTCCAGGTCCAGCTGGGAGCGGCCACGCCCAGCCCGGCGGTCGCCGTCCCGGACACGACCTCGGGCCCGGTGGCGGTGGTGCCGGTGATCAGGCAGGTGGTCGAGACCGCGGTGGTGGGGCAGGCCAGTGCGGCGGCCGACGTGAGGGTCACCGAGGCCGGGTTGGGGGAGCTCGCTGTCCAGCCGAGCCCATACCCGCCGGCGACGATGACCGGTGTGCCGTTGGAGGGCGAGGTGCTCGTCCCGAGGGCGATGCAGCCACCGGAGGACGCCGGGCAGACCAGGTTGGTGAGGCCGGCGATGGTGCCCGTGCCGGTGATGGCGTCGGTGGTCCAGGTGTCCGTCGTGGCGGTGATGGCACCGGACAGGACGGTGGCGCCGGTCGCCGTGGTCCCGATGGCCACGCACTGGGTCGAGGACGGGCACACCACCTGCGACAGGGAGGTCACGCCGGCCGGGAAGGTGTCGGCGGTGAACAACGCGCTGGTGGTCGGGGAGGAGAGGATGACCGCTCCCGACGCTCCGTAGCCGACGGCGATGCACCGGTTGGTGGTGCCGCCGGTGGTGGCGCAGGCGACCGACGCGAGGCGGGTCACCCCGGCCGGGAGGCCGGTGGTGGACCACTGGTTGGTGGTCTGGTTGAACACCGTCATGATCGCGGTGCCGGTGACGCCCGTGCCCGTGCCCGTCTCACCCGTCGAGATGCAGCCGAGCACGCCGACGCCGGGGCAGTAGACGCCGTCCTCGGTGGAGCTGGACGACGGATAGGAGAGGCTGACCAGGCTGCCCTGGTCGAAGCTGACGGTCGATCTCGCCACCGCGCCGACGGCGACGGTTGCGGTGGTCGAGTAGGCCTGGGGCTGGGCGAGCTCGTTCGCACTGACCGTACCGAGGGCGTTCTCCACGAAGGGAGGCGAGCCGTAGTTGTCGTTGGAGAACGGCTGGCCGCTCGAGGCGTTGGCGACCGAGATGGTGTAGCTGCCCGGCTCGACCTGGGCGAAGGCACACCCGTTCTGGTCGGGGTAGATGGTCATGGCCTGGGGGCCGGTGATCTGGACCGGCGGTGCCTGGACCCTCGTGCTCCACGGATTGCTCTGCGAGTCCAGGGCGCCGGTGTCGCCGTTGACCTGGAGGGCGATGAACCCGAGCGTCTGGATGCCGGCCGGCGGGTAGTCGATGACCACGCTGTCCTGCACCTGGTTCGAATCGACGTTGGGCCCCCACGAGACGGTCATCCGGAGCCTCAGCAGCTGGGGCGTGCCGGCGACGCAGAGGTTGGGCTGGCTTCCGTTGCCGGCTCCCTCGACGCTGGTCCATTCGTACTCGGCGAGCAGGTTGTAGGTCGTGCCGCCCTTGGACTCGGAGGTCACGACGGCCGACGACTGGCTGACGGCAGCACCGTTGGTGAACGTCTCCTGCTGGGACCAACCGCTGACCCCGGTGAGCGCGGTGATCTGGCTGCTCCCGTTGACGGTCTGGCCCGTGTAGGTGACGGAGTCCTGGGTGCCGGACGAGTTGGTCACGAGTGCCGTCTGGGGGTTGGCGGTGGTCGCGGTGACCAGGGTGTTGGGCACGTTGACGGTGAAGCTGGTGGGCGTGGCCAGGCTGGCGGGGACGGTGAAGCCCCCGTTCAACGTGGCCGTGCCGGCCGCCGGGCCGATCGGGGCCGAGTCCTTGCCCACGATGACCTCGCCGTTGGCGTTGACCGGCGGCGTCACGTTGGACAGCGTCTCCACCCACTGCTCGGCGATGGAGAGGGCGGTCTGCTGATTGGTCGACTGGCCGGCCTGGATGACCGATTGCGTGAACAGGTACGAGAGGGGGATGAGGGCGATCATGAGGACGGTGAAGGCCACGACGACCTCGATCAGGGTGAGGCCCTCGTCAGCGTGCCGTCGCTCGGACCGGGCCGAGATGCGGGCCCGCGCTCCGGCCACGCCTGGGATCCGTCTCCTCGCTGGCTTGGACCTCGGATTCGTAAACATAACGCAGAGTGGCAGAATAAGGGCCATGAACTGGTAGTTCATAGGCGTAATTCCACCTGCACCCTGCGATAACGGCGGGTCGCGCGCCGAACTTGAGACCCAGCGCGGCCAGATTCCAACCACGGAGCGTGGTCAGTGGTTGGAATCTCATGTAGTCCCACAACGGGAATCAGACCTCGGCGGCCCGCTCCCGAGCGTCAGAACACCGCGTGGAAGCCGGTGCCAGCCATCGGCGAGCCCGCCTCGGGCGCCCGGTATCCGCTGTCCAATTTCCGGAATGCCGACGGCAGCCGAGGCTGACCCCCGGACCTCAGTAGGACTTGTGCAGCCCGAGCGAGTGCTGGGCCACGAAGTTGAGGATCATCTCGCGACTGACCGGGGCGATCCGGAGCAGCCGGGCCATGCCCCACAGGTCGGCCAGGCCGTACTCGGTCGACATGCCGTTCCCACCGTGGGTCTGGATGGCCTGGTCCAGTGCGGCGAGGGTGGCCTCGGCCGCCGCGTACTTGGCCATGTTGGCCGCCTCGCCGGCCTCGGGGGTGTCGCCGGCGTGGTCGCACAGCCAGGCGGCCTTGTCGGTCATCAGCCGGGCCAGCTCCACCTCGATCTT
>JBEKOI010000413.1:0-2865 GCA_049521915.1 Acidimicrobiales bacterium | reverse complement strand
GCCGCTCCGGGGGGAGGGGTGCACGGGATGTGCGGTGTGTACGCGGCGCGGACCGTGCTGCACGATCACTTCGGGGGAGCGGCCCCTCTGCGAGGCTGAGGCACGACGGGCGCGGGCTCCGGTTCCGTCCGTTCGGGTAGGAGGAGGACGGCGCCACCGAGGAAGCACAGGGCTCCGACGAAGGTGCCGAGATTGGACAGTTCGACGTCCAGCACCTGGCCGGTTGCCGGGACGATGTAGGCGGCGACCGCGGAGATCCCGAAGGCGACGGAACCGACCAGATTGGCCAGGGTGATCCACCACGCCAGACTCCTCGGTGACCAGGCCGACCACCCGTGGCACACCTCGAACCACGCCAGTCCGCTGGCCACCAGGAAGCACACCGAACCGAAGGCGTCCGGCCTCCAGATGTGCTGATGGGCTTCCTGGCTGCTCAGGTCGATCCGGAGGGCGTTGCCGGTGCTCACGTTGAAGAAGATCGTGCCGGCCAGCTGGATCGCCGTCGCCCACCAGTCGATCTGACGGGGGTGGTAGGCCAGCACCCGCCTCCAGCCGCGGGCGGGGCCGTCGGCGGCGGCGTCCACCGACTCGCGGTACTGGAGGAAGCCGGCCGAGGTGAAGAAGAGGGACCCGATGAAATAGGTGGCCGAATCGACCCGGTCGCCGACGGCGGTGGCGTATCCGGGTACCGCACCGAGGGCGAAGAGGCTGGAACCGGCCGCGAACAGGATGCCGATCCACCAGCCCCGGGCCGCAGGGGCCCACCATGTGCCGCCGGGCCGCGCCCGGTCGTCTGCATGTTTGCGATGGCGCCGGGAGTCCCATCGGGACACGAGCCCATCGGGCCGCTCGTACTCGATGAAGGTGACGAAGGGTCCCGGGCCCCTCGAGAGCCGGCGTTCATCGTCCATCGGTTCAGTATCGCCGCCCCCGGCGGTTCGAGGCACCGATCCTCTGCGATGATGAGCACCGTGGAACCCGTCTGGAGCGGGTCACGACCGTGACGCTCGACGCGACGACGAAAGGACAGCGGATGGAGGCCGGCATCACCGACAGCGCCCGGATCGCCATGGTGCGGGCCGCCGTGGCCAAGGTGGACAGGAACGAGCTGAAGACGGCGCTCGACCTGACAGCCGACCCGAGGTTCCAGGCGCCCAAGGCGGTTGCCAACGCGCTCAATGCCCTGCGCAAGCACCGCGACCCGGCCGGCATGGTCACCAGGCCCCAGTACCGCGCCGCGCTGCCCTTTGTGGCCGCGGCCATTGCCGACGCCTGTCTGACCCGTACCATCGAGGTGCTCGGCGACCACTCGGAGGACCCGACGAAGGAGCAACTGCTCGACGCGCTCGACCAGGTCCGTGGATCGTTCGACGATTCGACGATTGCCGTGATGCTGGCCAGCGTGGCCGACGACGACATGCCCGCCTCCGATCTGTGCTTCGAGATCGTGGCCGGCGACCCACGGTTCGGTCTCACCGGGGCGTCCGACCCCGCCCCGGCCGTCCCCGAACAACCGAGGACACCCGCGGCGCGACAGGGTGTCTCGCCCGAACAGCGCGAGGCGCGGCGCCTGAAGAAGCAACGGGATGCCGAAGAGCGGCGAAAGAAGATGGAAGCTGCCCGAAAGGCCGGGGAGCAGGTCCGGCGGGAGAGGAAGAAGGAGCGCACGACGCCGGTCGCTCCCGCCCCCAAGGAGACTCCGGTCACGAGCGCGGTACCGCGTGTCACCCGGCGGGCCGCGCTCACACCGCTGCAAGAAGAGGAGTTCGATCGGCTCGACCCGCTGGTCGGCGGCGTCGTCTTCGCCTGGGTGCCGTTCGACCCTGGGGTTCCCGGCCCGTCCGGGTTCGAGGGCAAGTCGCGCCGGTGCGTGGTGGTGGCCGGTTCGCCGACCCACCTGCTGGTCCGACCGGGATACTCCGAGGGAGGGAGCAAGAGCCGGGACTGGAAGTCGGTCCCCATCCGGCACTGGAAGCGGGCCGGATTCGACCGGCCGACGTGGATCGATGTCGAGACCCTCCGGGTGCCTCGCGAGGCGGGGCAGGGTCCGGTGGGCCGCCTGGCGCCGGAGGACTGGAACTCACTCTGGTAGCGGCGTGCCGCCAGTAGCGGGAGTGCCGCTGCGGCGTGCGGCCAGTTGCGGCATGCCGGTAGCCGGCTGCGGGTCCCTAGTGCATAGCAACATGCAACCCAGTACAATGGGGCCATGCGCCGCAAGAGCTTCGAGGGGATGAACTGCTCGGTGGCCCAGGCCCTCGAGGTCGTGGGGGAGTGGTGGACCATGCTGATCATCCGGGACAGCTTCCTCGGCGTCACGAGATTCGATGATTTCCAGCGCCGGTTGGGGATCTCGAGGAACATCCTGGCCGAGCGGCTCGACCATCTGGTCGACAAGGGGGTCCTGACCCGGGTGCCCTACCAACAACACCCGGTGCGCCACGACTACCGGCTCACCGACAAGGGCCGGGATCTCTGGCTGGTGCTGACGGCCATGCGCGAGTGGGGCGATCGCTGGGAGGCGGAGGACGGTCCACCGCTGGAGATCGAGCACCGGGGATGCGGGCACCTGACGACGGTCGTGCCCACCTGCTCGTCGTGCGGTGAGCCCGTCGATGTCCGCTCCGTGCGGGCCCGACCCGGCCCGGGGTCGGAGAACAGTCCCGCCGAAGCGCTCATTCCACCGCCCAGGTCTCTTCCGGTCTAGGTCGGCAGGCCCGCTCGGTCAGGTCCGGCCCCCCGCCTCAGCCGACCTTGGCCACCTTGAATCCACCCACCCCGTTTCCGGTGGTGCGGGTGCCCGTGTCGAGGTAGAACCGGTAGAGCCGCTTCCCCTTGTAGGTGACCTGGACGTCGTGGCTGGCTCCG
>JBEKOI010000412.1:0-2866 GCA_049521915.1 Acidimicrobiales bacterium | reverse complement strand
TCCAGTCGTCACTCGCCCCTAGGATAGGTCGCCCCGGGCCCCGGCCGCGCTGGCTGGAGCTTGCCGGTCCACCGGGTGCGGCCCGACCGCCGCCCGACCCATGTCTCCGCTCCTTGGCGGGGTCACCACCGGGTGCGGCCCCGGCCCGGGCCGCTCAGGCGAGCAATTTGGCCTTCTGAGCCTCGAACTCGGCGTCGGTGATGACACCTTTTTCCTTGAGGTCGGCCAATTTGGCCAGCTCGTCCGCGTTTCCTGACGCTCCGGCCGTGTGCCTGACGTACGAATCGAACGCCTTCTGCTCGCGCGCCGCCTGATTCGCAGCCCGCTCGTGCATGCCGCCGCCCCGTGCGATCAGGTACACCAGGATGCCGATGAACGGGAGGATGACGATGAACAGGACCCAGACGGCCTTGGCCAGTCCGCCCATGTCGTGACTCCGGAAGATGTCGACGAAGACCATGATGGCGAGCCAGATCCAGATGACGAACAGAAAGATCTCGACCAAGGTCCACAAGAAGTCGAGCAGTGGATAGGTGTAAGCGAGCACAGGTAATCCCCCTTCTTGCATAGTTCCTGGTCCGACCCTATACGGTGCCCGCAACCGCTGCGTGCATCGGGTCGATCTCAGGCGCCACCGCCATGCCCGGTCCTCCGATCCGACACCCGGGCGCGGACGTTCAGCGCTTGACCCGACCCCGGACGACGCTGGCCACCAAGAAGGCGATGGTCATGACCGGAAGGACGATCACCGCGGCCACACGGTGGTTCCGCAAGAGGAGGGAAGCGGCCACGATGGCCAGGACGGCGAAGAACAGCTCGGGTGTGTCGCCGATGAGGAAGTCCCACCAGAACCTGCCGAACGACCGCAGGCCGCGCTCGAGAAGCTTCATCGGGCCGCCTCGTCTCCCGCACCGGCGGTCGTCGGCGCGGGACCGGGGGGGCGAGTGGTTCGGAGCCAGGTCACCGAGCCCAGGGTGACCAGTGCGAAGAGCCCGACGAACCCGACGATGGCCGCGTCGCTCCACGGCCAGTGCACGCCCGCACCCTCGCCCACCCAGAAGAGCCCGAAGCTGGTGAGCATGATCCCCACCGCCGTCTTGATGGTGTTCTCGGGTACCTGCGACAGCTGTCTGGCCACCAGAACGCCCACGATGGTGACGATGACGATGGCAGCCCCGGCGGTGGCCGCGGCAATGCCCAACCGGTGTTGGCTGGCGCCGAGGCTGATCACGATGAGCACGATCTCCGTCCCCTCGAGAAAGGTCCCCTTGAAGGCCACGGCGAAGGCCACACCGTCCCGCCGGGGTGACGTGGCCGACGCCGGCGCGTCGGCGGCGAGCTCGGCCGAGGTGGACGCAAAGATGGCGTCTTCGTCGTGCAGGGGTAGCTGACCGCCCGAGCGAAGGATGGCCTTTCGCAACCATGAGAGGCCGAGGACGAGCAACAGCGCTCCGACCGCCATCCGCAGGGCATCGATGGGCACGTAGCGGACGAGGGGCACCCCGACGACCAGGACGATGACGCCGAGGACGGCGACTGCGGCTGCGGCGCCCTCGATGGCCGAGCGCCACCCCCGGGTGACCCCGGCTGCCACCACGATGGTCAACGCCTCGACCATCTCCACGGTGGTGGCCCCGAACACGGCCAGCACCAGCACGACCGTCGAGACCGGGCTCACCATGGCTGTCTGCGGGTCGGACCGAGGTCTCCCGTCACCGCGGGCTGGCCGTGACCACGTCCGGTGCGTCGGGGCACGTCAGTGCCTCACCGGTGGGACGACCTGGTGGAGGGCGGAGGGCTTGGTCGAGGCGGGCATGACCGTGTCAACGATAGATCGGCATCGGCTGGTGGCCGGCGGAGAGCCGCCAGGTCGACGACCGGCGGTCCCCGCCCCGGGCCGCCGGCCCGGCGACGTGAAGCACGACAGAGGCCACGTCGACAATGATGGGTGGATGGGATCTGAAGGAAGCAAGCCTCGCAAGCGAAGGCAAAAGCTGGACAAGGTGCCGAAGTATGAGGAGCCCAATCGCGCCGAGGGGTTCACCGGGGGATCGTTCGGCCGGGTCGGCCACGGATCGGACGGCCATCATACGGGAAAGCCGGGGCGGGCCGGATCGTACGTGCTGAAACTGTTGGGGCGGCGGCCGAAGGGCTCGTAGCCGCGACATCGGGTCGTCGGCCGTGGACACCGCCACCGGCCCCGACCCCCGCCGGTGTTCGGACCGGACCTAGGCTCTGCCTGTGACGAGAGCTGGCACCCGTCGGGCCGGGGTCCGAACCGCCTTCGTGTTGATTGCGACCTTCGTGGGCATCATGGTGCTGTCCACCGGAGTCCGCGCCTATGCCGCAGAGGCGTTCGTGGTGCCGTCGGGGTCCATGCTCCCGACGCTGCAGATCGGTGACCGCCTGATCGTGGACAAGCTCTCGTCGACGGTCCACCGAGGCGACATCATCGTCTTCAGCCGTGCCCCCGGCGACCACGACTCCGAATATGCCGATTTGGTGAAGAGGGTGATCGGCCTGCCCGGCGAGACCATCTCATCGGTCGGGGACACGATCCTCATCGACGGGGAGCCCCTGGCCGAGCCTTGGCTGCCGAAGCTCACGGGCCTCTGCTACCAGTCGGCGGCCGACGTGCCCACCACCCGGATACCGCCCGGTCAGTACTTCGTGATGGGCGACTGCCGGGGCGACTCCAGCGACAGTCGTTCGTGGGGAACTGTTCCGGCCTCGAACATCATCGGCAAGGTGACCGTTGTCGTGTGGAGACACAACCACCCCTGGCTGCACTGGTTTTGAGCGGCTGCGGGTCTGCGGTCACCGCGGCGCGGCGAGCTGGTCGGTCAGGAACGCCACCACCTGGGCG
>JBEKOI010000411.1:0-2873 GCA_049521915.1 Acidimicrobiales bacterium | reverse complement strand
CGAGAACGCCTACACCGAGGCGGTGATGGCCGGCACCGGCGCCCTCCAGGCCGAGCTGTTCGACGAGATCGTGGCCCGCATCGAGGAGACGGACCTGTCGGTGCCGGTGCGCAAGGGACCGTGGCTCTACTACAGCCGCACGATGGAGGGCAGCAACTACGCCATCCACTGCCGGCGCCCGGCGACGGCGACCGGTGGTCCCGGCGCCGGGGACACTCCCCGGCAACGACCGGCCGGCGAGGAGGTCATCCTGGACGAGAACCTGCTCGCCGCCGGCCACGACTACCTCGCCGTCGGGAGCCTCTCGGTGAGTCCCGACCACCGGTGGTTGGCGTACTCGACGGATACCTCCGGCGGGGAGCGGTTCACCATGCGCTTCACCGACCTGGAGACGCGGACCCAGGCACCCGAGTCACTCGACGACACCTCCTACGGGGTGGCCTGGGCCAACGACAACGCCACGGTCTTCTTCGTCCGGGTGGACGAAGCCATGCGTCCCTATCAACTCTGGCGCCACCGGGTCGGGACCGATCCGGCCGCCGACGTCGTGGTCTACGAGGAGCCCGACGATCGCTTCTACCTGGGCGTGGGCCGCACCAAAGACGACCGGTTCGTGCTCATGGGCCTCGATTCGAAGGTGACCTCCGAGGTCCGGGCGCTGCCGGCCGACGACCCGCTGGGCACGTTCTCGGTCATCGAGCCCCGGCGGCAGGGGATCGAGTACAGCGTCGACCACGACGCTGGCGACCAGCGGCCGGGAGGTCGGAGCCGGTTCCTCATCGTGACCAACGACGGGGCCGAGGACTTCCGGTTGATGGAGGCCCCCGACGACTCGCCCGACCGGTCGCATTGGAGCGAGGTGATCGGGGCACGCCCAGGGGTCCGGCTCGACAACGTGGACCCGTTCGTCGGGCACCTGGTGGTCTACGAGCGGGAGGGGGGCGAGACCCGCATCAGGGTGATCGACGCCGTCGACGGAACATCCATGCCGGTCCGCCAGCCGGAGTCCCCATCCACGGTGTGGGGCGGGGCCAACCCCGAGTACGAGTCGAAGACCCTGCGCTACGAGTACACATCCCTGAAGACGCCGCGATCCGTCTACGACCTGGACCTCGAGTCCGGCGATGCGGTGCTCCTCAAGCGACAGCCGGTGCTCGGCGATTTCGACCCCGACCGTTACCGGACCGAGCGGCTGTGGGCGATGACCGACGACGGAACCGAGGTCCCGATCTCGATGGTCTACCGGCCCGATCTGGTCCACCGGCCCGGGTCGGGGGATGGACCGGTGGACCCGGCCGGGGTGCCCGGGCCGGCGGACAGTTCGGCCGGACCGGCGGACAGTTCGGACAGTTCGGACAGTGCGGCCAGTGCGGCCAGTGCGGCCAGTGCGGCCAGTGCGGCCAGTGCGGCCAGTGCGGCCAGTGCACCGTGCCTCCTGTACGGATACGGGTCCTACGAGGCCTCCATGGATCCCATGTTCTCGTCGCTCCGCCTCAGCCTCCTCGACCGCGGATTCGTCTTTGCCATCGCCCATGTCCGCGGCGGGGGCGAGATGGGACGCGCCTGGTACGAAGAGGGGAAGCTGGCGGCCAAGCCCAACACCTTCACCGATTTCGTGGCCTGCGCCCGCACCCTGATCGCCGCCGGATGGACGTCGCCCGACCGGTTGGTGGCTAGAGGAGGGAGCGCCGGAGGCCTGTTGATGGGGGCGGTGGCCAATCTCGCCCCCGACCTGTTCCGGGCCATGGTGGCCGAAGTGCCGTTCGTCGACTGCCTGACCACCATTCTGGACGAGACGCTCCCACTCACGGTGCTCGAGTGGGAGGAGTGGGGCAACCCGGTCGAGGACCCGCAGATCTACCGGGTCATGAAGTCGTACTCGCCCTACGACAACGTGCGGGCCGTGGACGACGGGGGGAATCCGGTCCGGTACCCGGACATCCTGGCCACGGCCGGCCTCTCCGACCCGCGGGTGGGCTTCTGGGAACCGGCCAAATGGGTGGCCAAGCTCCGGGCCGCCAATCCGGAGAACAGGGTGTTGCTGAAGACCGAGCTCGGGGCCGGCCACGGGGGTCCGTCCGGTCGCTACGACGCCTGGAAGGACGAAGCCTTCGTGTACACCTTCATCCTCGACACACTGGGCCTCGTCGAGCGCACGGGCGTTCCCGCGCCCGCCGACCCCGGACCGGCACCCGGCTGACCGGGGGCGGCTCAGCCCACCGGCGTGGTCGCCGCGGTGGTCGTGGTCGTGGACGACGTGGCCGGGACCGATGAGCCCGAGGTTGTCGGCTGGAACGTGGCCACGAACGGCGTGTGCGCCGGGGTCGGGAAGACCACCGGCACGTTGTTGAGGGTCAACGAGCCGCTCGGAGCCCCCAGTTCCACCGTGATGACGCCGGTGGCGTGGATGACCTGGGAACCCCCGGCCTCGATCGTCCCGGTCCACAGCGTCGATCCGGTGGCGGTGGCGGTGGCCAGGACCCAGCACGGTCCCGAGGCGCTGACAGTCACGGCGTAGGGGCCGGGGCCGGCCGGGTAGACGGCCGAAAGCGGGGTCGAGGAGAGGGCCACGATCTGGCTGGGGACCGTGGGGGGTGTGGTCTTGGTCGTCTTGTGGCCGT
Organism: Acidimicrobiales bacterium; assembly: GCA_049521915.1. Classification (GTDB taxonomy): domain Bacteria; phylum Actinomycetota; class Acidimicrobiia; order Acidimicrobiales; family RAAP-2; genus Bog-756. The sequence continues at coordinate 252 of JBEKOI010000411.1, read as the reverse complement.
GCTTCTTGCCGTGGCCGGTGCCATGGGAGGTGCTCGGAGTCGAGGACGAGGTGACCGAGACGGACGACGTGGGGGTGGCGCGGCCCGGCTTCGGATGCCGACTGCCGAGCACAGCCAGCGCGCCGATCAGGGCGACGAGGATGACCACGACCATGACCGCGGTGGTGCGCCGGGGCCGGTGGTTCATGGCCTCGAGTGCGTGGCGCTGGGCCCGATCGGCCCGGTGTATCGGAGCCGAGTGAGGGGGGTGCT
>JBEKOI010000410.1:0-2875 GCA_049521915.1 Acidimicrobiales bacterium | reverse complement strand
AGTCGTCGTGCCGGCTGCTGCCCGTGCCCGGTACCCCGAACCCTTGTCGGACAGTTGGACGTTGGGCTCGAGCGAGCCAAGGTCTTCGGCGGGGCTGACAGATGAACTTGCGCTGTTTTGAGAGGCGGAGTTGGAGGGCGAAGGTGGGCCGAGGGGCGATGCTCGCATTCCAGAGGATTCGGTTACCCCATGGTTCCGGATGGGCACGAACTTTGGCTGCAATTTGTGAATTGCCAGCTTAGGTAACCACGGTCAGGACTGGATGAAGGCCAACAGATCGGCGTTGATGGTCTCGGCCTGGGTGGTCGGCATCCCGTGGGGGAATCCGGCATAGGTCTTCAGGGTCCCATTCTGCACGAGCTTGGCCGACAGCGGGCCGGAGTCGGCGTACGGAACGATCTGGTCGTCGTCCCCGTGCATGACCAACACCGGTACCGAGATCTTCTTCAGGTCCTCGGTGAAGTCGGTCTGGGAGAAGGCCACGATGCCGTCGTAGTGTGCCTTCGCTCCCCCCATCATCCCCTGCCGCCACCAGTTCTGGATGATCGCTTCCGATGGCTCCATACCAGACCGGTTGAAGCCGTAGAAAGGACCCGATGGCAGCGCCAGGTAGAACTCGGAACGGTTGGCGGCCAGCTGGGCCTGGAGATCGTCGAATACGCTCTTCGGCAGGCCGCCGGGGTTGGCGTCGGTCTTGACCATAAGGGGTGGAACCGAGCTGATCAGTACCGCCTTCGCCACCCGGTCCTCACCGTGCCGGGCGATGTAGTGGGCGACCTCGCCCCCGCCGGTCGAGTGCCCGACGTGCACGGCATCGTGGAGATCGAGATGTGCGGTCACCGCGGCCAGGTCATCGGCGTAGTGGTCCATGTCGTGACCGTGGCTGGTCTGGGTGGAGCGGCCGTGCCCCCGCCGGTCGGCGGCGATCACCCGATAGCCGTGGCTGAGGAAGAACAGCATCTGGGTGTCCCAGTCGTCAGCCGAAAGCGGCCAGCCATGGCTGAAGATGATCGGCTGACCCGATCCCCAGTCCTTGTAGAAGATCTCGACTCCATCGGTGGTGGTGATCGTGCCCATTTTTTAGTGTCCTCCAATATTCATATTGTGGGGAAGTACGGCTTTCGTAACAAGATCCATTCCGACCTGGCCCCACGGGCTTGCGGGAAGTCATGCCGCCAGGCAGCGTCATTCCTTGTGAGCCCGATTAGTCGGGGTTTTGGGGCCAACCTGAGACGTCGAACACCGCTACCGGGTCAAGGTAGTCCCGCCACCAGGTCACTTTGCTGTCCTTGATCGTGACGACAGAGACGAACCGATTGTCGTATGGACGACCCGTCTCCACTGATTGGCCGTGCACCTCATACTCGAGGACCAGGACCGACGCTGCGGGATCTCGACAGACACGGAGATTGTCGGCGCTACGCACGTCCATGTAGCTGCCGTAATCGCTGTACAGGTCGACGATGTTCTGTCGACCGTCGACTCGCTTGGGATAGCCGGGCACGGATATGACGTACTCGAACACGACATCATCGGCCAACATGTCGAAGTAGTCCTCGCCATCGGCGAAACCCTGGAGCCCTTCTCGAATGATGTGGAAGAAGGGTCCATCGGCGCCGAAATTTGAGCTGTCCTCGGTGTACTTGGTCACTTATCCTCCTTAGCGGTCCAGACGGCGGCACTACGCTGTGCAAACGCCTCGAAACTGGTAGCGGACCGACCGATGACCGTCTCGACGTCACCGCTGGGCGTGGACCCCTGGCCTGCGATGATGGATCCGGTGAGCCACTTGAGCATCTTCGCGTAATCGGCGGGCACCCCGGCTGCGATTGCCCCGTTGATCCAGACCTCCTGGTCGATGTCTTGGTAGGTGACGGGTCGCCTGCTCACGGCAGTAATAGTCGTGGCGACGTCGTCGAACGTAAGTGCCTCTGGTCCCGTCAACGAATATGCGGCGCCTGCATGCTCAGCCGGATGCAAGAGGGTCTCAACGGCGACCTCTGCGATGTCGAGGGCGTCGACGAACGCCTCAGCGCCGCCACCGCTGGGAACGATGAGAAGTCCGTCCACGATGGGGAGGTGATCGTCGGTGAAGTTCTGCATGACCCATGCGGGGCGAAGGATCGTGTGCGTGAATCCCTCCCTATTCGCAACTTGGTCCTCAACAGCCGCCACATCGACATCCTGCGGCGCTCGATCGCCGTTGTAGGTGCTCAGCAGTGTGACGTGCGAAACGCCGGCAGCCTCCGCTAGGTCGAGGAATTTCGAAACAGGGTCGACGTACCGAATGCGCATCGTCGGTGTCACCAGGTACACCCGGTCCCCCCCATCAAGAGCATCTGCGTATGTGCTGGGCTCGTCCCAGTCGAAGTGAAGATCGCTGCCGTGCCGAGATGCGGTGCAAGCGCCAACTCCCCGATCGGTCAGTTGTTTGGCAATGAGATATCCGGTCCTCCCGCTGCCGCCAAGGATCAGCACTGTTGCTTCGAGTCGATCATGAACTAACTCTGATCCGAGAGACCAGGGAGTATCAATATCTGAAACGCTTCATTTGTTGTTTGATCCTCTCGCATCGCTGACTTCTGGACGCTTGTCGCTACCATCGGGCCATGGATCTGTTGTACGACCACCTCATGCGAGCACGTGCGACCGGAGCGGTCTTCGCCCGCACGGTCGTCGAGCCGCCCTGGGGCCTGCGGCTTGACGGCTCCATCCAGCTCGCAGTGCATGCAGTCACCCGCGGCAGAGCTTGGCTGTGGCTCGACGACCCGAGCCGCAGCGTGGAACTCTTGCCCGGGGAGATCACGCTGGTTCGAGGCGGATCACCACACTTCATCGCTCACCAACTGGGCGCCGACTGCTTGGAGGCTGACGA
>JBEKOI010000409.1:0-2940 GCA_049521915.1 Acidimicrobiales bacterium | reverse complement strand
GGCAACGGCAACGGCAACGGCAACTAAAAGCTAGATATGTCCTGAGTCCCGCGTTCCGTGACGTGCTGGTGACTCCGCTGCAACCCCAAGATGCCAACGTTGTCCAGCGAGCCCGAAGGGGTCGGAGTCAGGCTCGGCGGAGAAGGACCCGGTTTACGAGGTGTTGACTGTCCTTCTCCATGATCAAGTGGGCCCTCCCGCGGGTCGGCGCTACGTTCTCCTGGAGGTTGATCAGGTTTACTTCATTCCAGACCTGCTGGGCAATCGCCGTGACCTCCTGATCCGTCATCGAAGCAAACCGATGGAAGTAGGACTCGGGTGCTTGGAGGACGGTCGAGCGCAGGGACAGAAGACGGTTGCGGAACCACTCCGCAACGTCGCTCTCCGCGGCGTCGACATAGATCGAGAAGTCGAAGAAATCGGACACGACCACGTGGTCAGGAGACGCCCCCTTCGTGTTCACCTGGAGTACGTTGAGCCCTTCGACGATGACAATGTTCGGGCGCCGGAGCACTTGCTGCTCGCCGGGGACTATGTCGTACGCGACATGTGAATAGACCGGGGTCCTTACCTCGGGTGCGCCCGACCTGATCGCTGCCAATACCTGGATCAATTCGCGCTGGTCGTAGCTTTCCGGGAAGCCCTTGCGATTCAAGATCCCTCGAGCCTCGAGCGTCGAGTTTGGATAGAGGAAACCATCGGTAGTGAGGAGATCGACCGTCGGCCCCCCCTCCCCTTCACGGAGCAGGGCCTGGAGCACTCGTGCCGTGGTGCTCTTTCCGACGGCAACGCCACCAGCGATCCCGACTATGAAGGGCGACATGGCTCGATCTCGCGTCAGAAATGCGTCGATGCGCCTCCGCTCGTCGTGCTTCGTGGCGGCGATCACTTCGAGGAGCCGAGCGAGTGGTAAGTAGATGTCGACAACCTCGTCTAAGGAGACCGGTTCCCCGGTCGCGACCAACCGCTGGGTGTCAGAGATCGAAAGAGTGCTCTCGGTCCGGCTTCTGGCTATCGCGGCCCAGTGTTCACGGGAAAAGACATCGAATCCGGCATCGTCATCAGGGAGCGAGCCGCCTTCGGATGCAGAGCCGTCCAGGGAGGTCACCGCTTGCAAACGTTACGCCATCGGCCGGATCGTTCATTTCCGGCGCCGAGTCGGCGATGACGTTACCTGGTGGATCCACTACCCGAGATCTGCCGCTCAGGTGAGGGATCGCGCCACGAGGGGGCCGGCGGTATCGGCCCATGCGTCGATCACGGTATCGAGGTCGTCGAACTGAGGTTCTGTCACATAGAGGCTTCTGGTCGGAGTCGAAGCGCCGAGTTCAACGAGCAGTGGCCGGAGGTGGACTTCGGGCGCCAACGCGTGAATCGGGCCAGCACCGGTCATGACCGGGACCGCCACAACTGCGCTGAGTGCGTTTGCTCCGTAACCGTCGAAGAAGGACTTGAGGATTCCCGTATAGGTGGCCTTGAAGGTCGGTGAAGCCACAACCACGACATCGCTACCGGCCACCGCTTCGAGGAGGGCGCCTACCGTGGGCGACCCGGGAACGAACAACTCGGGCGCGATGTCGGCCAGATCGACCACCAATCTGTCCGAGCCATCGCTCATAACGGAGGAGCCGGCCAATCGCTTCGCCAACGCGTCTGCGACCGCCTGAGCGACCCGCAGGGTCCGGGAACCTGATTTGGGGTTTCCGACGACGACGGCCATCCTCATACGTCCGTACCTTTCTCGCTGCTTTCGCCGCCCACACGCTAGTGCCCAGCGTGGGCGGAATCAGCTGAGCAGCCGCTCTCTCCATGGATCGAGGTTCATAGACGGATACCGAAATGAGGTTGTTTTGAGAAGTTCCTCAGTCCAGATGGGATGACCCGGTGGGGGAAAACCAAAGAGCTCGAGCTCCCGTGGTGTTGATCCTTCAACGAAGGTAGTCCATTCGATCCCGGTTGAGCGGCTCTGCTGCTGGTCATATCCGATCCAATCATGTCCTGCGTTTTTGAAGGCAATGGCGGCAATAACCCGAGCGCCAACACCTGAACCGAAGGGAGCGCCTCGATGGAAGACATCGGAGCGATATGCGAGATACGACCCCCGAATGCCCGGAGCCGGTCGCTCAGCGGCGTAGATCTCGGGGTCAGACGTTGGCATGAGGACTCCGTAGCGCGAAACGATGTGCGTCGAGTCGCGCACCGAGACGAGCCGGGTCGGATTGTCCTCCTCCGTGACGTCGGTCAGGTACAGGAATCCCTGCAGATTCCACCATGGCGACTCCGTCCCGGCGGGAATCCAGGAGTGGTTTCGATCGGTGTGCATCGGCTGCTCGTAATTCGTGACGCCAGCAAACTTGGCGGATGCCTGGGCCTGGTAGAGCCGTATGTCGCGTGAGCCGAGAGCACGCTCGGCAAAGTTGACGATGGACTCGTGCACGATGAGCCGATTGAGCGCGCCGGAGCCCGGGAAGGGGAACGTACCCATCCATCGCTGTTGGGCCGAGCGGAATCCCACCCCTTTGTCCGGCCAGATGAATGTCTCCTTGGGATCGGCTCGGCGGCCCAGCCATTGTTCGGTGACGCCCTCGGGATCCGCGTGATACTCCTCGGGGCTCGGAAAGAGCTCGCCGAGATCTTCCGACGCGGCATCGATCTCTTCGGAGCCCACGAGTCCTTCGAGCACGACCCAGCCCTGGTCGTGCCACGTCGCCACTTCCGCGTCGGTGGCGAATCGTGAGGTCACCACGGCTCCTTTCTGTCCCGCTGAACGCAGGCGCGTCCGGAATTTACCGATCCAGGATGCGAGAGGCGAACCTACCTATGCAGAACGCACCAGTCGGCCGGCGTTCCCTGGAATGGCGCCGGAGTGGAGTTGGTGGAATCCCTACACGCCCGGTGAGACGGGTCGATCCGGCAATCCGACTCCAAGCTCCTCGAGGA
>JBEKOI010000408.1:0-2946 GCA_049521915.1 Acidimicrobiales bacterium | reverse complement strand
GATCTGGGTCGCCACCGTGGCGATGTCCTCGAGCTGCATGCCAGCCAGATCGATGCCGGCATCCTGTTCGTTGCGGTGCATGACGGCGTCACGTAGCCCGCGCTCGCTCCCGAAGTAGCGGTAGACGGTCCGTTCGTTGACGCCGGCCCGCTCGGCCACGGCCCGGACGGTCAGCTTCTTCCAGTCGCGGACCGACGTGCGGTGCAAGAGCTCGGAACCGGCAGCCAGGATCCGCTCCCGCGTCTCGGCCGCCCGCTCGCGGCGCAGCCTGCCGTCGTAGGGGCGGCCGGGTCGGACGGCGGGATCCGGCGCGGGCTTCTTGGCTGCGCTCACGGCGTTCATTCTGCTAGGCAAGCTTGGCCGACCAACCGCCATCGACCGGGATGACCGCACCGGTGATGAACGAGGCCCGATCGGAGGCCAGGAACGCACCCACCTCGGCAACTTCGTGGGGCTGTCCGGCCCGGTTGAGGGCCGCCTTGGCCGCGATGTCGGGGATGAAGTCCTCGGCCCCCTGGGCCATGATCTCGGTGAGGATGAAACCGGGGCAGATGGTGTTGACCCGGATGCCCTGGGTGCCGTACTCGATGGCCGCCGACTTGCTGGCCCCGATGATCCCGTGCTTGGCCGCCTGATAGACGCTGGTGAAAGCGGCGCCGTTGAGACCGCCGACCGACGACCAGTTGACGATCGAGCCGCCCCCGGTCCCGAGCATGGCGCGTATGCCGTGCTTCATCCCCAACATCACCCCGCGCAGATCGACGTCCATGAGCCGGTCGTAGAACTCCATGGTGAGGTCGGCCAGGGCGCAGCCGTCGGCGATGCCGGCCACGTTGAGCACGACGTCCACCCGGCCGAATTCCTTGACCGCGGCGGCCATGGTCGCCTCGACGTCGGCCTCCTCGGACACGTCGCAGTGCACGGGGAGCACCCCGTCTCCGACCTCGGCCGCCGTGTCCTGCTCGGCACCGCTGATGTCGGCTGCCACCACCTTGGCGCCCTCACGGACGAAGACCTTGACCGATGCCTTGCCCATCCCCGAACCGGCACCGGTGATCACGGCCACCTTCTCGTCCAGCAATCCCATCATGTGCCTCCGGCGTCGCCCGGCGGACCGTCACCCGGCGGTCTCACGCCCGGCGGACTCATGAGGTGAGGACCGGGAGCGTCTCCCAGCCCCGGACCGTCGAGGTGGGAGCGAGCTCGGCCCGGTCCATGTCCACCTCCCAGGTGGGGAACCGGTCGAGGACTTCGTCGAGGGCCACCCGGCCTTCGAGACGGGCCAGTGCCGCCCCCAGACAGAGATGGATCCCGTAGCCGAAGGTCAGGGGTTTGCCGTCGTCGCGGTGGATGTCGAAGGAGTCACCGTCGGGGAAGCGACGGTCGTCGTGGTTGGCCGACGCCGGCAGCATCATCACGATGCTGCCCTCGGCAACCGTCCGGCCGTGCAGTTCGACGTCCTCGGTGACGTACCTGGACATGTGCGGGGCCGGCGTCTCGAAGCGCAGGAGCTCCTCGATGGCGCCGGGGATGAGGGACCGGTCCTCGACCAGCTCCCGGCGCTGGTCGGGATGGTCGGCCAGGACCTTGCCGGTCCATCCGATCAGCCGGCCGGTCGTCTCGTTGCCGGCGCCGGTGATGACGCTGATGTAGGTCAGGAGCTCGTCCCGGGTCAGTCGGCGCACCGTCCCGGTCTCGTCCTCGAATTCCGCCTGGAGGAGATCGGTCATGATGTCGTCCGAGGGGTGGTCGGCCCGCCAGTCGATGTACTCGCCGAAGATGTCGGTGGGCACGAAGTTCTCGGACACCTCCATGGGCTGACCGGCCTCGGTGCGAAGGTTGGCGTCGACGCGGTCGCGGACCGCCTCCTGGTCCTGCTCGGGTATGCCGAGCAGCATGCCGATGACCCGCATGGGCATCTGGGCCCCGAGGTCGGCGATGAAGTCGAACCCCCCGGCACCGACCAGCGGGTCGAGGCAGCGGGCGCAGAACTTGCGGATCTGCGGTTCGAGCGCCGCCACCCGGTTGGGCGAGAAGACCCGCGACATCAGCCGCCGGTGGATGGTGTGCACGGGCGGGTCCTCGAAGATGAGCACGCCGGACGGCATCTCGATGTTGGCCCGGATCAGCTCGATGATCCCGCCCCGCCCGGAGATGAACGTCTTGTTGTCGAGCAGGCCGCGCTCGACGTCCTCGAACCGGCTGAGGGCGAAGAAGTCGTGGGTCTCGTTGTAGTAGAGCGGCGCCTCCTCCCGCAGCCGGCGGAAGACCGGGTACGGGTCTGCATCGATGTCCACGTCGTACGGGTCGTAATACACGTCGCTCGCGCTCTCAACCGTCACGCGCCACCTCCCCTTGCTTTCATGTCGTACTGTGACACTAAGCTGCGGGTTGGTCAAGCACGGCAGGCATGGCGCCAACCGGGGATTGCCGGGGATGGGGGACGATGAAGACGCATGCGGCGGTCCTGTGGGGCCGGGAGCAGGATTGGAAGATCGAGGAGATCGACCTCGATCCGCCCGGGCGGCACGAGGTACTGGTCAGGTGGGCCGCGGCCGGTCTGTGCCACTCCGACGAGCATCTCCGGTCGAGCGACATGGGCTCGGAGGCCGGGGCGCCGGAGGGGGCCAGGGCGCCCCGACCGGGGCTCTTCCCCATGGTGGGAGGCCACGAAGGGGGAGGGGTCGTCGTCGAGGTCGGCCCCGAGGTCACCAGCCTTCAGCCCGGCGACCACGTCGCTGCCAGCTTCTTCCCCATCTGCGGTCGGTGCAGGATGTGCATCACCGGCCACTCGAACCTGTGCGATCTGGGTGCGGCCACCTTCGCACCCGGTCAGATCTCGGACGGCACCGTCCGCTACCACCTCGATGGCCGGCCGCTCAACGTGATGTCCAAGCTGGGCACCTTCGCCGAGCACGGCGTGAGCCACGAGGCCTCGCTGGTGGC
>JBEKOI010000407.1:0-3026 GCA_049521915.1 Acidimicrobiales bacterium | reverse complement strand
GCAGGACGGCGGAGACCCGTTCGACCGGCCCGGCGGGTCGACTCTAACCGGCGAACCGAACGGAGTGGCTGCACCACTACGCGAAGTGATTTCGTGCCTTGCGGTGTACTCGCCCGATTGTCTCACCGGGACTGTGGCAATGACCAGGGGAAGCAGAATGTCACCGAGGTGCCGGAGTGTGATGCTCTCCCGGTGTTCTGGGACAGGCATCGGCCCTGCGGTGCAGACTTGTTCGGTGGACGACGACGCCCTCCTGGCCAATCAGCGGGCCTACTACCGAGCACGCGCTACGGAGTACGACGAGTGGTGGCAACGGCGTGGGCGCTTCGACCTGGGCTCGGAGATGTCCAAAGAGTGGGACCGACAAGTGTCGGTGGTCGCCGCTGCGCTCAGGGCCTTCGGTGCGGATGGCGAGGTCCTGGAACTTGCAGGGGGCACGGGCTGGTGGACCCAGCGACTCGCAGCAACCGCTGATCGGCTCACCGTTGTCGACTCATCGCCCGAGACGCTGGAACTCAACCGCAACCGAGTCGGGCGGTTGGATGTCGACTACATCGTTGCGGACATCTTCTCTTGGCAACCGCAGCGCACCTACGACGTCGTCTTCTTCTCCTTCTGGCTCTCTCACGTGCCAAGGCAGCGCTTCGCGGCGTTCTGGTCGTTGGTGCAGACCTGTCTCGCTCCGTCGGGGCGCGTTTTCGTTGTCGACAATCGAGACCCGGACCGAAGCGGCGAGTTGCATGACGACTTCGTGATGCGGGCGGAACCGGATCTTGATCTGCGCCGCCTCCACGACGGAAGTCAGTACCAGGTCGTGGAGATCTTTTACGAGCCCGACGAACTGCGGTCACTGCTGGACCGAGAGGGTTGGATCGCGAAGATCGGCACAACGCCCTGGTTCATCTTCGGAGAAGCGCAACCGTGCTGAGGGCACTCGACCGCGTTCTGCGGGCGCCCTCAACGTGCTGGTCGGTGGCAGTTTGCGGACGGCGAGCACTGATCGCGTCTAAGTGGGGATAACGCGTCCCTCAGCCGGTGTTGGGGACGCCGCAGTGGCAGACTGGCATTCATGGTCCCCACACTCTCGGGAACGCGCCTACTTGACCCGGCTGTCATCGACGAGCCCTACGGCTTCTACGAGGATCTGCGGTCTAATGCACCAGTCTGGGAAGTACCCGGCACGGGGATCTTCACAGTGGCCACATTCCAACTCCTCGCCGAGGCTGCTGGCCGAGTGAAGGACTTTTCATCGAACCTGATCTGCCTTCTCTACCGGGACGACCAAGGCATGCCTTGTCGGCTTCCGTTCGGAGATGCTGGGGTCCAGGCGCTGGCCACCGCAGATCCCCCGATACACGCACTACATCGAGACACGGTGTTTCCTGAACTAGTAGCCAAGCGGATGGCAACTCTAGAACCGGACATCGTAGAGATCGCCGAGGTCTGTGTGGGCCAGGCACTCAAGAGTGAAGGCTCTGTGGACTTCATGGTGGCTATCGGCAACGTCGTACCCATCACGATGATCAGCCGCCTTATCGGATTCCACAACAGCGACCTCGATCAATTGTTGAATGCAGCCTTCGACACGACCGCCATGCTGGGATCGACGCTGTCCTACGATGAGTTGATCGCCCACATCGCACGTACCGGTGAAATCGGGGAATGGCTAACCCTTCAACTCGCCGCCGCCATGAGTGAGCCGATGCACGACCTTCTCGGGGCAGTCGCCCAGGGCGTGAACAGTCAGGCACTCTCCGAAGTTCAGGCCTACGGCATTCTCCACACGCTGCTCAGTGCCGGTGGTGAATCCACTACGAGCCTGATTGGGAATGCTGTCCGTCTGTTGGCTGAACATCGAGGCCTTCAAGATCAACTTCGTCAGGACCCTGAGTTGATTCCGAGTTTTGTGGAAGAGGCTCTGCGGTTGGAGCCACCCTTCCGGTACCACATGCGCTCCGTGCCAAACGACACCGAACTCGGCGGCGTGAAGATACCGGCGGGAGCAACGGTCCTACTGCTCTGGGGTGCCGCAAACCGTGATTTCGCAATGTTTGACCATCCCGAGACCATCGACCTGAGTCGGGAAGGACCACGCCGACATGTGGCATTCGGTCGAGGTATCCATCACTGTGTTGGGGCACCCCTCGCTCGGGTTGAGGCGAGGAACGTGCTCAGCGTCCTGCTTGCACGAACGAGTGACATCACCCTTGATCCTCAACGCCAACCAAGGTGGGTGAACAGCCTCATGGTCCGCCGTCACGAGGAACTGCCGGTGCGCCTCGTGGCCTCCTAAGGGCTGACCACTCGTGGCGGTCGGTGGTAGTTAGCGGTGCGCGAACGCCGGTCGCTTCCGAACGCAGACAACGCGGCCCGCTTCCAGTGTCTGGGATGCCCACGGTCGCGTGTCGTAACCGTATCGACAGGCAAACGACTGTCGCGATACGCATCAGATCTGTCGCCCACTGCCTTCCCAGTAGGGGTCCCGCAAGATGCGCTTATAGAGCTTGCCAGTCGGCTGTCGAGGAAGGCGCTCCACGAAGTCGACAGTCTTCGGGGCCTTGTAACCGGCCAGGTGCCGTCGCGAATGGGCAATGAGCTCGGCGGCCAGCTCGTCGGAGGGGCCAACGCCATCGACCAGCTCCACGGCGGCTTTGACCTGCTCGCCCATCTCCTCATCGGGGATACCGAAGACCGCAGCGTCGGCGACGGCCGAGTGGTCGACCAGTACGGCTTCGATCTCCGCCGGGTAGATGTTGACGCCACCGCTGATAATCATGTCAATCTTGCGGTCGCTCAAAAAGAGGTAACCGTCGTCGTCGAGATAGCCGATATCACCGAGGGTTCCGACTCCCGGTTCGAGGTGCGCAGCCGCTGTTTTCTCCGGGGCCTTGTGGTATTCGAAGTCCGAACCCAGGACGTTCCTGAAGTAGATCTGCCCCTCTTCGCCGGCCTCGCAGCGGTGCCCATCGTCGGCCATGATCATGAGCTCACAGATGGGGGTGTGCCGACCCAGGCTGCCCGGTCGC
>JBEKOI010000406.1:0-3031 GCA_049521915.1 Acidimicrobiales bacterium | reverse complement strand
TGATCAGGGACGGGGAGGGGGAGGCCATGGCCGCCCCGGCCCCGGGCGGAGAGGAGCTCTCCGAGCGCTACCTCTGGTACCTCGACGTCGGCCGCCAGTCCCTGGTCGACGCCCTGGGGCTGGTGTCGGAGCCGGCCAGCCTGCCCCTCGTCTTCCACTGTGCCGCGGGCAAGGACAGGACCGGGGTGCTGGCTGCGCTGCTGCTCGACATCCTGGACGTGGACCATGAGGTCATCGTGGCCGACTATCTCGTCACCGCCGGCCGGATGGATCTGATCCTTGGTCGTTACCGGTCCGACCCCGTCCTGGCCGAGCGGATGGCCAACGTGCCCGCTTCCCGCTTCGGCGTGGAGGCGGAGACCATGGTCCGGTTCCTCGGCGAGCTCGATGTCCGGTTCGGTGGGGCCAGGGGCTGGGCCGTCACCGCCGGAGTGGATCCGGAGGCCCTCGACCGGATGGAAGAGCTGCTGCTCGAGCCGGCCGGCTGAGGCCGGGGAGGCTGACGGTGCCGGGGTCCGACCGGCGCCGGCGCCTGCTCCCGGGTGTCTGCCGCGGCCTACACTGATGGAGTGCTCGCCGCGTTGTGGGAACCGATCCTGGCCGGCGCCCTCGTCTTCGCCACCCTCCTCATGGCCGGTGTCGTGGTGGCGACCTTCCTGCTGTGGCGGTACGGCCGGCGCAAGTGGCGTGCCTTCCACTCCCACGGGGCGGTGATCGGAGCCGTCGCGCTGTGGGAGGCGACGGCCCGGCGCGGCTTCAGGCGCCGGGCACCGGTGACGTCCGAGGACATGTACCGCGAAACCCCCCGACAGGTGCGCAAGGAGCTCTGGCGAGCCGTCGACCAGGCCAGGGCCGCGGTGCGGGCCGCGGCCGATGCCGGTGCTCCGACCGCGTCGCTGCCCGCGCTCTGCCGCCGCCTCCAGGAGGTGGCCGTGGCTCTCGATCAGGTGCTTCGGGTCGAATCGAGCGGGACGGTGCCCCGGGAGGTGGCGGAGCAGGTCGTCGAGGTCGTGCGGGCGGCGACCGACGTCCAGCAGGCCGCGGTGGCCTCGGCCAGCGATGCCAACGGGCAGCGGGTCCGTGACCTGGTCCGTGACGCCGGTCAGGAGATCCAGTGCCTCGATGCCGGCCTGGCCTCGGTCCGGGCGGCGCTTCCTCCCCGCCACGGCTGAGGATCACCCCGAGCCACCCGACCCACGGCTGACCGGGGAGGATCAGGACGCGGCGCCGGTCAGGATCCGGTCGACGGCGGCGTCCAGCACAGACAGGCCGTCGGCCAGGAGCGCCTCCTCGATGACCAGCGGCGGCAGGAGGCGGATGACGTTGCCGTAGCTGCCGCAGGTGAGGACGATCACCCCCGCCTGGTGGCAGGCCTGGGCGATCCGGCGGGTGGCGACGGCGTCGGGGTCCGAGGTCCCGGGCCGCACGATCTCCATGGCCATCATCGCCCCCCGGCCCCGCACATCGCCGACGGCCGGGTGGGTGGCCTGGAGCCGGCCGAGCGTCTTCGACATCACCTCGCCGATGCTGCGTGCAACCGCGTCCAGCCCGGCGCTCCTCATGATGTCGATGGAGGCCACGGCGGCGGCGCAGGCCACCGGATTCCCGCCGTAGGTGCCACCCAACCCGCCGGGATGGACCGACTCCATGACGTCGGCCCGCCCGGTGACCGCGGCCAGCGGATATCCCGAGGCGAGGGCCTTGGCCGTGGTCATGAGATCGGGCACCACGCCTTCGTCCTCGCAGGCGAACCAGTCGCCGGTCCGGCAGAAGCCCGTCTGGATCTCGTCGGCGGCCAGCAGCACCGCGTGGTCCCGGCACCAGGCGGCGATGGCGGGCAGGAACCCGGGAGCGGGCACCACGAACCCGCCCTCCCCCTGGATGGGCTCGATGAGCACGCAGGCCACGTTGTCGGCACCCACGAGCCGGTCGATCTGCTCGACCGCCCGCCACGCCGCCTGCTCCCCGGTCATCCCCTCCGGATCGCGGTAGGGGTACGACATGGGCACGCGGTAGACCTCGGGGGCGAAGGGACCGAACTTGTCCCGGTAGGGCATGTTCTTGGCTGTGAGAGCCATGGTCAGGTTGGTGCGCCCGTGGTACGCGTGGTCGAACACGACGACGGCCTGCCGGCCGGTGACGTGCCGGGCGATCTTGACCGCGTTCTCGACGGCCTCGGCCCCGGAGTTGAACAGGACGGAGCGCTTGGGTCCATCCCCCGGGGCCAGCTCGTTGAGGGCCTCGCACACGGCCACATACGACTCGTACGGATTGACCATGAAGCAGGTGTGGGAGAACCGGGCCACCTGATCCCGGACGGCCTCGACGACGGCCGGGGCGGCGTGGCCCACGCTGACCACGGCGATCCCGGCACCGAGGTCGATCAGGGAGTTCCCGTCCACATCGACGAGGATGGCCCCCGACGCCTCCTCGACATAGAGGGGGACGACCGAACTCAGACCCGGGGCCACGGCGGCGACCCGCCGCCGTTCGAGGGCCAGCGAGTTCGGGCCCGGGAGCTCGGTGACCACCGCCCGGGCCTGGTTGATGTACGAGGTGCCCACCTGGTCGACAGTAGTGGAGGACCTGCTCAGTCAGCGGCCAGGGCGATCACCCCGAACATCGCACCGTTCGGGTCCCCCAGCACCGCGAACCGACCGGCCGGGATGTCCACCGGTCCGGCGAAGAGCGTGGCCCCGAGTCCGGTGGCGGTGGCCACCGTGGCATCACAGTCGGCGGTGCCGAAATAGGCCAGCCAGTGGGAGGGCACCTCGGCCGGCACCTCCGCCGGCATGGCCATCATGCCGCCGACGTCGTTCCCGTTCAGCTTCCACATGGTGTACTCCATCCCGCCCATGTCGGCGGTCTCCGCGGCCCAGCCGAACACCTCGCCGTAGAACTTCTTGGCCGCCGCGGTGTCGCGGGTGGAGAGTTCGTTCCACGCCAGGGCGCCGGGCTCGTTGACCAGCCCGGCACCGAGATGCCGGCGCGGCTGCCAGACCGCTGCCGCCGCTCCCGTGGGATCGGCGAA
>JBEKOI010000405.1:0-3048 GCA_049521915.1 Acidimicrobiales bacterium | reverse complement strand
CTCAGCCGAACGGCTGCAGGCTGTTGGCCACCACCCACATGCTGAAGTACTGCGAGTTGGCGCCATAGGCCATGGCGAGGGCCGTCTTGGCCCCGGCGACCTGGTGCTCACCGGCGACGCCCCGCACCTGGTTGGCCGCTTCGGCGAAGCGGAGCAGACCCGAAGCGCCGATGGGGTTGGACGAGAGCACACCGCCGGAGCAGTTGACGGGAAACGAACCACCGATCTCGGTGTCGCCAGCGTCGGTCATCTTCCAGCCCTCGCCCTCTTCGGCGATGAAATGTGCCTCGAGCCAGATGGGTTCGTGCCAGGAGAACGGCACGTAGAGCTCGGCCATGTCGATCTGCTGGCGCGGACGAGAGATGCCAGCCTGGGCGAAGACGTCCTTCGCACATTGCAGGCAAGCCTCGGGTCGTACCGGGTCGCGACCGGGGAACGACGGCGGCTCGGAGCGAGACGACGCACCAAGTATCCATGCAGGGTTGCGGCCTCGCGCTCCCGCTTCGTCGGTGATGACCACGGCGCAGGCGCCGTCTGATGACGGGCAGGACTCGAGAAAGCGGATCGGCTCCCACATCATCGGGCTGTTGCGCACCTTCTCGATGGAGATGTCCTCGATCTTCAAGTGAGCATACGGATTCTTGAGGGCATTCTGCCGGTCCTTGACTGCGACCTTCCAGCCGATGTCTTCCGGGGCACGCGAGCGGTGGATGTAGGCGCGAATGAAGGGGGCGAACGCACCTCCTGCGCCCAGCGAGGCCCCCTTGCCGGACCCCAGTGCGAACTGGGCATTACCCTCTGACTGCTTCTCGAACGCGACAGCCAGCACCCTCTTGTGCTTGCCGGCCTGCACGTGCGACGCGGCAACGATACCGGTCGTCCCACCCACCGAGCCAGCGGTGTGCACCCGAAACATCGGCTTGCCGACCGCTCCAAGAGCGTCAGAGAGGTAGAGCTCCGGCTTCATGATCCCCTCGAACAGGTCCGGGGCCTTACCCAGGACGACGGCGTCTATGTCGTCCATCGTCATCTGTGCGTCTTCCAGCGCCCGGAAGACGGCCTCCCGCACCATTCCGCCCACGGACACGTCACGGCGGCGGGTCTTGTGATGGGTCTGACCGACCCCGACGACAGCTACGGGAATCATGACTTTCCCTCCAGGATGCAGATGAGATTCTGTTGTAGGCACGGACCGCTGGTGGCGTGCGCCAGCGACCGCGCGCCACCGCCGAAAATGTGCTCGGCGGCATAGCCGATACGACTGAGACCGGTGGCCATGATCGGATTGGCCTTGAGCGCGCCTCCGGAGGCATTGACGCTGACGTCCTCACCGAGGCCGAGCACCGAACGCAGAAGCAGCTCCTCGTGGGTAAAGGCAGCCTGCAACTCGGCCACCTCCACCGGCTTGTCGTCAAGTCCGGCCGCCGCGGCCGCGATGCGGGTCGACGGTGAGTCG
This sequence comes from Acidimicrobiales bacterium, assembly GCA_049521915.1. Classification (GTDB taxonomy): domain Bacteria; phylum Actinomycetota; class Acidimicrobiia; order Acidimicrobiales; family RAAP-2; genus Bog-756. The sequence goes on along the minus strand of JBEKOI010000405.1, from coordinate 1,592 downwards.
TCCAGGGCCCGGAACGACGGGTTGTGGCACTCGGTTCGATGGTCGAAACCGGTGATGTAGGCCGGCCGCTCGACGAGCTGGCGGGCACGGTCACCTCGGGCCAGAACCATGGCCGCGGCACCGTCGGTGATCGGCGGCAGGTCGTGACGCCTCAAGGGCTCGCGTACGTACTCGCCGGCCAGCAGCTCGTCGACCACCCCCCTCCCGCGCGAGCGGACGGCCACTTCGGCCATCGAGCGCTCGTCGGCGATACCGGCGGCGATCACAGCGCGGGCCTGCAACGCGGCGAACGTGACCGGGTCGGCACCGATGGGTGCCAGATAGAACGGGTCCATCTCCATCGGGTAGATCAGGGCAGGATTTCCGGTCGAGGAGCGGCCAGATCCGGTCACGACGGCGATGTCGATATCACCCTCGTGCAGTCGCAGCCAGGCCTCGTACAGTGCCCAGGCTCCGTCCATCTCCACATGAGAGTCCCGCTTCGGGGGCCACGCACCAATGGCATCGAGGTTCCCCACGAATGAGAAGGCCTGGCCGGTGATGTAGTCGCACGAACCGAGACAAGTGAAGTCGACGTCGGACCGGGTCAGCCCAAGTGGCTCCAGCGCATCGGTAATCACGCGGACCAACAGCTGGGTCTCGCTCAGCTCGGTGTGGCGGACCATGGGGGTCTGCGCCCAGCCCACCACCGCCATGTCTGTTGAAGTCGTCATGTCAGAAGATCCTGTTCACGAGATCGGGGTCGTCCACGCTGGGCTCGCCGTTGGGCATCCAGCCGATCAGGCTCCCGTATGGGTTGCCGTCGGTCTCTTCCGCCGCTGACGCCCACACCGCGCTCACCCGAACACCCACCGCCACGTCATGGACCGGAAGCTCCACCACCGGCTGGTAGCTGAGCACCACGTCGGTGCCGTCGAGCAGAACAAAGACCCGGGCGAACGGCTCGGTCTCGGTCTGCCCCGGATACTGCACCGGCGTGACGATCACGAAGTTCGTGATCGTGCCGGTCGGCGGCAAGTCGACCAAGTGCTGCTCGTCGAGCTCGAGCGAGTCGATGGGACATATGCCCCGACCGCCGGCATATGTCCTACCGCATACGGCGCAGCGGAATCCGACGAGGCGGTGCTGCCGAGAAGCGTCGACCACTACATCGCTCGTCGTGGGCACCGGATTCCGGTAGGCGATGGATGCGAGGTAGTCCATCATCTCCACCGGCTCGGCGGCCGCGCCCAAGTCATCACCCTCGACTTCAGACTCCTCGCCCGGTACGAAGCAGGCGATGTCAGTGATGTGGCCGATCCGCTTGCCCTTCCAGCGCGGCGCCACTCTCATGCCGTCGGCCATGTCGCTCGGCGAACCCGCATCGACCCCGTGGAGCAACGGTGTTGATGCCCCGTCGAGCCGGATGAAAGCGAAGGCGAAGGGATGGTCGAGCGGATGCTGCTCCGTGGGCTCAGGCACCCACGTCCACGACTCGATCGTGCCCGCTGGACCGACCTCGACCAGTTCGCGAGGCAGTTCGGCCCCGGTTGCCGGATCCCATTCCATTGGCGGTACCAGCACGCCGTTCCCGTCGCGAATCCCGAGGATCT
>JBEKOI010000404.1:0-3054 GCA_049521915.1 Acidimicrobiales bacterium | reverse complement strand
GCAGCGACTCCACCTGCCGATGCCGGGAAAGCAGACGGCGCAGCTGCTCCGCCTCATCTCGGACGGCGGCAGCTTCCTCGTATCGCCGCTGATCAGCCAATTGGAGGAGCCTTTCGACCATCGGCGTCAGGAGCTCGACGGGATCCTCTGCCAGCTGGTCGGTGCTCCAAGTGGGTCGGCGGGCAGGCCTGCGATGAGCAGGTAGTCGGGCAGCTCGGTCCGATGGTCGTCCTGGCCGTAGCTGGTTCCTCTTTCTCACTTTGCCCTGCTTGTTGAAGTCGGGTGACCACGCTCTGATGAGCCGGCCTTCGGTAACCGCCGCCGAGAGTGGCCCAGGGCACACACGATGGTTGACAGCATGGAGCTGGCGAAGCAGCCGGCCCACCTTGGACCGTCTGTCCCCTGTGAAATATGAGCGGACGCGTGCCTGCAGGTCGGTCGCCTTTCCCACATAGAGCACATTTCCGGCTGCGTCGACGAACCAGTAGACGCCCGGCAGATGAGGGAGCCGGGTCGTGAGGCGCAGTTTGCCGGCCTGGGGATGTCCGAGCAGGCGCGTGAGGTCGAGCAGCTCTTCGAGCTCCACTATTCCGAACGAGCCGGCTCGTTCGAGCAGCGCGTGCAAGAGGTCACCGGTGGCCAGAACATCGGCCAGTGCCCGGTGAGAGGGCTGATGGGACAGGTCAAGGGTCGACGCCAGCGTGCCCAATTTGCAGTTGGGCACCATGTCACGGACCAGCCGACGTGACAGTGTCAACGTGTCCACTCTGGCGTTGGTCAGGCGCTCTCTACCGGTGGATACCAGGGCGTGGTCGAGGAAGGAGAGGTCGAAGCGAAGGTTGTGACCTACGAGCACAGCGCCGCCGACGAATTCCAAGAAGGAGGGGAGCATTTCACCGACGCGGGGGGCTCCGGACACCATGGCGTCGGTGATGCCGGTCAGCGCGGTGATGAGGGGAGGAATTCGCTCGTCGGGTCGTACGAGGGTCTGGTAGGTGCCGAGCATCTCGCCCCCCCGGTAGCGGGCCGCGGCCACTTCCGTCAACGAGGCGAGGGTCGGGGAGCCGCCTGTCGTCTCGACGTCCAGTACGACAAAGGTCACCTGGTGAAGGGGGGTGCCAAGGTCATCGAAGGACCGCTGCCGCTCGATCTCCATCCACACAGGATAGCGAACATACGTTCGTCGTGGGAGATGTGAGGGCCCGGCTCCGGCGACTACCGTGTGGTCGGTGACCACTGAATCGCCTTCGGCCGCCGCCCATGGCTCCTCGACCGACCCTCCACGGCTGACCCGCTACCGCTGTGCCGCATGTGGCAATCTCACTCGTTTCAACGTGGTGACGAACCGTCGGACGAGGGCGTTCCATCACTTCTCGGTCGGCGGTGAACTGACCGTGGAGGACGTTGAGGTCCTCGATGAATCGGTGGAGGAGGTGTCGTGTCGGTGGTGTGGCAATGGCAACGCAATCGAGGTGATCGACGACGGCGCTCCGGTGACGGGCTAGCGCCTCCACCCCCGCTGTCCGACCCCGAGTTCGTGGCCGGCCTCCGGCCCATCCCGTCCGGCGGACTCGGCGTCGAGATGGCACGACCGGCACCGGACATTGCCGGAACTGACCCCGCCGGCGCTCCGGTCAGTATCCGGATGGACGAGTTCGCCGACGCCGTCCTGTTGGCCTTCTTGCACCTCAAGTGCCAAGGCTGCGAAGAATTCTGGCGCGGGTTTGGCGACAATTCCCGAGCTGAGCTCCCGCCCGGGACATCGGTGGCGATCGTGACCAAGGGGCCTGCCTCTGTCACTCCTCATGAGATAAGGCGAGCGGCGGCAGGAATCGGCCGAATCCCGGTCATCATGAGCGAGGAGGCATGGACCGACTACCGGGTGCTGGGCTATCCCTTCTTCGTCCTGGTCGACCCGGCGACGCGTACCGTCGTGGGCGAGACCGTGGGTTTCGGGTGGGACGACGTGGTCTCGATGATCCGGGCGGCCGGCCGCTGAGGGCGCAAGTGCGGCCAATGAGCTCCCGCCTCTCCCTGCCGCCGAGGGCGCACAGTGCCGCCCTTCCCCGCCGCCGCGGCCGGCACGACCTCCCACCCCCTAGCTTCTCCACAATTTCCAAATTGGCCAAATTATCGGCTACAGCCGATATAAATTTCAGATACCTAACGGCTGTAGGCGATAAATTGGCCAAATGAGCCAAACCAGTGCACAGGCACGTAGGTACTTCGATGCGCGAATTGACCGACTTCGTCTGGTGGTGGACGAGCCGAGGCCCCATCACGGATGGATCAGGGCGATCAGAGACGCTCTCGGAATGTCGAGCACGGAGTTGGCCACCCGCATGGGGGTCGGGCAGTCAACCATCTCCGGTCTCGAGAACAGTGAGATCCGCGGCACGATCAAATTGGACACGCTGCGACGAGCTGCGGCTGCACTCGACTGCGACGTCATCTATTACCTCGCACCTCGTACAAGCCTTGAAGATGTGGTTCGTTTGCAGGCCCGGCGTAAGGCACATGAACAGCTGGCGCGGGAGGCCCAGCCGGTGTCCAGCGAAGAAGAGGGTGCTGCCGACAGTTCGGATCGGCTCGACGAGCTCGCCGTGGGCTATATGGACCGCAAAGGGCTCTGGGCCGACTGAGCACCCGCATTCCTATCGTTCACTCCCCTGAGCCACAGTCAGGCCACAGCCGAGCGCTCCATGCTCATCCTTGACAGCAGTCATCGATCAAGGAGCAGGACATGAGCGAAAGTCATCCGGTGCATCCAGGAGCAGATGAATCCGATCCGTTCCCGGCCATCAGTCAACGGCGCCGCCGGGGGGTTCGGGTGACGAGCGCAGCCGCCTTGGCCCTCGGGCTGATTGTCAGTGGCGGCGCCGTGGCCGGCGCGGCGACACCGCCATCAAGGCCATCCGGTTCGCCTCGACCGGCCGCTCCATCTGGTCAACAGCCGTTCGGGGATGCAAGACCGATCGCTGTGGGCACCGTTCGGACGATCGGCCACGGCTCGTTCACCATCACTGCACAAGACGGCACCACGGTCACGGTGCA
>JBEKOI010000403.1:0-3121 GCA_049521915.1 Acidimicrobiales bacterium | reverse complement strand
GCGGCTGCTCGCGGATCTCCTTGCTCATGTAGTCGTCGAATCCGTCCTTGCGGGCCGAGTCGAGGTCCCAGTCGACCGTCAGCCGGTCCGGCTCCACCTCGGTCCCGTCCAGGGTGGTGACCCTGACGGAACCCGGTCGCAGCTCGGCGATCTGGTCGTCCTCGAGGACCAGGAACTCGCGGGTGAGCCCGAGGATGGCGGGAACGTCCGAGGCCAGGAAGGCCGCCGAGTCGCCGATCCCCATCAGGAGCGGTGACACCCGGCGGGAGGCCACGATGAGATCGGGCTCGTCGGAATGGACGACGGCCACGGAGAACGACCCCCGTATCCGGCCGAGGGCGTGGCGTACGGCGCCGACCAGTCCACCCTCGGGACGGGCGGCCAGTGAGGCCTCGATGAGATGGGCCAGGACCTCGGTGTCGGTCTCCGACTCGAAGCGGTGGCCGGCGGCCCGGAGCTCGTCCTCCAGCTCGACGTGGTTCTCGATGATCCCGTTGTGGATCAGCCCTAGCCGACCCGAACAGTCCAGATGGGGATGGGCGTTGGCCTCGGTCGGACCGCCGTGCGTGGCCCACCGGGTATGGCCGATCCCGGCGCTCGCGCCCTCCGGGGCCCACTCCGCCCGCTTGACCAGATCGTCGAGGGAACGGGTCCCGTTGGCCCCCCGGGCCCGCCAGACGCCCTGCTCGCCGGGCGCCCCCACCACGGCCAGCCCGGCGGAGTCGTAGCCCCGGTACTCGAGGCGGGCCAGACCCTCGAGGAGGACATCGACCACCGCCGCGCCATCGGATTTCCCCGGGCCGTACGTGATCCCGATGATGCCGCACATGGCCTCGAGGCTAGTGGTTCACCCGTGGGTGGCCGCGGCAGCCTGGAGCTCGAACTCGACCAGGTTGCCGAGCCGGGTGGCGATCTCCTCGGCCACCCCGTCGCCGACGGCCTCCACCATGACCCTGACCAGGGGCTCGGTCCCACTCGGGCGCAGGACGACCCGCCCGCCGTCGCCGAGCCGTTCCTCCTCCTCGGCCACGGCCGACCACACCGCCTCGGCGGTGTCGAGAAGCTCGGTGTTGGGCACCGGCACGTTGATCAGCACCTGGGGGACCCGGACGACCAGCCCGTCCAACAGCTCGGCCAGCGGCTTGCCCTTCCGGGACACCAGGTCGGCCAGGACAAGTCCGGTCAGGAGTCCGTCACCGGTCGTGGCCAGCCGCCGGAAGACGATGTGCCCCGACTGCTCACCCCCGAGGGCGAAACCGTGCTTGTCCAGGGCGGCCAGCACGTGACGGTCGCCGACCGGCGTCTCCTCCACGACGATGCCCCGCTCCTCCATGGCCAGGCGGAACCCGAGGTTGCTCATCACGGTGACGACCACGGTGTTGCCGGCCAGCTGTCCCCGCTCGGCCAGGTCCAGGGCGAACAGGGCGAGCAGCTCGTCCCCGTTGACCACCCTGCCCCCGTGATCCACGGCCAGGAGGCGGTCGGCGTCCCCGTCGAGGGCCAGACCCAGGTGGGCACCGTGTTCGACCACGGCGGTGGCCAGGGTCCCGGTCGAGGTGGACCCGCACCCGGCATTGATGTTGGTGCCGTCCGGATCACAGCCGATGGCCACCACCTCGGCTCCCAGCCGCTCGTAGACCCGGGCCGCCAGGCCGGAGGCGGCCCCGTTGGCGCTGTCCACCACCAACCGCATGCCGTCGAGCCTGCGGCCCTCCACCAGCGAACCGAGGTGGTCGACGTAGGAGTCCTCGATGCCGGGCTCGGCGGCCAGGGTGCCCACGCTGTGGCCCTCGAGCGTCCGGGGGCCTCGGGCCGATGGATCGAGCACGCGTTCGAGCTCGTCCTCGATGGCGGACTCCTCCTCGGCGCTGAGCTTGACCCCGCCGGCCGCGAACACCTTGATCCCGTTGTCGGTGAAGGGGTTGTGTGACGCCGAGATCACCACGGCGGGAACGCCGCGCATCGCCGACAGCCAGGCCAGGGCGGGCGTGGGCAGCACCCCGACGTCGACCACGTCCGCCCCCTCGCTGGCCAGTCCGGCGGACAGCGCGGCCTGGAGCATGGGGCCCGACCGGCGGGTATCGCGGCCGACCACGAAGGTGGTGGCGGTCATGGTGCGGCCGATGGCGCGTCCGAGACCAAGGACCAGGTCGGTGGTCAGTTCGACGTTGGCGACACCCCGGACGCCGTCGGTGCCGAACCGGATTCTGGCCACCGGACTACCGCTTGGAGTACTGGGGAGCCTTGCGGGCCTTCTTCAGGCCGTACTTCTTCGACTCCTTCTCCCGCGAGTCACGGGTGAGGAACCCCGCCCTCTTGAGCGCGGCCCTGAGCTCGGGGTCGAGCTGGCACAGCGCCCGGGCGATCCCGAGCCGGAAGGCGCCGGCCTGGCCGGACACCCCACCGCCGTCGATCGTCACGTCGATGGCCCACGACTCCGAGGTGTCGGTCAGCCGCAGGGGCTCGGTGACGATCATGCGATGGGTGGCGGAGGTGAAGTAGTCCTCGAACTTGTGGCCGTTGACGGTGATGGCCCCCTGACCCGGACGGATCCGGACCCGGGCGACGGCCCGCTTGCGTCGGCCTGTCGTCTGGCAGATGGGGGGGGCTGTGGCCACGGTGGATTCCTCGCGATCGTTTCGTGCGGTTGCCTGGTCGGCGACGGTGCTCACGCGCCACTCCGGGCCGACGCCGTGCGGCGCGCGTCCGGAAGCTCCAGGGGTACGGGGGACTGGGCCGCGTGCGGGTGCTCGGCACCGGTGTAGACCTTCAGCTTGGTGGCCATCTGCCGTCCGAGGCGCGTCTTCGGCAACATCCCGGTGATGGCGTTCCGGACCACCTGGTCGGAGTGCTCGACCATCAGATCGCTGTACCGGGTGGCGGTGAGGCCCCCCGGGTATCCGCTGTGGCGGTACGCGAGCTTGGTCTCCGCCTTACCCGATGTGAGGACCACCTTGTCGGCGTTCACCACGATGACGTGGTCGCCGGTGTCGAGGTTCGGGGTGAACATCGCCTTGTGCTTGCCCCGCAGCACGGCGGCCACCTCGGTGGCCAGCCGGCCGAGCACCAGGCCGTCGGCGTCGACAATGCGCCAGGCGCGGGTGATGTCGGCTGGTTTGGG
>JBEKOI010000402.1:0-3123 GCA_049521915.1 Acidimicrobiales bacterium | reverse complement strand
ATCTGGACCTCCGGTGGATGGTCCGCTTCCGCCGCCTGCTGGTCGCCGGATCCTTCGACATCGTCCACTTCCATCTGCCCTACACCGCGGCACTGGGCCGCCTGGTGGTGGCCACCCTCCCCCGCCGACGGCGCCCCCTGACCATGTACACCGAGCACAGCCTGTGGAACAAGGTCGCCGTGTTGGTCAAGGCGCTCAACCGGGCCACCGTCCGTTTCGACCGGGCCCTGGTGGCCGTGTCCCAGGCTGCCTACGAGGCCCTTCCCCGCGCCCTGCGGTCACGCGCCCGCGTCGTGGTCCACGGTGTCGATCTCTCCCGGTCGACGGCTCTGGTCCGGGCCCGCCCCGAGGTCCGGCGGGACGTCCGAGCCGAGCTCGGGATCCCACCGGACGATGTGCTGGTCGTCACCGTGGCCAATCTCCGGTCGGAGAAGGGCTATGACGTCCTCATCGACGCGGCAGGCCTGCTCGCCGAACGGGGCCTGCCCGTCAGGTTCGCCGCCGCCGGCCAGGGGTCACAGCGTGCGGAGCTCATGGCCAGGCACCGAAGGCTCGCCCTGGGCGACCGGTTCTTGTTCCTCGGGCATCGCGACGACGCCCTCCGACTGCTCGCCGCCGCGGACATCTTCGTGCTCGCCTCCCATCAGGAGGGCCTCCCGGTCGCCCTCATGGAAGCCGGAAGCGTCGGGGCGGCGATCGCGGCCACCGCGGTCGGGGGCGTGCCGCAGATGGTCGCCGACGGGGTGAACGGACTGGTGGTGCCCCCGGGCAACCCGGTCCTGCTGGCCGACGCCCTCGAGCGGTTGATCTCCGATCCCGCGCTCCGGGCGCGGCTCGGCCGTCAGGCCATGGCCGACAGCGCCAGGTACGACATCGCCAGGGCCCGGGTCGAGATCGAAGGCATCTACCGCGGGCTCCTCGCCCCCGAGGCGTGACCACGGTCCCGGGTCACGAGGAGACGGGCGCACCTCGCGGGCGGTCGAGCTCACGACGGAGCGCCTCGAGGCGTCCGAGCCCGAATTCGGTGTCAGGCTCGAGATAGTTGCCTTCGGCCCATTCGTTCCACGACTTGATCACCACCACCTGCTCGTCGCCGGGATTGGCCGAGGCGAGCTCGATGGCCCGTCGTGCCTGACGTGCGAACCGTTCCGGTGTCGACCCCGTGGCCACCAGGCCCCGCCGACCCAATCGCGGCGTGTTGTCCCAGTTGGGGTAGATGCTGGGGAAGAGGCGGCCCTCGAGGTCGGGTGGTGGACCGGTGGCCACGTCGGGATAGGGGTACCGCATCGGGCCGCGGACGAGCCCGCGGGCCAGCAGACGCTCGCGTGCCCGGGTCGTGCCGTCGTGCCCGAAGGGAAACTGGAAGTGGACCGCGGCATCGAAACCATCGCCCACATGGGAGCGGTAGCTCGATCGACCGAGGTAGCTGGCTTCGCCGAGGGACGCCACCAGGTACAGCCCTCCGAGCCCGGCATCATGGGCCATCTTCTGCCACCGGTCGACGAACCGCGCCGGTTCGGGGAGGTCGCCGGGCTGATAGACGAACAGCAACGGCCGGCCACCGATCCTGATGTAGCGCGGGTCCTCGAAGGCGGCCGCCAGATGGGCGAAGTGCTCCCTGTCGTCGTCGGGTCCCGGGTAGGTCTGTTCGATGAGGACCCGGTTCGGTGCCCCGTGCCAGATGCCCGACCAACTCTGGTTGGCCCATGAGACGCAGAAGGGGAAATCGGGGGCGCCGGTGGCCAGGACCTCCTCCAGCGGGCGCTGCAGGAGCTGGCGCCCGGCGAACCAGTAGTGCCAGTAGCAGAATCCCGTTACGCCGTGACGCCGGGCCAGATCGGCCTGGGCCTCCCTCACCTCACCGACCCGGAGGTCGTAGAAGCCGAGATCGGCCGGAAGGTGCGGTTGCACGTGACCGCGGAAGAGCGGGACCGCCCTGGTGACGTTGGTCCACTCGGTGAAGCCCTTCCCCCACCACCGGTCGTTTTCGGGGATCGGGTGGAATTGGGGGAGATAGAGGGCGAGAACTTCCATCGCCGGTCATGTTAGTGATGCCCACCGTTCCGGCCCGATGACCGACGGCATCGGTCAGCGACCCGGGCGACCGGCCACCTCCCGGGCCAACCGGGCCACCTCCTGTTCGATGACCTCGCTCTGGAAGCGCTCGAGAAACAGCTCGTAGGCCTGCGACACCACTGCTTCCCGCAGCCCGGGCTCGTGCAGCAGGCGGGCGCACGCCCGGGCCAGGTCCGGTGCCGTGTCGCCCAGCAGGAGCTGGACACCGTCCACCGCACCGAGCCCTTCGGCACCGAGCGGGGTCGACACCACCGGCACCCGCTGGGCGAAGGCTTCGAGGATCTTGAGCCTGGTGCCGCTGCCGTAGCGGACCGGCACCACGACCACGTCGGCCCGGGCCAGTTCGGCGGCGATGTCGGGCACCCGGCCCGTCACCGTGAACCGTGGTCGGTCGTCCAGCGAGCCCAGATCCGGGGAATGCTCCCCGACCAACCGGATCTCCACGTCGGGAACCATCCTTCGTAGCGCCGGGCCCACCTCGGAGGCGAGCCATCTGGCCGCGTCGATGTTGGGCGGGTACCGGAGGAGACCCTGGAAGAGAACGGTCGGCGGCGTGCCGACGGCAGCCCGACCCACCGGACGGGTGACGGCGGGATACCCGTTGGCGATCACCTGCACGTGCTCGACACGTCGACGGGCGGCCCGCCCGGCATCGAGATCGCTGGCCACGACGACGGCGGCGACGCGGTGGCTGCTGCGGCGGTGCAGCCGGCGCCACCGACGGACCTCCTCCTCCGAGACCATGTTGGCCCCGGCCCGGCGAAGGCGTCCGGCGGCACCGGTCACCGGCGGGCCGGGAGCGGCCAGGCGGGCCATGATCTTCTCGTCCTCCAGGTCGATGAGATCGAGGACGGTCGGTGCGAACACCGGCATCCCGGCCAGCACCCAGGGCCGCGGACCGTAGAACCAGACCAGGTCGTAGCGCCCGGACATGAACCGGCCCAAGGCCTGCTGCACCGAGGCCCGGTCCCGCCGGGGCAGTCCGATGGGCGTGCCCGGCCGCAGCAGCGCGGGCAGGAGGTCGAGCGTCGACGGCGGGCGGTTGTC
>JBEKOI010000401.1:0-3123 GCA_049521915.1 Acidimicrobiales bacterium | reverse complement strand
GTGTTGGAACGGCTTCAGCATCAGTGGGGTGGCGACGGTGTTGTCGACGATGAGGGGAACGCCGGACCGGTGGGCGACGTCAGCCACCGCTTCGAGGTCGACGACATTGCCGGCCGGATTTCCGATCGTCTCGCAGAAGACGGCGAACGTGTCGTCGTCGATCAGGGCCCCGATCGACTCGGCCCGGTCGTCGACTGCGAAACGGGCCTCGATCCCGAGGGTGGGCAGCACATGCGCGAAATAGGTGAACGTGGCCCCGTAGAGCTGCGGGGCCACCACGAAGTTGGTCCCGGCCCGGGCCACGGTCAGGATCGAGGAGCTCACCGCGGCCATCCCCGAGGCCAGGACCAGGGCCGCCGTCCCGCCTTCGAGGGCCGCCATCCGCTTTTCCAAGACGTCGTTGGTCGGGTTGTTGATCCGGTTGTAGTGAAACCCCGGCGTCTCGAGGTCGAGCACGGCACCGGCATGCTCGGCGTCGATGAAGTCGTGGGCCACCGTCTGGTAGATGGGCACGGCGACCGCCCGCGTACTGTCAGCCGTGTAGCCGCCGTGGATGGCGATGGTCTCGTCGTGCATGCTCTCAGTCGCTCCTCTTCGTCACTGCGGCCATCCAGTTGGTGTACAGCCCGACGGCCGCGTCCCGCCACGGCCACTCGGCCCTGTCCCCGACCTCGTCGAAGGGGAACGACTCGACCAGCTCGGGGTCCCGCTCCGCCACGATCCGCTGGTGGAGGAGCCGGAGCTGCTCCCAGTCGCCCGGGGCCACACAGCACAGCGGGAGGCACGGCACGTCGTCGCGCTCGTGGAGCACGTACCGCCTCGCGTCACGGTGGTACTCGCGGAGCAGGCTGGAAGGATCGTACTCGGGGTGCCCCTGGACGAGGACGACCCGGCAACGGCCCGTGGCCTTGGTGACCACGCTCCACCCGACGGCGTCGGACTGGAGGACGACCTCGTAGCCGGCCGCCACCACCTGGTCGACGCCGACGGTGTTGAGCCGGGAGTGCGGGAGGACGAGGGGCGGCCCGAGACCGTCGGCCAGTGGATGAGGGAGCGCCCGTTGGGGAAAGACACCGGTGCACTTGGTGTCGAGCGTGGTCCGCTCGATCCCGTCGAACACGACCAGGGCGGCATGGGCCGACAGACAGGACAGCAGCATGGACGGGATGTGCTCGCGCCCCCAGGACAACAGTGCGGCCAGGTCCTCCCAGTACGGCTCGTCCTCGATCCGCGGGGCCAGCGGGTTCGAACCGGTCACGATCAGGAGATCGGGCGGTCCCTCCCGTACGGTCTCGAAGGGCAGGTACTCCTCCGCGATCCGTGCCGCGGTGCGGTCGCCCCTCGGGACGTCGGGCATGGTGAAGCGGCGCACCTCGACCACTTCGTCTCCCGACCCTGCCTCCAGCAATTCCAGGTACTGACGCTCGGTCGCATCGAAGGCACCGTCGGGCATGTTGTTGACGAAGGCGCACACCCATCGGGCCGGCAGCGTCCCGTCGTGCGGTGGGCCCGGGTCCACCGTCGGGGCCCGGACCAGCCGCACCGTCACTACTGCCTCACATCGGCATAGGTGACCGTGACCTCGTTGTGGAGGAGTTGGTAGACCGCCTGCAGCTCGTCGTAGTCGGCCGTCGAACCGACGACCGCCATGATGTGGGTCCGCGAGCCGTCCCTCCAGTCGAGGTCGGCGCCCGGGCCCTGGTGCACGCTGATGGTGTCAACGCCCGGATGGTCGCTGACCCGGTCGACACCCTCGATGGCGGTCACCGTGGCCGAGACGGCCGGCGGCTGCAGGAAGAATCGGTAGCCGATGCGCTCGGTGGCCACCGGCCCGTCGATCCGGACCTCCTCCCCGAGAGCCACCCGGAGGGTGAGCTCGAGGAGCGGGACCCCGGCGGCGCGCTCGATCATCTCCGGCACGCCGCCGCCGACCCGGCCGTTGACCTCGATGAGACGGGGGCCGTCGGGTGTGAACTTGATCTCCGTATGGAGGCAGCCGGCGCGAACCTCGAGCGCCTCAATGGCCGCCGTGGCCAGTCCGAGCACCTCGACCCGCTCGGCATCGCCCAGGGCGGCCGGGATGAAGAAGCCGGTCTCCCGGAAGTTCTCGGCCAGTGGGAACCGTCCGGTCAGCGCCAGGTGGCTGATGGCGCCGGCGGCCACCACGGTCTCCACCGAGACATAGGCGGCGTAGGTGTCGTCCGCCCGAGCCGGGTCGTCGGCGATGTACCCCTCGAGCACCATCTCCGGACGGCCGGGGCCCAGCGCATCGAGGAGCCTGGCCAGCTCTGCCCGGTCGGGTGCCAGGAACGTGTAGCGGCTCCCCTGGGCCGACCTCGGCTTGAGCAGTGCCGGCCAGCCCACGTCGGCCTCGATGGATGCGAGCTCCGGTTCGGCCTGATCGGGCCGGATCACCTTGCAGGCGGGCATGGGCAGCCCGGCATCGGCCAGGACCTGGCGCTGTCGCGCCTTGTCGGTGAGTGCCGCGGCCGTCGCCGCGGTGTGGAACGGCAGGTTCAGCACCGCGGCCAATTGCGCATAGCCGACCATGCCGGCATCCAGGTAGGTCGTCAGCCCGTCGGGCCCGTAGACGGCGAGGGCCTTGGCCATCTGCTCGACATCGAGACCACTCACGTCGACGACGGGTCCGAACCGGTTCAACAGGTCGGCCATCTGGGCCATGTCTGGGATGGAGCCGTCGATCATCCAGAGGAGATCGCACACGCCCGCGGCCGCTTCGGCCAGCTGCATGATGGGCACGCAGCGGGGCCCGTAACCCACGGCGACGAGTGGCCGCCGGTGATTGGATTTGGAAGCATTCATGCCCCTGACCACCGGGCCGATGTTAGCGTCTAACTGGGCCTTCACCTGAGGTATTGACCTGCCGATAAGAGCACAGGCGGAGACGCCGGGCACGAGGTCCGGGCCAGATCGAGCCGGAGGAGCAACGCGTCATGCCAGTCGAGATCATCGGGATGGTGGGCACGAGGGACGCCTCGGAGATCAAGGGGCCGCTGGTCGACGGACCCGTCGTCGACTGGATGGACGGCCCGGTCATCGACCCGGGGTACCTCGTCGACATCGCCCGGGCCCACGAGGCCGGCGGATTCGATCGGGTGCTGG
>JBEKOI010000400.1:0-3123 GCA_049521915.1 Acidimicrobiales bacterium | reverse complement strand
GGCCGATCGGTAGTCGAGGATGCGATGGCCGCGGGCACCTTCGAAGGGCGCGTAGATCCGCTCGCCGCTCAGGGGCATGAACCCGACGGAGGCGTCGAGTCCGAAGGCCTCGGGACCACCGGGAGGAGGACCCCAGCTCTCCACCCAGCACAGATAGAGGTCGGGGAACCCCAGCCGCTGTGCCTCGGCCCGCCAGATGTCGGCCGTCCGCTTGGGATTGGGGAGCTGCCCGGGCCGGTAGATCAGCATCAGGGGCCTGCCGTCGATCTTGATGTAGCGGTCGTCGGCGAAGGCGGTGGCCAGCCACCGGATATGGGCCAGGTCGTCCTCGTCGCTGAACTCCTGCGGCATCAGGACCTGCCCGGTCCGGGCGTCCCAATTCCGGGTCCACTCCTCGTTGGCCCAGCACAGGGCGATGGGGAAGTCCGGTGAACCCGAGGCCAGCACCTCGTCGAGTGGCCGTCCGAGCAGGCGCTTCCCGTGGAACCAGTAGTGGTAGTAGACGAACCCCGAGATGCCGTAGGCCGCGGCCAACGCCGCCTGGGCTTCCCGCACCTCGGGAACGCGCAGGTCGTAGTAGCCGAGCTCCCCGGGGACGTGCGGTTGGTAGTGGCCCGGGAAGAAGGGCTGGGCCCTCGTGACGTTGTTCCACTCGGTGAACCCCTTGCCCCACCATTCGTCGTTCTCCGGGATCGGGTGGAACTGGGGGAGGTAGAACGCGAGGGCGCGCGGCCTCGCCTGTCCCGGGTCGCGGGACCCCCCCTTCGGTGCCATATCGCCAATCATACGACCGAATCCGCCACTATTTCATCAGTATCATGCGGTTCCGGGGCCGGCTTGGTGCGGTCGGAGGACGGCGGCCGATCGGTCATCGGCGCAGGGCGAGGATGGTTTCGACCACCCGGTCCACATCGCCCTCGGACAGGGCGGATCCGGTCGGCAGGCAGAGTCCGTGCTCGAAGATGTGCGCGCAGGCCTCTCCTCCCACGGTGGGCATGTGGGCGAACACGGGCTGGAGATGGAGCGGTTTCCATGTCGGTCGCGACTCGATGTCGACCGATTCGAGGGCCAGCCGGATCTGCTCGCGGTCGGCGCCGAATCGATCGGGATCGACCAGGATGCAGGTGAGCCACCAGTTCGGCTCGCCATAGTCGGCCACCGGCATCAGTTGGATGCCGGGCACGTCCACCAGTGCGGCGCGGTAGGACCCGTTGATGGCGCGGCGGCGCTCGATGCGACTGTCGAGCCCGCGCAATTGCGCCCGGCCCAAGGCGGCCAGGAGGTTGCTGAGCCGGTAGTTGTAGCCGAGCACCGAGTGCTCGTAGTGCGGGAACGGGTCCCGGGCCTGGGTGGCCAGGAACCGGGCCCGGTCGACCAGTTCGGCCGAGCTCGACACCAGCATGCCCCCACCGCTGGTGGTGATGATCTTGTTCCCGTTGAACGAGAAGACGCCGGCGCGGCCGAACGATCCGGCTGAACGGTTGCCGTTGGTGGCGCCCAGCGCCTCGGCCGCGTCCTCGATCAGCGGGACGCCGTAGGTGTCGCACAGTGCGGTCAGGGCGTCGTAATCGGCTGTCTGGCCATAGAGGTCCACGGTCACGAGGGCGGCCGGCAGCTGGTTGCGCCGGGCCCGGGCGGACAGTTCCTGCGCCACCAGTTCGGGGTCCATGGCCCAATTCGACGACGAGCAGTCGACGAAGATCGGATTGGCGCCGAGGTACTTCACCGTGGCCGCGGTGGCGACGAAGGTGAAGGACGGGACGAGCACGTCGTCGCCGGCGCCCACCCCGACGAGCTGCAGCCCGAGGTGGAGCGCGGCGGTACCGCTGGACAGGGCCACGGCGTGGGCCACCCCGACCCGGTCGGCGAGCTCCCGCTCGAAGGCGTCGATATCGGGTCCCACCGGGGCGATCCAGTTGGAGTCCAGGGCCTCGAGGAGCATGCGCCGCTCCTCCGGCCCGACCTCGGGGGGGGACAGGTAGATCCTGGTCACGCGCGGCTCTCCTGATCGGGGGTGAGGGCACCGGTGGCCATGGCCGATGCTACGAGCAGGACGGCCCCGAGCGCGTCGACCGTGACCGCCGCGGCCATCGATCCGAGGTGCACGGCCACCAGCGCGGCCCCGGCCAGTACGGCCTCCATCCCGATGTAGGCCGTACTGGCCAACGGGCGGGCCCATCCCCGGTCCACCAGCCGATCGTAGGGATGGCCGCGATCGCCGGCCATCAGCGGGGAGCGACCGCGAAGCCTCCGGACGGCGGCGAAGGCCACCTCGCCCACCGGTATGGCCACGATGACCAGGGCCGCCGTCCCCACCGGCACCGCACGACCCGGGGCCCAGGATTCGGCCAGGAGCACGGTCAGCGCCGTTCCCAGGAGATAGGAGCCCCCGTCGCCCAGGTACACCCGGGCCGGTGGCCGGTTGTAGACGAGGAACCCGACCAGGGACGCACCCAGCGCGATGGCGAGCTGTCGACCGGATCCATGGAGGATGACGGCGAACCCCCCGGCGCCCACCGCGGCCACGCCGGCGGCCAGCATGTCGAGCCCGTCGATCAGGTTCATCCCGTTGATGACCACGACGGCAACGGCCGGCAGCACCAGCGCGGCGAGGACTCCCGGTAGGTGGACCGGGCAGGTCACCACCACGGCAGCGCCGATGACGAGCTGTCCGACCAGGCGTCCCGACGCCGGGAGGTCGAACCGGTCGTCGGCGACCCCGAGGCAGACCGCGGCGGCCAGGGGCACCACAATCGTCGGTCTCCCGGCCGCGGCGCCGAATGCGGTGCCGGCCAGCACGGCCACCCCACCCAGATAGGGGACGGGATCTGTCTGGGGCTTGAGCGCCCCGGGCCGGTCCACGATCCCCAGCCGTCCGGCCGCCACCATGACCAGGGGCGTGGCCCCGAGGGTCACGACCAGGGCGATGGCACCGACCAGCGGACCGCTCATGACGGGAGGGCACGGTCAGGAACCGCCGGCTCGGGGGGGCGGTCCCACTGCATGAGCAGCGACTCGGTGCCGGCGTGGAGCTCGAAGCGCTGCACGGTCACGAACCCGGCCTGCTCGTAGAGGGACACGGCACTCCGATTGCCCGCTCCCACCACCACGTGGGCCGCGTCG
>JBEKOI010000399.1:0-3127 GCA_049521915.1 Acidimicrobiales bacterium | reverse complement strand
GCTACTTTCATGGTCGACATGGCCCACTTCGCTGGGCTGGTGGCCGGGAAAGTGCTGGTCGGCGACCTCGATCCGGTGCCCCACGCCGATGTCGTGACCTCCACCACCCACAAGTCACTGCGCGGACCTCGGGGTGGACTAGTTCTCTGCACCGAGGAATATGCACCCTGTGTAGACAAAGGATGTCCGATGGTCCTCGGTGGCCCGCTGCCCCAAATGATGGCTGCCAAGGCCGTTGCTTTGTCTGAGGCTCGCCAGCCCTCGTTCGCTGCCTATGCCGTTCACATCGTAGAGAATGCACGTGCGCTGGCGGAAGGTCTGCTGCGGCGGGGTGCACGGCTCATCACTGGGGGGACTGACAACCACCTTGTGCTCTTGGACGTGACTTCCAGCTTCGGACTTACCGGCCGTCAGGCTGAGGCTGCCCTGATTGACGCAGGCGTGGTCACCAATCGCAACTTGTTGCCAGGTGACGCCAACGGCGCCTGGTACACCTCGGGAATACGACTTGGAACACCGGCGCTGACCACGCTGGGATTTGGACCAGACGAGATCGACGAAGTCGCCGACGTCATAGTCACTGCCTTGAGAGCCACGACACCGGCGACATCCACCGCCAAAGCGAAGTACGAGATCGATCCCCGCATCGCCCAAGTCTGCGAAGACCGGTGTTTCAATTTGCTCGACCGCCATCACCTCTATGCGGACATCGAGCTGTAAATGATTTGCTCGGAGAGTACGGACAATGCGGTGAGTTTTCTCGAATCAGGAAGGCGTTACCGCACTAGTAACCTCAACCGGGCAGAAAGTCTTTCCGATCAGTGACCAGCACATCGCCCCGGGGGTGTGTCCCCGAACGCTGCCGGGAGGGTAGGACACCTCCACATTTGTCGGCCAGTCATTAGGTGCCTGAAGTGGCACTATTTCGCGGAAGCGACAGGTGCGAACGTCCCCGCGCTAGAACGACTTGATGGCTTACCATCTGATGACTAACCACGAAGTGAATAGCTTTCTCGCATCTGATCCAGCTCGCCCTGGGACGCTCGCCACCACCCGAGCCGATGGGCGGCCACACGTCGCTCCAGTTTGGTTTGTGACCGACGACAACGGGGACATCGTCTTCAATACAGGCAGAGATACGGTGAAGGGTCGAAACCTCGCCCGAACGCTCTGTGCCGCTCTTTGCGTCCAAGATGATCGAGCTCCGTATTCGTTCGTGACGATCGAGGGGTCTGTGGTTCTCTCCGAAGACCTGGGAGAGGTTGGCAGGTGGGCCACAATCATCGGCGGCCGCTATATGGGAAAGAGTCGGGCTGAAGAATTCGGCGCTCGGAACGGGGTCGAGGGAGAGCTTCTCGTCCGACTCCACCCAGATCGGATCGTGTCAGCGGCAAATGTCGCAAGTTGATGGATTCGGTAGCCCCGAACGCTGCCGGGACGGGGAGCGGCCTGGCTGATCGTCACTGGCTCCGAAGCGAGCAGAGTGTCAGGCTGCGCTTATCTCTGAGTGAGTTCTTTGGAGGTGTCGATGCCCACTGCCCTGGAGACGGTTCAGGACTTCATGGCGGTCTTTATTGAGGCCTGGCCAACAGCCGACACCACTGCCTTGGGGTCATACTTCAGCGAAGACGCCGTGTACCACAACGGTCCGCTTGAGCCAGTTCGAGGGCGCGCCGCCATCGAAGCGACCTTCGCTCAGTTCATGAGAGTAGGCGGTCAGGTGGATGTCGAAATGATCCACATGATGGCCGAAGGTCCGATTGTCATGACAGAACGTGTCGATCACCTCACGAGAGCGGACGGAACAACCGCTTCGTTGCCGATGATGGGTGTCATCGAGGTCCACAAGGGGCTCTTTGCCGCCTGGCGCGACTACTTTGACCTCAGCCAGTTCACGTCTCAAATGCTCGGAGGAAGCTGACCATTCGGGTGAATCATTGGAGTCCGAGGAGTGCCACAGTTCGACGGGATTGAGCACGTTGGGAAACGCGGCTGGCAGTGTGCCTAAGGTTCTCACCACCACCCAGGGGGCCACTATGAGTCAAGAAGTCGAAGTCGGAACCGTTGCAGAACTGCAACCTGGCGTCGTCCGAGGCGCAGCTCGTTATGCCGTCGGGAATGCTGGGGGCGAACTGTTCGCCGTGAGTCGTCGGTGCCGGCATCTCCGCGCCGATCTCGCCAAGGGTTCAATCGACGAGGAAGGCTGCTTGGTGTGCCCGTGGCACGGTGGAAAATACGACGTCTCCACCGGTCGGATGACCCTGGGCCCACAGGGCGCCTTCGCCAAAGTCCCGGGCCTCGATTCTGGTTACCGACTGTTGACCAAGGTGATTCCGTTGCGACGTGGCAAGGTGACCGAAAGGGAAGGGAAGGTCTTCGTTCAATAGGGTGCGCTTCACCCGGCTCCCACTGTCCCAGAACGCCGACCGTGGGCGCACGTTGACAGCGATTTGTTCGTCCCGGGGATGCGATCTCTCATTTGTGAGCATCCAACAGATTGAACGCCGAGCGGATCAGGCTCCTGAGCACCAACGTCGATGCGCCGTCGATCGG
Source organism: Acidimicrobiales bacterium (assembly GCA_049521915.1). Taxonomy (GTDB): domain Bacteria; phylum Actinomycetota; class Acidimicrobiia; order Acidimicrobiales; family RAAP-2; genus Bog-756. The sequence goes on along the minus strand of JBEKOI010000399.1, from coordinate 574 downwards.
ACTGTGGGGGTTCGAGGCGAGGGCGGTCACCACAAAGGCCCGGGGTGGATTGCTTGCAGAGCGGGCTGTTATCCTGAGAAGCGTGAAGTGCTATCAGTGGTTTGACGAGCCGGCCCTGGGTGGGTTTCGGAGCGCTACTACGCACTGAACGCTATCCAACCAGGACCGGCTGAAAAGGCAGAGGCGAATTCGCCTCTGCCTTTTGCTTTGCCCCAACAAGGCGAGCCGGTCACTTTCGGGTTCGAACGGCTTGCGGAGAGGAAGACACCGTGAACCCGAGCGACCCGATTCGCAATAGACGCATCGCCAGCGTCAGCGCGCTCCTATCGCCACAAGAGGTACGCGAGCGCTTACCGCTGACTCAATCGCACGAAGAGCTGGTTCGAGGCAGCCGGGATACCGTGACCGGGATCCTCGACGGTAGAGATGATCGACTGCTGGTTATCGTCGGTCCATGCTCAGTCCACGATCCCGGCGCTGCCCTCGAGTACGCGAAACGCCTGCAGGATGCCGCTGAACGCATGAGGGATCGGCTCTTCGTTGTCATGCGGGTCTACTTCGAGAAGCCGCGAAC
>JBEKOI010000398.1:0-3130 GCA_049521915.1 Acidimicrobiales bacterium | reverse complement strand
TCCCGACGTCGCCGGTGTGGCCACCGCCCTCCGATCCCTGGCAGATGATGAAGTCGAGGCCGGCGGCCTTGTGATTGAGGGCGTGCTTGACCGACCCGGCCAGCGCACCGATCATCAGCCCCGCACCCTGGACCCTCTCCACCACATCGGGCGGGGGAGTGCCGAGGGCGTTGGCGATGAGCTTGACGTTGGGGTGACCCAGGGCCACCGTCAACAACCCGGCCGCATGGGCCGCCGTCCACCCGATCATCCCGTTGGAGGACCGCTCGTCCTCGGGGATCTCGGGCACCTGGTGGTCGGCCAGGATCTTGAGGGCGAACTCCTTGTGCTGGGGCGGGACCAGCGCCCGGATCTGGGCCTCGAGCTTGTCCGGGTCCATCTCGTCCATGCCCTCGTACTTGGCCGGTATCACGATGTCCACGCCGTAGGGCCGGTCGCCCACGTGCTCGTCGATCCAGGACAGCTCCACCTCGAGCTGCTCGGGCGAGAACCCGATGGCGCCGAGCACGCCGATCCCGCCGGCGTTGGTCACCGCCGCGACCACGTCGCGACAGTGGGTGAAGGCGAAGATGGGGAACTCGATACCGAGTTTCTGGCGGATCTCTGTGTTCATGACATGGCTCCTTGGGTTTGCTCTTCGATCAGTTCGATTGCCGGGCGCCGGCGGCCCGGCGGTGACGGCGCCGGGTCCGTCTCCAGCCCGACCAGGGCGCGCAGCCCCCGGACGGCCAGGTCGTCGCTGACCGCCCCGGGTTCGAGGCGGCGCTGCATGGCCAATCCGGTGAGCAGCGCCTTCATCAGCACGGCCAGACCCTCCGGCTCGGCCACGGGCCGGGAGCCGACCGCCGACGTCCACCCGGCCAGCTGGGTGGCGCTGAAGCGACGGGCCTCGGCGTCGCGCTCCCGGATCACGTCGGCCACCTCCGGGTCGCGCGCCGCCCGCAACCACAGCTCGTGCTCGAGGAGTGCCCATCGCCCCGACTCGGAGTCGGCCCTGTCGGCGACGTTGTCCCAGACGGCGGCCAGTTGGCCGAGGGGCGATTCGGTCACCGCCACCTCGGCCAGCAGCACGGTGCGCACCGAGTCCTTCCACGAGTCGAGGAGGGCGAAGAGCAGACCCTGCTTGCTCCCGAAATGTGCGTAGACGGCCCCCGAGGTGCGGCCGGCGGCTTCGGCCACGGCGTCGACGGAAACGGCGTCGACACCCTGGTCGGCGAAGAGCTCGGCGGCCGCGGTGAGCAGGCGTGCCCTGGTTTCGGCTTTGCGTTCCTCTTGCGTCTTGGCCATGTCCCCCCGGTCGGTGTCCCCGTGTACCGGCCCACCGTACATATATCGGAATCGTTATGCAATATCGGGACCGACCGGCCCAGAGGTCAGAAGCCGAGCTTGTCGTCGACCAGGCCCAGGTAGATCTGGGCGGCATCGATGTAGGTCTTCTCGCCGATGAAGACATGCTGGGTTCCGGTGTACATGTCCCGAAAAGCTCGTTCCGGCCGGCTCCCCTCGCGGATGGCGGAGGTGCCGGCGGCCAGGTGGGCCCACTGGACGATCTCACGACTGGCCTCGGTGGCGAACGTGGCCGCCACCCGCAGATCCGCCCGCATCGTGGGGGTCAGTGACCGGCCGTCGGTGACGACCTGTTCGACATCGTCGAAGGTGGTCACCACCAGCAGGTGGGCGGCTTTCCACATGGCCAGGTGGTGGGCCAGGTTCCGCTGGAAGGTGGCGCGGTGGGCGATCGACGCGTCGTCCCCCATCCGAACCTTGGTGGCGGCCAGCTCGGTCACGTCGTCGAGCATGCTCTTGGCCACGCCGAGGGCCCACGAGGCATGCCCGGCCGCGGTGATCGGGATCAGCCCCATCCGGAAGGCCGCCGACGAGCCCCGGCACGGCGTGCGGCTGAACAGTTCGAAGGTCCTCGACGCCGGGACGAACAGGTCGGTCACGTTGTAGTCGTAGGAACCCGTCCCTTTGAGCCCCTGCACGTGCCACCCGTCGGTGAACACGATCTGGTCACGTGGGATGACGGCGACCAGCAGGGGCGGGATGCCGTCGTCGCCGGTGACCATCTGGCCCTCGACGGTGGGGATGAACCCGGCGGCCACGAAGGCCGAGTGCCCGGTTCCCGACCCGAAGCTCCAGGACCCGGAGAGCCGGTAGCCGCCGCCGACGGTCTCGGCCAGCCCGTTGGGGAAGAACTGCCCACCGATGGTCACCCGGTTGTCGTGGGCGGTGAAGACCTCGTCGAATCCGTCGTCTGGGAGGTAGGCGGCACACGCGGCCGCCGAGGGCAGGTTGGCGATGCCGATCCAGCCGAGCGAGCCGTCCTGCCAGGCCAGTTCGATCCAGGTGGCGATCATCTCGGGGAAGGTCGGTTCGCTGCCCCCCGCCTCCAACGGATTGCTCCAGGTCATCAGCCCGCTGTCCCACAGGGCGTCGACGGTGCGCGCGTTGAGGGTGCGGAGGCGCTCCGAGTCGGCGGCCTCCTCGGCCACGAGCTCGCGCAGGGTGCGGGCCGCCTCGACACCTCCCACGGTGGGTGCGTCGGTCATCGCTCGGTCGTGCATCGGGATGCTCCTTGTCCGGTCAGGTCGGAAGTCCGGTGATCATGTGGTGGCTCACGTCACCGACCAGGTCGACCAGGTACCGGCGCTCCACGAAGCGCCACCCGGCCCCGGCGGCCCGGTCGAATCGGTCGTGGTAGCGCCCGGCCAGGATGGGCTGGAGGGGAAGGCCGGGCACGGCCTGGAGGACCGTCCAGTACGAACGGGCCGAGGCCGTGCCGCCTTCGTCGTCGATGTCGAGGATGAGATTGGTGGTCACGTGCTTGGTGCCGGGTGTGCCGTCCGGGTGGATCCGTGTGGTCGACTCGTACAGGGAGCGTATGGCATCCCGCCCGGTCAGCAGGGAGGAACCGTCCCCGGTGCCGATCGCCGCGTCGGCCAGCAGTTCGCTCACCCCGCCCAGATCGCCGGCGTCGATCAGCTCGGCGTAGCGGGCGATCAGATTGCTCAACTGCGTGCTGCTGTCGGTCATCGTGCGGTCTCGGATCTTGTCGGGGGGTCGGGTGTCTTCGGGGCCGGTGCGGGCCGGTCGGGTGGTTCCGGCCGAGGACGGAAGGGTCACGGAA
>JBEKOI010000397.1:0-3135 GCA_049521915.1 Acidimicrobiales bacterium | reverse complement strand
TGCTCCTCGTCAACAGCACCGTGGTGTCCGAGCTGCGCATCGGAGCCGGGTGCGAGGTGGTGGAGGTCCCGGCGTCCGCCCTGGCCGTGGAGGCCGGCCACATCATGGCCGCCTCGATGGTCATGATCGGGGCCCACGCGGCGCTGACCGGACTGGTCTCGCTGCCCTCACTGCTCCGCGCCTCGAGTGAATCGCTGCCGGCCTACCGGGCCCGGCATGCCGCACTCAACCGAGAGGCCCTCGAGGCCGGCTTCTCCTCGGTCGAACCCGGGTCCGTGCCGGCATGGCCCGAACGGGTGACCGCGGGCTGATGGCCGGATCCCGCACCGTGACGACCCGCGGGACCCTGGTCATCGACGTCGACGCCTGTAAGGGGTGTGATCTCTGCATCGAGGCCTGCCCGCCCGGTGTCCTGGTCATGACCGAGCTCGAGGTCAACGCCCGCGGCTACCGGTACCCGCGGCTCCGGCCGGGCTGCACGGGATGCAAGGCCTGCTCGCAGATCTGCCCCGACTTCGTGTTCCAGGTCTACAAGTACGACACCCCGATCGAGCTGCCCCGGTGACCGGCATCATGGCCGTCCCGTCGGAACCCCGGCCGTCGGAACCGCGGCCGTCGGAACCGCGGCCGTCGGAACCCCGGCCGTCGGAACCGCGCCAGCTCCTCCAGGGAAGTGAGGCCATCGCCCGGGCCATGGTCGCCGCCGGGTGCCGGTTCTTCGCCGGGTACCCGATGACCCCCTTCACCGAGGTCCTGGAGCACATGGCCCGCATCCTCCCCGGCGTCGGCGGGGTGTGCATGAACGCGGAGAGCGAGCTGGAAGCCGTAGGCATGGCCTGGGGGGCCGCGGCCACCGGCACCCCGGCGGCGACCGGTTCCACGGGCCAGGGCCTCTCCCTCATGCAGGAGTCGCTGGCCGAGATCACCCTGGCCCGCCTGCCCCTGGTCGTCCTGGACATGGCCCGGGCCCAGGGTGACTACTACCAGGCCACCCGGGGTGGCGGCCACGGGGACTACCGCCACATCGTGCTCGCCCCCGCCGACGCCGCCGAAGCGGTGGCGCTGACCGGCCTCGCCTTCGAGCTCGCCGAGCGGTGGCGCAACCCGGTCGTCATCATGGGGGACTACTACCTCGCCCACACCGCCCAGTCGGTGGCCATACCCGCCGGGATGACCCGTGCCGTCCCCGATTGGGCCCTCGACGGCTCGTCGGGCGGATCCGGTCACGCCAAGTTGGTCTCCTTCCTCGGGACCACCAAGCAGCGCGACGACGTGGGCTACGACCTGTCGGTCCACTACGCGTCCTGCGCCCGGGCCACCGTCGAGATGGTGGGCCAGGTCGAGCCGCGGGCCGAACTGACCCGGACCGACGATGCCGAGGTGGTGGTGGTGGCCTTCGGCACACCGGGTCGGTACGTGAAGGCCGCGGTCCGTGAGCTCCGCGGCGAGGGCATCGCCGTCGGTTGCGTGCGGCCCATCACGCTCTTCCCCTTCCCGACCCGGATCATCGCCGACGCCGTGCGGGGCGCCCGGGCGGTGGCGGTCTACGAGAACAACCAGGGACAGATGATCGACGACGTGCGGCTGGCCGTGCTCGGCGCGGTCCCCGTCCATTTCATCGGCGGGTTGAGCGTGGACAGTTCGGGCTTCGGCATCGCGCCGGATCTCGATGTCAGCGTGCTCAAGAGCCGCATCGAAGAGGTCGTGGCCCGATGACAGAGTTCGTGCCCACCGATCAGGCCCCGGAGGTGCCGGCGCGTATCGTCGACGATTTCGTTCCCGATCTCATCGACGTCGGCGCCCACCACCTCTGCCCCGGATGCGGAGAGCCCATCGCCATGCGCAGTGCCATGGAGGCCGTCGCCGAGCTCGGCCTGACCCGGCGGACCGTGGCCGTCTTCGGCATCGGCTGCTACACGGCCTTCTCCAACAATCTCGACGTCGAGGTGCTCCAGGCCCTGCACGGCAGGGCGCCGTCCCTGGCCACCGGGGTGAAACGGGCCAGACCGGACACCATCGTGCTCACCGTGCAGGGGGACGGGGACATGGTCAGCGAGGGCCTCCAGGAGGTGCTCCACACGGCCGCGCGCGGCGAGAACGTCACCTGCATCATGCTCAACAACGGCGTGTTCGGTGAGACCGGCGGCCACATGACGGCGACCACGGTGCTCGGCCAACGCACCAAGACCAGCCTCGACGGTCGTGATGCGGCGCGCCACGGCCGTCCCATCCTGTTGAGCTCCCTGCTGGCCCAGATCGACGGCACCGCCTTCGTGGCCCGGGGCGCGGTCAATTCGGCCGGCAACGTGGCCCGTACCAAGAAGCTCCTGGCCCGGGCCCTGACCGCACAGATGGAAGGGGCCGGTTTCTCGTTCGTCGAGATCCTGACCATGTGCCCCACCGGCTGGTTCATCGAGACGAACGAGGCGCCCGGGTACCTCGACGAGAAGCTGGCCGCGGTCCACCGGCCCGGGGTGCTGAAGGACGTGCTCGCCCCGTGACGGCTCCCACGGTGGCGGTCCACGGGAAGCGGACGGGGACCTTCCTGCTCGAGGGGCTCCGCGCCGCGCTGCCCGGCATCACCGTCGTCGAGGCCGGAACCCCGGCGGCGTCGGACGCCGACGTCCTGGCCACACTGGCCGACGACGCCGCGTCCATCACCGACGCGCTGACCGGCCGGGTGCGGTGGATCCACGTCCTCGGAGCCGGCATCGACGGGTTCCCGATCGAGGTGGTGGGCGACCGGTCCCTCACCTGCTCGCGGGGTGCTGCGGCCCCGGCGATCGCCGAATTCGTCCTGGCCGCCATGCTCGCCTTCGAGAAGCGGCTCCCCGAATCGTGGATCGACGAGCCCCCGGCACGGTGGGGGTCGGCAACCCTCGGTGGGCTCGAGGGCAAGACGCTGGGCGTGGTCGGGCTCGGCTCGATCGGCACCGAGGTGGCCAGACGGGCCCTCGCCTTCGACATGGAGGTGGTCGGGCTCCGACGGAGCGCCCGTCCGGTACCCCTCTCCGGCGTGACCGTGAGCCCCGACCTGTCTTCCCTGCTTCGCCTGTCCGACCACGTGGTGGTGGCGGCGCCGGCCACACCGAGGACCGATCGCCTGTTCGACGACGACGCTCTCCGGCACGTCAA
>JBEKOI010000396.1:0-3163 GCA_049521915.1 Acidimicrobiales bacterium | reverse complement strand
CCGGGGCAGTCCTCCCAGAGGTTCTGGCACTGTGTGAAGCTCTGCTCGTAGCGCGACTTTTCCACCAGCGTCCGGATGTCGTGCCGGCTGCGTCGAGCCACGCCCTCGTCGACCGCCGTCCCGAAGCGGGCGAGTTCGTCCGCGCACAACAGATCGGGCACGACGACGAAGCCGTCACGCCTGAAGTCCTCGACCAGCTCGGGCTGAAGCTTGGTCATCATCGTCAGCTGTGATCAGCGGGCGGGCGGTGGGCTGTGGCGTCAACGACCGCGTCTCCGCAGGGCGCGAAGAGACGGCACTTGTATCCGAGGGGGACGTGGGTGCTGGGCGGGAAGGCGTGGTAGAACGTCGCGCCGCCGAGAACGACCACGTGGCGCCCAACACGGTCATTGGTCATGGCCCTAGTTTGCCTCTTGAGGCGCCTCACTGCATCGGTGCGGACGGTTGCCCACCTTGCGCTTTGGTCTAGGGATAGGACGCCACTTCTGGACGAGGTCGGCCAGTGTCCAGTCGTTGGCGACTTGATCACTTCGACGAACCTCGGTCAGGAGTTCGGCAAGCCGATCCTCGGCAAAATCGCTTGTTTCCGTGGATGGTGCGAGTCACGTGCACGTGTCGTCCGTCGCTCCGACGGCCGACACCTTCGCCCTCCAGACGTTCTTGCCACGCCCTTCGGGATGCCCCTCACCGAGTGTGAAGTCATCAGGGATTCCCAATCGATTCCCATATGGTTCCATATGGTTCCATGTGTTTCATGAAGTGACACCTATTGTGCCACCCACCTGGCCTTTCGAGAGCGCCCCCGGCAAGATTCGAACTTGCGCACACGGTTTAGGAATCCGAAAATACGCCGGAAACGACGGAGCCGGACGGTCCCCAACCGGAGGCTTTCCGCAGGTCAGCGTACTCATGGCGGAAGGAGGCGGAAGCAACCGGATCCGGGTCGCTCCCGAGTTGTAGGGACGTTTGTAGGGACACATCGACCCACGGTTTTCGGACCGACGTTCGCGGGTGCCAGCCAGGCGAACCAGCGCATCGGGTTCAATAATGCCGCTCACCTTCCCCGGGGTAGTCGAATTCCGGAGCAGCCCAACTCCAAGTGCCCATGGACGGCCCGTTCTCGTCCATGGCCTGCTGGTGGTGACCCGGAGTGTACCCGCAAGCGGAGGAAAACGAGTCTCGGAGCGAGAAGGTTCGCGAGGAACGAGGCCGGCGCCTCGAGGCCCTGGAGTGCTGGTGGAACGGATCCGCCAGCGAGCGCTCGCAGCTACGCCCCATACGGCACCATTGGGGCACTCTGGTGGTCCGTCTGACAGCTACCGAACTGCACCCCGGAGGCACCCTGCCGGACAAGTAACTGAGTCATCATGAAGGTGTGACTGAGGTGAATGCGGCGAACGAGAACACCGGATGGGTGGAGATCTACCAGGACCGGATGTGGTTCGGCAATCCTCGCCAGGCAGCATTTGCCGTGTATGTAGACAACAGGAAAGTCGGCAAGCTCCCACTCAACAGCTCGATCAACCTTCCCCTTCGTAGCGGGACGCATTACATCCGCATTCGCCAGTGGTATTACCTCAGCCCGCCGACCCCGGTCGACGTCGTGGCGGGTCGCACGATACGAATAAAGGCGGATATCCCCAGAACACCTCTGATGCGACGGATGGGCCGCATGTTGATTGCGCCCACTCGGTGTCTTGTCCTGACCACAGTTGGGACTTCAGATGCCGAAACGAAGCACTCGACAATGCCGTCCGCCACGGTTCCGCTTCCCGCTCCCGCCAACGTTGGGCTGCAGCGGAGAGTTCGCCAAAGAATGGGCATCGGAGGGGCGACTGCCCTCGTCGGATTCCTGCTTATCCTGGCAGGCGTCAGTACATCTCCTGCATGGATTGTGCTCGGTGCGCTTCTTCTGCTCGTCAGCATGATCGTAAACGTCAAAACTGTCATTCTCAGCCGCCAAGCAGATTGAGACCCTGCCTCCGTACGCCGGGGTCGGGCGCGGCTGATCGGCACTCCGGAGGCACCCTCGGGATCTCGGTCCTCGAACAAATGGGGCGCTGCTAGCCGTCTTTGTGCCCAGGTCTGGGCAGTTCTGTTCGTTATTACTGTGCAGAACCTATCGGCCGTTGACAGTCCGGGTACATTGCAGGTCGGACTCTTCGATTCGAACCATTCCGAGTCCTAGGGCGTCTATGAACGGGAAGATCGATTCAATCCGCCGAGAGGGGGGCTATCGACGCCATGAATCGTTTTGGAAAATGCCAAGAATGGCCATACGGTCGGCGAACTTCGAAGATGTCAGCTGAACTCTTGGCCCGCCATCTCGTAGGGCGTGCGTCAGCGGTGTGTTCGGGTTTGGTTCTTCTCCTTGCCATCAGCGGGACTACGACGGCAATTCCTGTAGGAGCAGCTGTCGCAAGTGAGAATCCATCGCCTCAGGGGTGGGTGGCACATTCCGCCTACGGGCTACAGCTCGCTGTACCACGATCTTGGACTGTTGAGTACTTCCAAGGATGCGCCCACAGTGGCCCAGGAACACTACTGATTGGTACGCCTTCTACGTCTGAAAACTGCCCGTTCATCCCGCTCGACACCAACATCGTCTGGATGCAGCCTTACACTTCGCAGGCCGCACCGGTGGGTCAGGTTAACAATCTCGTCGTACACGGTCTCCATGTGTCGTCCTACTCAGGTGGCGATAAAGTCCATTGGGCCGTTCCTTCCAGGCACACCCTCATAATCGCTGAGGGATCAGAGTCATCGGCGGTTCTTCACACGCTGAGGCTCGCGACGCCGCGTGCTCAACCCGCTCCCGGAGTCGTCAACGGCACTGAGTACCTGGGAGTGGTTGGGGTTAATCCAGTAACCGGTTTCGTGTCAGTAACCCGACTCGATGCACATGGTCCGGGATTGCCAGCGGTGCATGCGTATGACGGCCGCTTCTCTGACACGCTCCCACCCGGAAGGTATCAGCTCGCCGGTCAAGCAGGGAACGCCCAATGTACGCCTATCACGGCCGTCGTGCAGTCAGGGACATCGAGTGAGACTCCAGAGATCTACTGCACGGGCAAGTGAGTAGGTAAGCAGACCTTGAACTTGAGCCCCGAGTGTCCCCGTATGTCCACCGACTGTGACAACCGGAGTCGCCCCGTTCGCCGGT
>JBEKOI010000395.1:0-3174 GCA_049521915.1 Acidimicrobiales bacterium | reverse complement strand
GTCCAATACGGCTATGCCCCCGTCGTGGAGTACGAACTGCGCTCTGGCGGCAACTTCCGGGCATACGCCAACGAGGGCATGAAGGCGCTCGGTTGCCCGGACGTCATAAGCGATGGCGAGGTGATCGAGGCGGATCCGCCTCGCAAGTTGGTCCAGACCTGGCGGATGACGATGACGCCGGAGCTGGCGTCAGAGGCATTCACCCGACTCACCTATGACATCGAACCCGTTCGAGGGGGCGTCACAAGGCTCACGGTCACCCACGACGTCACGGGCGCTCCGACGTGGGCCGCAGTCCTGAGGGGAGAGAGCGAATCGAGCGGGGCAGGCGGCGGATGGAACGAGATCCTCAGCGGGCTGAAGACGCTGCTCGAGACAGGCCGCCAGCTCCCATTTCAAAGTGGGCCGTCGTAATGTCGGTTTTCAATGTCCGGCTCTGGCGGCCAGGCACGATGTTCGTATCGCGTTGGCGGAGAGTTTGCGCGATCCCTACGCCGGAGCTCCACCAGGCTGCAGGCCGTCCCAAGACCAGCGGGGTGTCCTGAGTTCTCCCGGTACAGAGGATCTTGGTGGGTTGTACTCGTCTACTGCTCTTACTGCCCACTCCATGTACTCCCTCAGGACTTGCCGGAATTCAGGATCTTCAGGCAAGCGGGCGTCGTCTGCAGCATGGACGAAGCAGTCGACGAAGCGATCTCCCATATCGCGCGGGGCGCCCATTCCCGCGTGCAGGAGGAGCATGCCGGTCTGGCCATCCGACGACTCTGTATACGCAGGTGGACCACCGAGCACCTCACCCCAGTACCACGCCAGCCGCTGTACGTGATCGGGATGGCCAGGATGCGAGAAGGGGTGGTTCAGTAGCGGATCGAGCAAGCACCTTTCGTGGTGTGCCTGTGCGAGCCGTAGAAAGGCGGGTGCACCGCCGGCGTATTCGAATACTGATTCACGCGTCACCCGCATATCGTTGCACCTCTGCGAACCGATCACGACCTTCGGGCGTGTCGACTCGATTACCCTCTCGGTGTGCGACCGTTCCGATTCGGCTTCCAAGCCATGGAATGTTCGGCGGACGAGCTTCGATCACAAGCGCGCTCTGCTGAAGAAGCTGGATTCGACGTGTTGCATTCATGGGACCACGTCGTGGACGGTTGGTCACCACTGGTCCCGTTGATGGCCGTGGCCGACTGCACCACGCTCCTGCGGGTGTGCCCACTCGTCTTGAACAACGACTTTCACCACCCGGTCCATCTGGCCAGAGAGCTGGCGAGCTTGGATCATCTGAGCGGTGGTCGATTGGAAGTCGGTCTTGGGGCCGGCCACTCTTTCACGGAGTATTCGGCCATCGGAGAGAGGTTCGACCCTCCACCGGTGCGCAAGGCGCGACTAGCGGAGTCCGTCGAGATCCTCCGGCAGCTCCTGGACGGGGATGTCGTCACCTATCACGGAGATCATTACGACCTCGACCGAGTCCGCACGTTGCGCTCGCTGCAAGAGCACGTCCCGTTGCTCGTGGGAGTGAACGGCAAGAAGGCCCTCGGACACGCTGCAAAGCATGCGGACATCGTCGGCTTGACCATGCTCGGTAGGACGCTCGAAGACGGCCAGCGCCACGAGGTCCGGTGGGAGCGCGGTCGGTTGGACGCAACCGTCCAATACATCCACCGTCAAGCTGCGGACCGATGGGACCAACTGGAGTTGAACGTGTTGGTGCAGCAGGTCATCGTGGCAGACGACCGTGTGGGGGCTGCGCACGAGCTGTCCGAACGGATTGGCGATCTGAGTGTCGAGGATGCGTTGACAACACCCTTTCTTGCCCTTGGCACTCATGACGAAATAGCCGACCACCTTCGAGCATGTCGTGACCGCTGGGGCATCTCCTACTTCAGTGTCAGAGATATTGCCGGATTCGAGCCGGTCATCCAGCGCATTCGGCGAACGGACGGTGCTACGAGCTGAACCTTGACGATTGAAGCACAGTCAGCTCTGCTCTCGACAGAGGCAGAACGGGTGTCCGGCCGGATCGAGGAGCACTCGGACGTTCTGCTGCGGTTGGTGTTCCGCGATACTCGCCCCCAGCGCCACCGCCTCTTCGACCGCTGAGTCGAGGTCGTCGACTTGAAAGTCGAAGTGCATCATGGGGCGTTGATCGCCCGGAAGTGGCGGCCAAACAGGAGCCCGGTAGTCGGAGGTCTGTTGGAATACGACGTAGATGGCCCCCTCCGGCGCCGCGAGGACCGTTGTTCCAGGCTCCTCGTGGGTGACAGTCCACCCGAGTAACTCAGAGTAGAAGTGGGCCAAAGCACCTGGATCAGGTGCCTCGATGGCGGTTCCCCACCACATTCCCGCTGTCCTGGAACGCATGTGAGCATTGTTCCACCCCCAAGTTGAAGAACGCCCTTACACACCAGGACGACCGCGTCACATCTCGTCTGGCGAAGAGATCAGCCACCGTCGTCGGTGGGGCCGTTGCCGACGTAGATGAGGGTGGGCGTCCCCGGTTGACCGGGTGGTCCTGACACGACGGATCCCGGCGGAAGTGGACCGCCCCCGCCAGGCGCATATACGCCGGTCCGCTTGCTGCAAACTTTGACTGCCTGCTGGAAGATCGGATTGTTCGGATCCAAATCGCTCCCAGGGCCGCCGTGAATCTGCAGTCCTCCCCCCGGAAGGATCGGGGTAGTCCGGCACTCCGTTAGAGCGCATGCACTGGGCGTATTTCAATAGAGCTGCCTGGGACGGCGAATGGAATTGCTGGTTCCCCCGCAGTGCGTTGATTGCGCCGAGCAGGTACCTCTGGCAGTAGGAGCCTGGCACCGGTGCAGAACCGCTCTGACCGTTCGGCCCGAGGAGGCCTCAGGGGACCGAGGGCAAGATGGTGATGTGGATCACTTTGCTCGGGTCGATAGTGGGGTCGGCCTGGTCGGGGTCGCCGTGCTTGCGCATGCAGGCGGCCCATTCGTTCAGCAACTGGGTCGGGTTGCCAGTGGACGGAAGGGTCGTGGAGCCCCCGTCTCTCGCTCTGCCGCTATTGCTCCCGCTGGGATTTGCCAGCCTGGCGACAGTCGGTGAGCTGGTTCCCACACCGGCGGTCGGAGCGCCGGAACCGCCGCACGCGGCCAGTCCGACGGCAGTGGCGGCGACTAGGACGGCAAGCTGACGCGAGCACCTCCC
>JBEKOI010000394.1:0-3177 GCA_049521915.1 Acidimicrobiales bacterium | reverse complement strand
AACATCGACGTGGCCTTCTGCCCCGAGCGGATCGCTGAGGGCCGGGCCATGGAGGAACTCCACTCGCTACCCCAGATCGTCGCCGCCCGCACCGATCGTGCCTACGAACGTGCCGCTGCGCTCTTCGGTCAGCTCACGAAGTCGATCGTGCGAGTGGAGCCAGAAGAGGCAGAGCTGGCCAAGCTCTTCACCAATTCGTACCGTTACATCAAATTCGCCGCCGCCAATCAGCTGTACATGATGGCCAACGACTTCGGCCTGGACTACGAGCGGATCCGGAGCGCAGTGATCGAAGACTATCCGAGAGCGGCAGACCTTCCCGGACCCGGCTTTGCAGCCGGACCCTGCCTGCTCAAGGACACCATGCAGCTGGCCGCCTTCAACAACAACAACTTCGCCCTCGGCCAAGCCAGCATGCAGATCAATGAAGGCCTCCCGCTCTACCTGGTTTCGCGTTTGGCAGCACGATTCGATCTCGATGCAATGACCGTAGGCATCCTCGGTATGGCCTTCAAGGGTGGATCGGACGACAACCGATCGAGCCTGTCCTACAAACTGAAGCGGGTCCTGAAGGTGCGCGCCCGAGCGGTTCTGACCGCCGATCCCTTCGTCGCCAACGACGAGGAGCTGTGTCCGCTGGAGCAGGTCCTCGACCGGGCCGACCTCATCGTGATCGGGACGCCGCATCGGGAGTACGCGGATCTGGCCATCGACCAGCCCGTCGTCGACATCTGGAACCTCAGGGGACAGGGGGTAGTGGTATGAAGCCGAGGGTTTCGATCGTCATCCCGGCGTACGAAGAGGGTCCGCAGATCGAAGACGTCCTCACCCGTTTGACGGAAATCGTTCAACTTCCCAGTGAGATCGTGGTCGTCGTCGACTCACCGGAGGACTCAACGCTCCCCTATGTGGAGAAATTCGCCAAGGCGGACGGACGCGTCCGTGCTCTTGTCAACGATGTGGCACCGGGCCCGGCACAAGCCATCCGCTACGGAATGGAGCGAGCCACCGCCGAGGTGGTCGTGGTGACCATGGCCGACGGATGCGACGATCCGCAACAGATCGACTCGCTTGTCCGGCTGGTCGAACGCGGGGTGGTGGTGGCGGCGGCGTCCAGGTACTCGCGGGGGGGACAGCAGGTAGGCGGACCGGCCATGAAGTCCATGCTCTCCCGGATGGCCGGCCTGACACTGTGGGCTCTGGCCCGGGTGGGAACCCGTGATGCCACCAACTCGTTCAAAGCCTATGACGCCGAGTTCATCCGGAACGTGGGCATCAACTCCCAGGCCGGCTTCGAGATCGGCATCGAGCTGGTGGCCAAGGCCCGCCGGGCCAGGGCTCCGGTGGCGGAACTGCCGACGATCTGGCTCGAACGACATCACGGTGTGTCAAACTTCCAGCTGGTCGGTTGGCTGCCCCACTACCTGCGGTGGTGGTGGTTCGCCTTCGGGCCACGACTCGATGTCGAGCAGATTCGCGAGGCCACCAAGCGGACGGAGACCACATGAGCACAGTACTGGTGACAGGTTCGGCCGGATTCATCGGCGGCTACGTCGTCAAGGAGCTCCTCGATCGGGGCCACGACGTTATCGGCTTGGACAACTACTCGAAATATGGGCCTGTCCGCCGGTCATACGACGAAAACCCCCGGTACCGGTTCGTCGAGGGCGATGCCAGGGACATAGACGTGGTCGAGGGCCTGTTGGCAGAGTGCGACCACTTCATTGCCGGGGCGGCGATGATCGGCGGTATTTCCTATTTCCACACCTACGCCTACGACCTCTTGGCCACCAACGAGCGGATCACCGCAGCATCGTGTGACGCAGCCATCAGAGCCCACCAGAAGGGCAGGCTGAAGAAGGTGACGTACCTCAGCTCGTCGATGGTCTTCGAGTCGGCCGACAGCTGGCCGTCGCACGAAGGCCAAGAGCACCAGGTCCCCCCACCGGTCTCGTCCTACGGCTTCCAGAAGCTGGCCGTCGAGTATTTCGCCCGGGCGGCCTTCGATCAGTACGAATTGCCGTTCACCATTATCCGACCGTTTAATTGTGTGGGAGTCGGCGAGCGCCGAGCGCTCGGAGATGTCGAAATTCTCAGCGGCAACGTGAGTCTGGCCATGAGCCACGTAGTGCCCGACCTGGTGCAGAAGGTCATCAAGGGGCAGGACCCTTTGCACATTCTGGGCGACGGGAGTCAGATCCGCCACTACACCTACGGCGCCGACCTGGCCGAGGGGATCGTCACGGCTATGGAGCATCCGGCAGCCCTCAACGAGGACTTCAACCTCTCGACGGACGAATCGACCACCGTCCTCGAGCTGGCCGAAGCCATCTGGACCGCCATCAAGGGGGCCGGCGTGCCCCTCCGGGTCACTTCTGATCCCCCGTTCCCGCATGACGTGAGCCGTAGGGTGCCATCCACCGAGAAGGCGAAGCGACTCCTGGACTTTCAAGCCACCACCTCTCTCGAAAAGTTGCTCCAGGATGTGATCCCGTGGATCGAACGGGCGGTGGCCGACGGCACCATTTGACCACCGCGTCGGGTGAGCCATGGTGGCCATCACCAGTTGCCGGGAGAGGTAGGTCGGCAAGGACGCTCAGCCGTAGCCGGATGGCGATCCCCGCCTGCGCTCTGCCGAGCACGTCGGTATCGAAGGCATCGAAGTAGTTCGTCACTCGGAATTCCTCTGGTGGTCGATGCGAGCCCGATCCGCCTTACCCGGATGCCCAGGTCGGCCGAGCCAATTAATGCGACGGGCCGGGCTTCGCCCGGGTAGTTTCAGCTGACGTATGCACGATGCTCGTTCACCGGTCTCCTTCCGGCACGATCCCCGTTGAGCCGATGACCGAGGTCGCCCCGACGCCGGCGGGCACACGGCACCCATGGCCGTCTGTGGCCAAATGGCTGGCGGAGAAGGACCCAGGGCTCCTCGCCGTCAAGCGGTCGGTGCGGGCGGCGGTGGTCATGCCCCTCGTGTTCGGACTCACCCATCTCCTTTTCACCGACGCCCAGACCAGTCTCTTCGGCGCGTTCGGTGCATTCGCCATCCTGCTCCTGGTCGACTTCCCCGGACGACCCCGCACCCGGCTCGGCTCCTATCTCGGTCTCTTCCTCGTCGGAGGTTGCTTCATCGCGGTCGGTACGGCAGTCTCGACTGACAAAGTGGCGTCGGTGTTG
>JBEKOI010000393.1:0-3207 GCA_049521915.1 Acidimicrobiales bacterium | reverse complement strand
ATGGCGCCGTAGTCGAGGAGTCCGGAAGCGGAATCGACCCCGTAACTAGCCTGGTCAAAGAGCTTCCCGGAAATATTGGGTCGGAACCCATGGGTGAGGTGCCCCCCGGCGTCGAGAGCCATGCCCATCATGCGCTGGGAGTGCAGTTCGTTGCGCAGTTGATCCCAGCTCACGGTGTCAAGGTCGTTCACGTGAGCCGTCCCAGCCTCGTTGAGGAATGGTTCCTCGACTCGGTGGGCAAGGATGGCCCAGTAAGCGACCAGGTTGGCGTCGATCCCCGAATGAGGCTGGACATAGGCGTGATCGGCGCCGAACAGTGCTTTGGCGTGGTCGGTAGCCAGTGTCTCGATCCGGTCAACCATCTCGCATCCGGCATAAAACCGATGGCCCGGTGTGCCTTCGGCATACTTGTCCGACAGCCAGTTGCCCATGGCCAGCAGCACGGCCGGCGAGGCGTAGTTCTCTGAAGCGATGAGCTTCAGTTGACGCCGTTGGGACTCCAGCTCACCGACGATGGCCGCTGCCACATCTGGTTCGGCGGCAGAGATCACCTCCAACGCCGATCGATAGGCACTCGCTACGACTGATTCGGGCACAGCGCGCTCCTTCGGACGACATCGAGCCTTCGCCCAGGCGCACGGCTACCACCGGCAGGCTGCCGGGGGTCGGTCCCCGGTGGTACTCCACCCAGACGCCAGTAACGACCCGCTCAAACGATAGCCCCAACGAGCTGCGGAGAGGTATGGACTTGATCGAAGGATGACTCGGAGGCGCACGGCGAAGGATCGGCCCGCAGGCCTCCGCTCAGGGCTCTGAAATGCCCCTACCGCGCGGCCCATATCCAATCGAGGCATGCCTTTGATGTGCCGGAGTGCGACACCCGCCCTGCATACCGGGACCGGTTGCTCGAGGCCACGCCCAGCTCAACCGTTGGGACGTTCTGGACGAGAAAGAGGGGAACCGAAGTCTCCAAGCCCTGAACCCGGGAGAGGCTATGAGCGTACGACTGAGCAGATCGGCGATCGGTGTCGTCGTTCTGTGTGCCTTCGGTCTCATGGTTTCAGGACCGGCGGGCGCCCAGGCGCCCAAATCAGGGTTCTGTTCCGACATGACGCACGTCGCACGGGCTGATGCCACCACAATTGAGCACCCGACCGAACAAAGTGCGCATCGGCTTGCTTCGGATCTCAGCATCGCTTCGGCAGCCCTAGCGCCGGCGACAGTTGTGGCGAACCGCGCACAGCTGGTCACGCTCGTCGCCTCCAACCTTTTGGGTCACAACGCACCGGCTATCGCCGCGGCCGAAGCGCAGTACACAGAGATGTGGGCGCAGGACGCCGCAGCACTGTTCGGCTACGCGGCGACCTCGTCGCCTTCGAGTGTGTACACAAACCTGACTCCTGTCGCCCAGTACCTAGGGCACGCCTGCCAGGCCAGCGAGAGGGCCTTCGGGGAACTCGATACATCGGACCACCTGCACCTCACGGCTGGTTCGTAGCGCTTGCCTCGTATGCCGCTGATCCGGACCCGCTAGCGACATCCACCTGGCAGCGTACGGGATTAGGTCTGCGTGGAGTGGGGTCGTGTTGCAGGCGAATGCGATGGACGCTGTCGCCGGCGACACCGATCGTTACCCGAAGGGGACAGTCACCGGACCGGGGATCGGTCGGTAGACGGCAAAGAAATCACGGTCGTCGGGAACGAGGTAGCGATCGGGCGACTGGTTCGGGTTGGGTCCCACCTGCGTCGGGTTGAGACCGGGGGGATTGTAGGTGTTGAGCGAATGCCATTCCGGGTTGATGTCGAACTCCATTGCCCGCACTGCTCCGGCGTGTTGAAGGATCTGCGCGATGCTGACCACCGTCTGATAGTCAGCGGCGACGTAGATGAGGTTGCCTCGAGCGTCGATCCCAACACCCGTGCGCCAGACACGGGTGACTCCCCCGAGCGTGTATCCCCACTGGGGGCTGTTGGGATCGGTGTTCAAAGCGGGATTGAGCTGGCTGTTCCAGACGATCGGAGCCAGGCTCTGCCGAGCCCATGCGACGCCGGGGCCGGGGTTCGGGCCGCCGCTCCAATTCACAATGTCCACGCGGCCATCGGTATAACCAATGAGTGTCGCGTTGCCGTCCTTCAGCGGTTCGTTCGTTTGGCCGTTGTCCGCAGACCCATTCTGGCCATCGACAAAGGTGAACCCGCCGTTGAAGGTCGCAAGCAGACGAGAGCGCTGGCTGTAGGGAACCATCGCCGGTCCACGCACGGCCGCGTTCGGTGGCTCATAGCGGCCCGGGTAATAGCCGAGCTCTGTCCGCGAATGGTCGAACCAGGCGACGTACGCCACGATCTGTGGGTAGGTGGGGTCAGGACGATAGGTCGTGACCAGTATGGGGGGACCCCCATCGACCGATGGTCCGGTCGGCTGCCAGACCCCTTCACCGGGAAGCGGGCTGGAGAAGACGGGCGTGATCGCCGGCGGCCATGCAGTCGTCGCAGGGGCAGTTGGGGCAGTCGGGTGTCGCACTCCCACCTTCGGCAGGCTCTTCAACTGCGGCCCACCCTTCTTGGGCGCTTGGCTGCTGTAGTAGATCTGCTCAACGTGGTCGGCAGCCCAATTGCCGATGCCGAAAGGCACTTCATACCGCACCCATTCAACGCTGTTCACGCTCCATGAGAGGCTCGTGGGCCGCAGCATCCAGACCGTGTACGAAATGGTCGCCCATAACAACACCACCACGAGCGGTGCCACGATGAATGCACGTACGAGTCTGCTCCGGCGAGTGAGCCTCCGCCTTCGTCGCCGCCTCCGCCTCGGAGCCGGGACGAGATCTCCATCCGGGATTCCCGGATCCCGCGCAGGAGTCGCTCGATCGACACTGGGGCCGGAGTCGAGCGGTTCGTCAGCGGACTGGCGGCTGAGAGCCACTCCTTAAACTTACAGATCGCCTTTCAAGAGACCAAGAGCCATTCCTACGCCCATGGGATGATTCGGGTGCCCGACGGTCACTCCTTCGGCGGATCGCGAAGTCCGGCATCATTCGGCACCGTTGTCAGGCCACCGGATCTCCAAACCGGCAGCGAGGACTGAACTCGGCAGCTGAGCGGGTCCACCACTCCGGAGACGGAACTGGTCAGCGTGTGGGTGGGTGCCCAGGCCAGGTCTGACTCCAAGTATCCGGCTGACGTCCTTTCGGACTGTCGACAACGATC
>JBEKOI010000392.1:0-3212 GCA_049521915.1 Acidimicrobiales bacterium | reverse complement strand
ACTCGGTCTCCGGGGCGCCGTCGGCCGGTGCCTCGGCGGTGGCTTCCTCGGTGGCCGGTGCCTCGGCGGTGGGTGCTTCGGTGGCCGGTGCCTCGGCGGTGGGTTCGGTGGGCGATGCGGCACCCTCGTCCGCCGGGGCCTCGTCCGCCGGGGCCTCGGTTGCCGGGGCCTCGGTTGCCGGGGCCTCGTCCGCCGGGGCCGGACCGGTCTCGAGTACCTCGCCCGAGGCCTGGCGCTGGTCGATCAGCGCCGACAACCCGTAGGCCAGATTGCGGGGAAGTGCCTCGATGAGGCTGGCCAGCTGCTGGATGGGTGCAGCCAGGGCGCCGGCGAACTGGGCCAGCAGCGTGTCCCGCGACGGGAGGTCGGCCAGCACCCCGATGTCGTTGGCGGACAGCACGCCGGTTCCGACCATGCCGCCCTTGACGATCAGGTTCGGGTTGGCGCGGGCGAAATCACGCAACGTCTTGGCCACGGCGCTGACATCCCCACGCACGAACGCAATGGCCGTGGGCCCCGTCAGAAAGTCGTGCATCGGGGCCTGCGGGCTGTCGGCGATAGCCAAGCGGACCAGGGTGTTCTTGTAGATCTTGTAGTCCCCACCGGCGGCTGACAGCCCTTGGCGCAGCTCAGCCAGCTCGGACACGCTGAGGCCGCGGTACTCGGTCAGCACCGCAGCATCCGAGGCCTCGAGGCGGTCCCGAACCTCGTTGACGACGGCGACCTTGTCGGCCCTCGGATTGTCCATGGTCCCTCCGCTGAGCATGTGGCTCAGATCCGGGCCGTAGACACCATCGAGTGGTGTCGCGCCGGCACATGGGCTCGGCGCGGAACGCCTCATCAGGCGGACCCGTCTCGGGTCCCTTCGGCACCGGGTGACCGGTGCACCGGAGGTCTACGGCAGTTCAGTGAAGTGTGGAAAGGTGAAACCCTAGCGCGGATCGGCCGGTTGCGACCAGTCGTCCTACCGGCCGATCACGGGAAGGTCACGCGCTGGTGGCCAACTCCTCGTCGGTCTTGCGGGCGAGCAGCGGGTCGATGTGGACGCCCGGACCCATGGTCGAAGACAGGGTCACCGCCCTGACATAGCGGCCCTTGGAGGATGCCGGCTTGGCCCGGTGGATCTCCTCCATGACCGCATGCAGGTTCTCGAGCAGCTGGACCCGGTCGAAGGACACTTTCCCCACCCGGAGGTGGATATTCCCCACCTTGTCGGTCCGGTACTCGACCCGGCCGCCCTTGAACTCGGCCACCGCCCGCTCCACATCGTCGGTCACCGTCCCGGTCTTCGGATTGGGCATCAGGCCGCGGGGCCCGAGCACCCGGCCGAGCGTCCCGACCTGGCCCATCAGGTCCGGCGTGGCGATGGCGACGTCGAAGTCGAGGAAGCCCTCGTTGGCCACCCGGGCCACGAGGTCGTCGGCCCCGACGACGTCGGCGCCGGCCGCCCGCGCCTCGGCCGCCTTCTCGCCGGCGGCGAACACCGCCACCCGGGCGGTGCGCCCGGTGCCGGCCGGCAGGGACAGGGTCCCGCGGACGATCTGATCCGCCTTGCGGGGATCGACTCCCAGGCGGATGGCGACCTCGACCGTCTCATCGAACGAGGCCTTGGCCGCCGCCTTGACCAGGTCGACCGCCTCGACGGGCGTATAGAGATGCTGGCGGTCGAACTGGGCGATGCTCGCCTTGTACTTCTTTCCCCGTGACATGTGGTTCTCCGTTTCCTCGACTATCCGCGACGGCAGGCTCAGCCCGCTACGGCGATGCCCATCGACCGGGCTGTGCCCTCCACCTGGCGCTTGGCCGCCTCGATGTCGGAGGTGTTGAGATCGGGCAGCTTGATGGCGGCTATCTCCGCCACCTGGGCACCGGTGACCGTGCCCACCTGCTCACGCCCCGATGTCGAGGCGCCCTTCTCCAGGCCGGCGGCCTGGCGGAGCAGGGCCGGCGTCGGCGGGGTCTTGAGGACGAACGAGAATGTCCGGTCCTCGTAGATGGAGATCTCGACCGGCACGATCGATCCCCGCTGGTTCTCCGTGGCCGCGTTGTACTGCTTACAGAAATCCATCGTCTGGACTCCGTGCGGACCGAGCGCCGTTCCCACCGGCGGCGCGGGTGTGGCGCCCCCGGCCGGGAGCTGGATCTTCACGACCGCAAGGACGCGCTTCTTCGGTGGCATGGGTACTTCTCCTTCTCTGGTTCCCGCCGGCCTACAGCTTGGCGACCTGGCTGAATTCGAGCTCCACTGGGGTCTCTCGACCGAAAATGTTGACCAGCACCTTGAGCTTCAGCTGGTCCTCGTTGATTTCGGCGATCTGGCCGGAGAAGTCGGCGAACGGACCTTCCTTGACCCGAACCGTCTCCCCGACTTCGTGCTCGAGGCGTGGGCGGCTGCGCTTGGAGGGCGCTTCCCCTCCCTCGACCTTGACCTGGAGGATCCCCTCGACCTCACGCCTGGACAACGGTGTCGGCTTGGTGCCGGGACCGACGAACCCGGTGACGCCGGGGGTGTTCCGGATGACCGACCAGCTGTCGTCGTCCAGTTCGCAACGACACAGGAGGTAGCCGGGGAACACCTTCTTCTGCACGACCACCTTCTTGCCGTTCTTGAACTCGACGACGTCCTCCATGGGGATGACCACCTCGTAGATGCGGTCCTCCATGTTCATCGACACGGCCCGGCTGTGGAGGTTCGACTTCACCTTGTTCTCATAGCCGGCGTAGGTATGGACCACGAACCACCGTCCGGGCTGGTCGTAGGGGCTGACTACGAACGGCTCCTCGTCCTCGTCGAGGTAGTCCTCCTCGTCCTCGAGGTTGGCATCGATGTCGGCGTCGATCGGGGCAGTCTCTTCGGCGGTCCCCGTCTCTATCGCCTCGGCTTTGGCGGCATCGGGCCCTGTCGACGTCTCCGCCTCGGAAACCGGGTCGACGTCAGGTACCGACGAGGACTCGACGGCTTCTGAGCCCTCGTCGTCGCTGAGGGGCGTATTGGTATCGTCATTGGTCACGGTCACACCGATCACGTCTTGAACAGCCAGAGGACGCCCTTGGCGAAGGCGTAGTTGAGAATGAAGATGAGAACCATCAGGGACAGGAGCGTCACCAGCGTCACGGTGGTGTAGTTGATGACCTCGGACCGGTTGGGCCAGGCCACCTGCCGAAGCTCAGATCGTACCTCGCGGATGAACTGACCCGGACGGAAGGGTTCG
>JBEKOI010000391.1:0-3220 GCA_049521915.1 Acidimicrobiales bacterium | reverse complement strand
CGCTTGTCGGCTTACGAGGCCATCCGTCAACTGGTCGCACGTTACGCGGTGGCCGTAGATGCGCGCGATATCGAGACGCTTGTGAGCCTTTTCGTCGAGGATGTCCATGTCGGATCATTGGGAACTCGACGTGCGGCGTTGCGCGAGTCGTTCGAGTTGTCCTTGCATGGAATCGGGGTTTCGATACTCAATGTCGGCACTCACGTCATCGACCTCGTAGGCCAGGACGATGCCAAGGGGATCGTCTATTGCAAGGGCGAAATTCAGGACGGTACGCGATGGATACATCAGGCCATCGTGTACGAGGACCGCTATCGGAAAGTGGCTGGTGCCTGGTATTTCACTCGACGCAATCATCGCCTTTTCTACGGAGCGGAAGTAGGTACCAATCCCCTTGGTCTGCCCCCGGCCAACTGGCCGCAGCGTCACGACGGGTGGGGGACTGTTCCCGGTGAGTGGGACTCGTGGCGGCGGTTTTGGGCTGACTCCACGGATGGGTCGGCGACAGATGGGTCAGGGGAAGAAACGAACCCGAGAGGGGATTCAACATGACCGGTCGGCTCCAAGGCCGGGCCGCGGTGATTACCGGGGCCGGCGACGGAATCGGAGAAGGGATAGCCCGAAGGTTCGCGGCCGAAGGCGCACAGGTGATGGTCACGGACATCAATGGCGAAGCTGCTGAAAGAGTGGCACATTCCCTGCGTGAGGAGTTTGCTGCGGTCGCTCACCATCTCACGACAGACGTTCGGGAGAAGAACCAGGTAATTGCCATGATCGACGCCACCGTTGACCGGTTCGGCGCCGTGGACGTACTTGTGAACAATGCATGGGGTGGCGGCCAGTTGAGCAGGCTCGAGAACAAGACCGACGAGCAACTGGCTCATGGGATGAGCGTGGCCTACTTCGGACCGTTTTGGGCCATGCAGGCCGCCTTTCCCCATATGCGTTCGCACGGGCGTGGCAACATCATCAGTCTCTGCTCTCTGAATGGCGTGAACGCCCATATCGGCACCACCGAATACAACTGCGCAAAGGAAGCACTTCGTGCGTTGACACGGACCGCTGCACGGGAATGGGCTCAATACGGGATCGTGGCGAACATCATCTGTCCGGGGGCGAAGAGTGCGGCCTTTCGATCTCTGGCCGAAGCACATCCTGAGATCGCTCGATTGGCCGACGAGACAAACCCCATGGGGCGCCTCGGCGATCCGGAAATGGACATCGCCCCTGTGGCCGTATTCCTAGCCAGTGACGACGCACGGTACCTGACGGGCAACACCCTTTTTGTCGACGGAGGTAGCCACATCAACGGTGTGGCCTGGGCTCCAGAACTCCCTGAGTGAGCTCGACCGCAGAACCACCCGTCGCTCTGATAACCGGAGCCAGCCGGGGAATTGGACGGGCAATCGCCATCGCGTTGGCGGAAGTCGGTTTCGGCGTGGCCATCACGGCAAGGACGGTCACCGACGATGAGGCGCTCGGTAACGTCGGCGGGAGCCTTGAAAGTACTGCTGCGACGATTTCCGAGCGTGGGGGACGCTCCCAGATTTTGCGCCTTGATCTTCTTGAGCGAGAGGCGCTCGCCCCAACGGTGGACGCAGTCGTTAAACGATGGGGACGGCTTGATGTCCTGGTCAACAACGCTATTTACGTCGGGCCCGAGAACGATCTGCGATTCATCGACGTAGACCCGGGAGAACTCGAACGGCGGCTGTTTGCCGATCTCACCGCACCTCTCCTTCTGTCCCAACGGGCGGCGCAGGTCATGCGTGCTCAAGGTGGCGGCACCATTATCAACGTGACATCTGGAGTGGCCACGACCAACCCGATTTCGCCGGTAGGGGACGGTGGCTGGGCTTTGGGCTACGGCTGCGCGAAAGGTGGACTTCATCGGGCTGCGGGGATCGTCGCATGTGAGCTCGCGGCCGACGGCATTCGTTGCTTCAACCTCCAGCCTGGCATGGTTGCGACGGAACGGGTCAGGGCCACCCCTTCATACCGTCACATCGCCGAACAAGGAAAGGAGCCCTCCGTCGTTGGTGCTGCCGTCGTCTGGTTGCTCTCCCAGCCAGATGGAACGATAGCCAACGGCCGGACGCTTGCTGTCGACGACGTGGTACACCTCCTGCCCGCTGACACGTCCCGCTAGGGCATCCCTATCTTCCAGCGTGCGGAGGCGGAGCCACTGGACTCGTCGGTTGCCGCCGAGCACGGCGCTTCGATTCCAGAGAACCGCCAGATGTGATGGAAGAGATTCTGGTGCCTTACCATCGGGACACCGTGGTCCGGGTTCGAGACACTGTTAGGCGGCTGCGAACCAACCCACACTGCATCCCCCTGGCGATCGTTGGTCTGGTAATCCTGGTAGTGAACCTGCCGACGCTGGTGGATCTCGTCAGTAGAAATCCAGTTCAACTCTTCGCAGGAATTCAAACCGGACCGATCCGTCAAGTTCTTCCCGGCGATTCCATCATTGATCCCAACGCTGGCTACATCACAGCGTCCATGGGGCATCTAGCCGCCACTGACTGGCTCCATGGACACATTCCCTGGTGGAACCCGTACGAAGGTCTGGGTGCCCCTCTTGCCGGAGAGATGCAAGCGGCAGTTTTCTTTCCACCTGTCTTGCTCCTCCAGAACGGTCTCGGCTTCGTCGTCTTTCATGTCCTGCTCGAACTCGTGGCCGGTTGCTCCAGTTACTTCCTCCTCCGGCATTTGGATCTCGGTCGTGCCGCGTCCACGGCTGGAGGAGTGGCGTTTGGGCTCTGCGGCACATTGGCCTGGTTCGAGCACGCGACTGCCAATCCAGTGGCCTTCCTGCCCCTCGCGCTTCTCGGCGTCGAGCGGACACGGCAGGCTGCCTTGGCATCTCGCAGCCATGGATGGCGCCTCCTGGCTGTAGCACTTGGCCTCTCCGTTGTATCCGGTTTTCCCGAGGTTGCCTACATTGACGGCATCCTTGTGGCACTGTGGGCGGTAGTTCGGCTCTTCTCCATTCGCGATGTGCGCCGGGCCATGCTGGCGAAGCTGGCTCTCGGGGCACTCGTTGGTCTGTTACTTAGCGCTCCGGCTTTGGTGGCATTTGTCGACTACCTCCCCCATGCCAACGTCGGGTCCCATTCGGGAGCCTTCGCCAATGGATTCCTCCCGATCCAAAGCCTGGCCCAGACCATTCTCCCTTACGGCTTCGGCCCAATTCTTGCCTTTCGGTCTGGTGCAA
>JBEKOI010000390.1:0-5053 GCA_049521915.1 Acidimicrobiales bacterium | reverse complement strand
CGAGTACCCGCGTGAACCGCTCGTCGAATCCCCCGACTGCGGACCAGGCATCACGCCGGATGCACATCGAACAGGCGATGGGCGCCTTCCGCATCATCATGAGCTCACTCCGGTCGAACTCCCACACCTGATTGCCGATGATCCGCATTCCACTCTGTTCGTCGGCCAGCGCCACGTCAGTGTCGGTGAAGAGGATCCGAGCGTCAGGATGGCGTTGAGCGGCCGCGAACAACACCTCGAGGTGGGACGGGTAGTACACATCGTCATCATCCAGAATGCAGATATAGCGACCACGAGAGCGCTCGAACCCGGAATTGATGGCCCCGGACTTGCCCACGTGTGCCGACAGCTCGACAAGGCGCATTTCGAAGCTCCGGCTGGCACTGTCTGCGAGCTCGGCGATGCTCGGACCCCCGTCGTTGATGAGTACGACTTCAAACCTCTCCGGCTCCAGTGTCTGTGCCGCCACGCTGCCGAGGGCAGTGGCCAGCTGCCAGCGGCCGCCGGTCGTACGGATCAGGATCGAGAAGTCGGGAACACTCATGCCATTCGGTCTCATTCTTGTGCAGCCCACGAGATCAGTCCAAGGACGGTCTTGATCTGGGCACTACCTCGAGGGTCCGGTGCACTCTAGCCAATGCTCCCCGGGAGCGATCCGGCGGATAGGTGGGCTGGGGCCGAACGGCTCCGACAGATCCTCGGGGTGAGCGGGCGTACACTCGAAGGAAACAAGACGAAGGGGGCCGGCGATGGCCATCGAGTTGGCACATCGGTACGCGGGGATCAGCGCAAAAGCGTACGAGCATCCGGCTGATCGTGCGGCCACCTCTGCGCTCCACTCTGTGCCATTGCTCGATAAAGTTATCAAGCGGCTGACCGACCTGGGACACGAGCGTCGCCTCCGACAGATCGTGATGGGGAATTCCGTCCGCATCGGGAATGAGCAGATGCCCGATCTGTGGGCCGATTATGTCCGCTGTGGCACGATCTTGGATCTTCCGGCTGTCCCCGAGCTGTATGTGACCAACGATCCCGTGGTCAACGCGATGACCATCGGAGCCAAGACGCCCATTGTCATCGTCAAATCGTCCCTCGTCGGCTCGTACGAGGCCAACGAGACCCAGACGGTGCTCGGCCACGAGCTCGGCCACGTGCTCTCCGAGCACTATTACTACACAACTGCCCTCATCTTGATGCGACAATTCATAGAGGGTGCACTTCCGAGGTCCCTTCTGTTGGGACTCCCCGTCAGGGGGATGTACCTGGCGCTATTGGAATGGGCCCGCGCAGCAGAGCTCTCTGCCGATCGTGCCGCTGCGCTCGTCATGGCAGATCCGCTCGAACCCTGTCGGGTCCTGATGCGGATTGCCGGTGGGGCCCTCCCCGGAATGAGCTTTGATGCGTTCCTCAAACAGGCCGCTGACTACGGCGGCGAGGACGATCTCTTCTCGCGTCACTCCCGGTTCTGGGTCGAGATGAGCCTGACGCACCCGATCGCCGTCAGGCGGGTCAGAGAGATGATCGAATGGGTCCAGTCCGGTGATTACGACCGGATCGTCGACGGGGGCTATCCACGGAGAGGGCAGGAGCCACCCTCGTCGGTTGAGTTCGACGCAGCCGTGGCTCACTATCGAGATCGGTTCTCGAGATTCCTCGACCGGACAGCCGGAAATGTTCAAGACCTCGGGAAGCAGTTCAGCGACTGGCTCAACAAACGTCCCGCCGGCGAAGACGGGGGCGACGACGTCGATTGAGTCTCCCTGGCACCGGTTCACCGCGCGCCAATCGAGCCGATCCTTCGGAGCCCCCTTCGGAGCCCATGTCGCTCGGGGCACCGTGCGCGCTGACGGGCCCCGCCATCCGTCGTCCCCGCCATCCGTCGTCCCCGCCATCCGTCGTCCCCGTCCCCGTCTCCGTCTCCGTCTCCGTCTCCGGTGACATGATCAGAAACGGCTGGTCCGGGGTAGGATTCCCCCCGTGAGGAGCGAGTTCGTCCGGGAACGTACATGGGTCGACGGTGAACACCTGCAGGTAGGGAAGGGGTCCTTCTTCCTGAGCACCGACCCAGGCGTGTTCGGGGCGCTGGCCTCAGAGATCGACCGATTCATGCTGCTGAAGCAGAGGTCGATGATCGAGTCCCTCGTCGACCAGGCACCGGACAGAGTCGAGAACATCTTCGATCTCGGCATCTACAAAGGTGGCAGCGTGGTGCTGTACCACGAATTGTTCCAACCCAACCGATTGGTGGGTATCGAGCTGAGCCACTATCGGGTGCGGGCTCTCGACGAATTCATACACCTCCATTCTCTCGACGAGGTCATCCATCTCTACTACGGCACCCTTCAAAACGATCAAGATCGACTGAGGAACATCGTTCGAGATGAGTTCGGCGATGAGCCTCTCGATCTCGTCGTTGACGACTGCTCCCACCGATATGGTCATACGAAACGCTCGATGAACGTCTTGCTGCCGCGGCTCCGCCCGGGCGGCCTGTACGTGATCGAAGACTGGGGTTGGGCGCACTGGCCCGGTGACCGCTTTCAGGGCCGGAAGAGCCAGTACGCAAAGGAACGGTGGCCTCTGTCCAGATTGATCCTCGAGTTGGTCATGGTGGCGGCCAGCCGCCCCGGCTTGGTGAAGCGGGTCGACGTCACTGACGGTACCGTCTACGTGACGAGAGGCACGGACATCGTCACGGATCCGGACTTCGACATCTCACGGTGTTACTTGACGTCTCGCAGAACGATGCTCAGCAGGATTCCTCGGACCTCGTTGCCGACGACGCAGCAATGGCGCAACCTCTACCACCATGTTCGGCGCACCCACCCGACGGGGCGGCCGAGTCGGCGATGACTGCTCTCGTGGCCTCGACGAACTGGAAGCCTGACGACACGATGATCCGTGTCAGGGAACAGTGGCAAGAACCCCCAGAAGCATCCGGGACCTGACGCCACGGGCTGATTCGACGACTAAGCTCAGAGCCGTGGTCGTCAACAGTATCGAGGCACGGGTCCGGTC
Organism: Acidimicrobiales bacterium; assembly: GCA_049521915.1. Lineage (GTDB taxonomy): Bacteria > Actinomycetota > Acidimicrobiia > Acidimicrobiales > RAAP-2 > Bog-756. The sequence continues at coordinate 2,035 of JBEKOI010000390.1, read as the reverse complement.
GATCTGCCTGACATTACCCGGCGCCACGGAAAGGGCCAGCCACGGCGCACCCGCATTTTTCGCCGGAAAGCAGTTCGTGATGCTTTGGCTGCATGGCCATCACGGAGACACCTTTCCCCATCTGTGGTGTGCGGCGCCGCCCGGAGCCCAGGCGGCGCTCATTGCCGCAGCGCCGGACCGCGTCTTCCGGCCCCCCTACGTCGGATCTCGCGGGTGGATCGGGGTACGTCTCGATGGTCAGCCGGACTGGGATGCGGTGGAGATGTTGTGCAAGGAGGCGTTTCGAACGGTGGCGCCCAGGAAGTCGCTGTCGATGCTCGACTCGAGGTCCTGAAACCGGTTTGTGTCCATCGGGGCCGGACGCCACGAAGTGAACAGGTGAGCTGGGCATCGTGAGGTCGAACAGCACACCCAATTCCCGCCCGGTACCTCCCAAGTGACCCCTCTGCGCACAGATGAGGCCGCACTAAGTGATGAATATCGATCCGGGTTTCCAAAGTACCTGCTGAAAGGTATATTTTGTGGATGCGGTATTTGTGGATAGGGGCCCTCGTCGTTGTCGCTCTGTTCAGTAGCGCCTGTTCGGGATCGGCGGACAACACGCCGGCGTTTCACTTCCACTTCCCGAAGCGAACGACGACGACGACAACCACCAAGGGCGTGCTCCCGACGGCGACGACGCTGGCGTCAGGACCGAACGACCAACTGGCGTGTGAGAGCTTTGCTGCCCTTGGCCGCGATGTCGGCCAGAGCCACCGGCGCGTAGCGGAGGCCTTCCGGACAATGTTCCGGGACCTGAAGGTGGCCGAAAACCCGAATTTGCGTCGAGACGGCCACGCGGCGGCAAGGGCGCTCATTCTGGACCGGGTCGCTGCATTCAGGAGCGCCTTCGTGGCCATCTTCGCTCTCTGCAAGGAGATGAGTTAGTCCACCCGTCCGTGGGAGCTGTGCCCGGGTCACCCGAGAACAGCCGGCGGGACTCCTTTTCCTCAGACCATCATCCTGTGTCTGCTCCGGCGGACGAATCTACCGGCCGCATCAGCCAGGTCGGTCTGCACCTGTCGCTGGGCTTCGAGCAATTCGTCGGCCCAGAGCATCTGCAACATCTTGCGGAGCCGGTCCCTGTTGTGCACCGACCGCGCCTCGTCGAAGGCCTTCTGGAGTACGTCATGCAGGATTTCATCGTGGGCCGGAGGCGGGTCCAGCGACCTGCGTCGATTGGCCAGCATCTCGGCGAACTCCTCGTACCACCGGTGACTGGACGCAAACGAGTCCCGTAGGACCGCGCCAGCGATAGCCACCGGCTCCGGCTCCGGCTCCGGCCGCTCGGCGACGGAGGGCAAAGCCGGCAGCGTGGAGAGCGTGAAGGCCGCCAGTCGAATCCGGTTCGATCCGGTGAAGAGGTTGGCCACCGTCTCGACCGGAACCACCTTTGCGCCCCGCTCGGCCAGAAACTGACGGAATGCGTCATCGAGCCGCAGGTAGGCTCGGTGTGATGCTCGCTGGCCGGGTGCGGTATCGACCTCTCCGGTGGTCGCCGTCAACCGGTCCACCGCGTCGGCCAGGTATCCGGAGTTCATGACGAACGAATCGGACAGGGCGCGCCCGAGTGCCGCGGTGGCGCCCCGGGGCCAGAACAGCAGCCCCACCGCGATGCTCACTGCACATCCGATGGCGACGTCCTCGATCCGGGTCAGGCCCACCTTCCAACCGACGGGAGCGATGATGTTGAACAGGATGATCACCACCAACGTGAATCCGGCCTGGCCGGCGGCAAATGAGATCATCGACGGGGCCACGCCCGACACCAGCACCGCCACCGGGAGGACCGCCCACAGGAGCGCGTCGTGGCTACCCATACCGATCATGAGGGCCGAGCCGAGCACGAAACCCACCGCCGTCCCCGCGATGGCCCGCAGTGCCGTCGCTCCCGTGCCCAGGGCATTGGACCGGAGCACCGACAGGGTTCCCAGCACGACCCAAAACCCGTGCTCGACATCGGTCACCTCGACAACGGCCACGGCCAGCGCCAGAC
>JBEKOI010000389.1:0-3260 GCA_049521915.1 Acidimicrobiales bacterium | reverse complement strand
ATTTCTGAGCGCCGCACCGCTCGGCGATCGATGCCGAGTTCAACCCGGTCACTCATGTGGTCTCATGTCTTCGCCGCCTTGGCCGGAAGGCGATCGAAGTAGCGACCGAGCACATAGCTGGGCACGGCGGCGATGGCGATGATCATCAAGGCGAACGGCGCCGCCTGACCGTAGGAGAGGTTCTGCTGGTAGGCCCAGAACTGGGTGGAGAGGGTCTGGACTCCCGTAGGCACCAGGATAAGGGTGGCCGTGAGCTCAGTGACGGCAGCCAAAAGCACCAGACAGAATGCAGCTGCCAGCCCGGGCCCGATGAGCGGAAGGGTGACCCGACGCAGCACGGCGAGCCGATTCTGACCGAGTGATCGTGCCACCTCTTCGAGGCTGACCGGTGCGTGGGCAACGGACGCTTTCACACCGACCAGGGCCAGAGGGAAGAACAAGATGGCATACGCGAAGATCAACAGCGGGGCGCTCTGGTAGAGAAATCCGTTGGCATACCGCTCCGTGAAGTAGCTCAGGGCAAAGGCGATCACGATGCCGGGCATGGCCAGCACCAGATACGTGCTCCGCTCGAGCATGTGGACACTCCTGCCCGGGTTGCGGACGGCCAGCAGGGCCACGGGCAGAGCCATCAGCGTGGCGAGGGCGGCCGCCGATCCGCTGTAGAGGGCGGTGTGCCAGGTGGCACTGGCGATGCTGACCCCGCCGAGTGCATGGGGGCCGCCCTCGAATGTCCAGTAGATGCACGAGCCGACGGGGACCCCGAGTGCCAGCCCGACCAGCACGGCGTACCCGATCAGGACGGGGACGGTGGCCTTGCCCAGGCGGTGCCGTTGGGCGACGCGCTGCACCTGAGGGCCAATGCGCGTGACCCGACCCTTACCACCGGTCACGGCCTCGGCTCCGAGCACGACCAGGCCCAACACCACTAGCACCAGCACGAGCGCCGAGGCGGCCGGCAGGTTGAACGAGACTTGGGACTCCGTGAATATCTCCGTGGTGAACGTCTGGTAGCCGAGGATCTCGAATGCGCCATACTCGGCCAACATGACCAGGGCCACCAGCAGGCAACCACCGACGATGGCACCGCGCGCCTGGCCGACGGTGATCCGGAAGAACGTGCGGACGCGGCCCATCCCCAAGCTGCGGGCCACATCCTCCTGCGAGGGATCGGCGGCCCGCAGACTGGCTGCGACCGGCAGGTAGACCAGTGGGTAGACGGCGAGGGTCATGACCAGCACTGCGCCCCGAAATCCCTGGACCCACGTGGTCAACGACGCCCATCCGAAACTCACCACGAAGTCGGGGATGGCGAAGGGGACCACCACCAGGACCGCCCACATCCGCCGTCCGGGCAGGTCCGTCCGCTCGACGCACCACGCCGCCAGGGTTCCGATGATTGCGCACAGGACGGTGACCACCACGGTGAGCCGGACCGTGTTCCAGAGCAGGGTCGCGGTGAGCGAACGATCGATGAGGTGAAGAATCGTGGAGACGCCCGCTCCACTGGCCTCGATCAAGAGGAACACGAGTGGGGCCAGCAGCAGGGCGGCGACCACGGCACTGGTGGCGATCAGTACCCGCGGCCGCCGGGCCGAGCGGGCCCGGACGGGTGGGCCCACGAAGGTGGTGGGCTCGTTTCCCGCCACGGACGGGTATGCCGTCACCACCCGATGCACCTCGGGCCCAGGCCGCCAGCGGTGCGGGCCCCGGTCACAACATTCCCGACTGCTTCAGCAAGGCGATGGCCGTAGAGCCGTCTCCCAGTTCGGGAAGCGTTATGGCATTGGGCTGCAACTGACCGAAGGGGGTTTCCGGCTGCGCCGTGGTCACTCCCGAGGCGATCGGGTACTCGAAACTGATCGAGTGGGCGATGATCTCCTGACCCGGCCTGGAGGTGAGGAAGGCCACAAACTTCTGGGCGGCCGCCTGTCGAGTGCTCGACTTCAGCACGGCTGCAGGGGAGATGTTCAGCACGTATCCCGGATCGTGGGGGGAGAAGTACGCGATCTCAGAGTGGATGTTGGACGCACCGATCTCTGCCCGCATGCGGTACCAGTAGTACTGATTGACCAGGCCGAAGGCCACCGCTCCGCGATTGACCTCGTTGGCGATGGACTCGCTGTCCGGATAGACGTGGCTCCCCGCATTGGCCTTGATGCCCTCGAGCCACTTGAGAGTCGTCGCTTGTCCGTAGGCATGGTCGACCGAGGTCACGATGGGCTGGAAGTCGGTCTCTCCCGCCGCGAAGGCCAGCAGCCCGTTGTAACGCGGCTCGGCCAGCTGGAGCACTGACGTGGGGAGTCGGCTCTTGGTGATGAGACTGGGGTTGTAGATGAGGACGCTCACCCGGGCCGACACGCCCACCCAGTCCCCCTCTGGCGAGTTGTACTGGCTCGGTGTATTCGCCAGGGTCGATGGATCCACCTTGGCGAGCAACCCCTTGTCGGCCAAATACTGCACCGCGGGCGTGTTCTCGGTGTAGATCACGTCCGCTGGAGACCGGTTTCCCTCAGTGACTATCTCGTCCGACAGGGTGTCCTCGTCGTCGCTTCGGACGTTCACGGTGATCCCGGTCGCCTTCTCGAAGCCGCTGACAAGATCGTCGGTCGTCTGCACATGCTGCCCGCTGTAGAGCGTGATCGACTGACCCGACGCGGAGGATGAGCCGCCACAGGCCGCCAGTAGACCGCCGGCAAGAGCGAGGGCCAGGGCGACCGTGCCCCAACGCCTTGTCCTCGGTGGGGGCGCGCCACCGGCGTCTGTGTTGCGATCGGGCCGGAAGAACCTGATGACCCTGCTCCGGCACCGGGGCCCGGGGCCTTGATCCAGGCCACGGTCGGGCTGGCCCCGACCGTGGCGGACTCGCTCGCTGGATCCGATCAGCGACTGGACGCCCCGGTACCGCGGTGACCGCCGCCACCGCGGTCTGGAGGAACCTTCGTCCACCCCTATTTCTTAGGTCAACCTAAGTTATATTGTCAATCAACCCTTAAGTCAGCAGGTCAGAAACCCGACCGCGGCTACCGCCGGCCTGATGGTGACCGGAGATTTCGAGTTCAGCCCGTTGGCGCAGCCCAGATGACCGCCGAGCCGGCCGCGGTGATCTCGACCACGGTGCCGTTGGCCAGTACCAGGTCCCCCTCGGCGCGCACGGTGATCGGACCCAAGTCGGTCGGTGACACCGGATCGACGGTGATGACGGTGTCGTGTCCGTGGAACTCGGTCCGCACGATCGCCGCCCGCAGCCCGTCTCCACG
>JBEKOI010000388.1:0-4742 GCA_049521915.1 Acidimicrobiales bacterium | reverse complement strand
GCACGAGCCCCTTGGTGACCGGGACCGTCCGGGGCCATATGGACTTGGCCAGGGCACCGTTCTCGTTGTCCTCACGGCGGACCACGTGCAGATGCGCGCCAGTGACGCGGCAACCGAGATGGGTGGCCGAGGGCACCAGGTGTAGGTCAGCCAGATGCAACCCGCACAGCTCTGCCATGCGGAGCCCGGTCGCGTACAGGGCTTCGACGATGAAGCGGTCCCGCCAATTCGAACACGCATCGACAAGAAGGCCAACTTCCTCGCCCGGAAGCGTCGCCGGAGGTTGCTCGCTGCGTCGGCGGCGCACCACTCTTCGCGTCACGACCGGCCGGTCGGTGCGCTCGCCACGATCCCAACTCCGAGGAGCGAAACGCACCTCGGCACGAAAGCACAGCCGTTGGGCGACGATCGGTTCACACCAGCCCCGTGACGCCGCGAAGCGGATGAACTCCATGACGGCCGCCAGAATTCCCTCCACCGTGGCTGGCGAACGCGCGGCACCGAGCATGACGACCTTGGAGTCCCCTGCTTGTCGACGGTCACCACCGGATCGGTGCTTACGCGACGGCGTGTGCTCCAGCCATCGAGCGAAAGTAGCCACCTGGTCGACCTCGGGAGCCACTGGATCAACATCAGCGACCGCTGCCCACGTGAGATACAACGCCAGGCGACCCGCGTAGGTTCGAACCGTCCCGATCGAACGCCCTTGAGCATCGAGCAGCACCCGAAGCCATTCCGCCGCCCGGCCATGTTCTACGTAGGCGTCGTCAACGATCGTCCAACCCACCCGGCTATCGATTGGAGAGACGGTCCGCTGAGCCCAGAACTCCATTGGGCGACCATACGTGCGGGGTGTGACAGACACCCCAAGAGATGTTTTCCGCCACAGAGTTCTCGCCCCGTCGGTGGGTGTGGAAGAGGCTCTAACTCACCCCAAAAGAACGGAGGCGAAGGTCTTGTCCATGAGCTGATCGAATCCGGAGGGGTGGAGATTCGAGGACAGTGCCACTGAGCGGCGTTCGTAGCTGGCGTCGACGAAGCGATAGAGCCCTCGGCGACGTCGCTCGAAATCGGCGGGAGTCCGATGTCGTCGACCACCACCAAGGCCATGTTGGCGAAGGCCTTCGAGACGGTGTCGTCCACCCGGTGACGCCGCACCACGGCACCCAGGTCTTCGACGGAGAACCACGCCACGCTCATCTGGCATCGATGGCGGCCTGGAAGATCTAGGATGCCGTTCAGCCGACTTCGAGATCGTCGTAGTTTGGCTGCCGGAGGTTGCGCCACGACTCTGTCGGCGAGAACGGGTTCATGACTGCCGAACGGCCGATATCGGTCCAGTAGTAATTGTGCGCGCGAGGGTCGCTCCAGGCTTTGCGGAGGTTGCGCTCGTCCACGAGGTTGTTGTAACGCCAATAGGCGTCTTCTCTCACCTCAACCGTCCGCTTACCGTCGAGGATAAGGCGTTCCATGCAGGTAAGTGCGTACAGAGTGACAAGCTCGCCGTTGGCGGCGTTCGGAAGACCGGAGTTGGTGTTCGGTCCGGCGATCATCCATAGATTCGGGAAACCTGGGATCATGCAGCCGGCGTATGCCCGTGCACCACCGTCCTTCCACAGCTCATTGATCGTGATGCCATCCCGGCCGATTACCGTCATCGGGAAAAGGTACTCGGTGGCGTGAAAGCCGGTTGCGTACACGATCACGTCTACCTCGTGGTGCGTTCCGTCGTTTGCTTCAATACCTGTCGTAGTGATTCGACGGATCCCGTCGGTGACCAAGGTGACATTGTCGCGCTGGATGGCGTCAAGCACACTATATTCGGGATCGACCAAGACTGGGCGCGCGGACATCATCGGGTGCCGTGGCGTCATCTTCGCAATTAGCTCGGGATCACGGAGTTTGCGTTCGAGGAACGTAATGGCCGTATCGCGCGCATTTTTGTTTCTCTGGTTCACGGCGTCCGGATCGTCGAAGTCGGGATCGATCTCGGACACCCTCGCGAATGACCATATCGAAAGCCAGGCGCGGAACCGAGCGAAGTTCGAGTAAAAGGGAAAATTACGATCGAGCCAGGTGACCTGAGGGGGCAGCGGCGAGCGGTAGCCGTCGGCCGGTACCAGCCACTGCGGAGTACGCTGGAACACAGTCACGTGCTTCGCCTCGAGCGCCAGATCGGGGATCAGCTGGTAGCCGGTCGAGCCGGTCCCGATCACTGCGAAGCGGTTTCCCGTGATGTCGGAGTCCTGAGGCCAGCGGGAGGTGTGCCACGACGGCCCTTGGAACTCCGCCATTCCTTCGATCTCGGGTAGACGCGCCCGGTTCAAGAAGCCGACCCCCGTGATCACGGCGTTCGCGCGCACCACCTGGCTTCCATTTGGCCCGTCGATGCAGATATCCCACAGCCCGGACTCCTCATCCCAGCGCAGCGTGTGCACCTCGGTCTTGAAGACGATGTGGTCGCGCAAGCCAAAGTTGTTAGCGACCCACTCGAAGTATCGCTTGTTCTCGGCTCCCGGGCAGAACGAGTAGCCGTAGCCGAAACCGGTGCCGAAGATGTGTGTATAGGACCGGCTCGGAGAGTCGACCCGGATGCCCGGATAGCGGTTCTCGTGCCACGTGCCCCCGACTCCCGAGTTCTTTTCGAACACGGTGAAGGGGATCCCGGCCCGCTTCAACTGCAATGCCGCGTTCAAGCCGCCCATCCCCGTGCCGATGACGACCACCGAGAACTGCGCCAGTCGGTCCGTCGGCGGCTCCTGCTTCCATACGAGAGACCGCGCCCACAGATCTAACCCGAGCTCTTCTACGTACAGCTGCGTCTCGTCCTCGGTGATCTCCTCCCCGGAGGCGAACTCCAAGCTCATCCGCAGCCGCTCCTTCGGCCCGATGGACAACTCACCCGCGCCCGAATCCCGGTACATTTTGAGGAAATGGGCCGCCTTCTCTCGAAGCAGGGTGATATCTTCCTCGCGCGCCGGCAACGGAAACTCGTAGAAGCCCACCCCAGCTGGAACCAGCTCTATTGAGGTGATCTCTGCGTCGCCGGTCAGCTGATACAAAAGCCCGCGCAGGACCATTGGGTCCGCGTGCTCGAGAGCATCCTCGATCGTGTCATCGCTCGCCTCGAGCAACAGGTCTTGCTCGGGTGGAGAAAGGACACGCTCAGGCCGGAGCCCCACCCTTTCGGCGACTGGTGCTAATCGATCGAGATCGAACCCGAAGACGTCGACGGCGGTCAGTCCTAGCATCGTCCGGGCCTCGTTGACGGGTACGTGCGAGGCGCCGAGGGTTGCCCGGAGGTATTCCTGAGTTGTCTCGAGCAACGTTCCTTCGTGATGTGGGAAGTCCATGCCAAGCATCATCTTGTCGAGACCGATTTTGTGCCGCAACTCCACCTCAGCCTGGGAGAAGAGAGAGGATCCTACATAGCACTGGCGCTGGAAATATTCACTGGGCTTTAGCCGAATCACATCCCGGTAGTCAGTCCGAAAGAAGCTTCCCTCCACTGCGTAGTCCATGGCTTCGAGTTCGGGAGCGACCCAGCCCGTGCCCTGTTCAGTGAATACGAACTTGAGATTCGGGTGCCGTTCTAGCACCCCACCCCAGATAAGATGGTTCAGAATATTGTGAACGTAGAAAGCGTACTCCGGGATCCGCAATCGAAACCCAAGGGCCGGATGGGGAAGGCCTGGAGTGTTGGGGAGCGAGCGATTCGAAGTCGACGACATGCCGGCATGACTGTTGACAACCATTCCGAGTTCATCGAGCGTGTTCCATATCGGCTCAAAATTCGGGTGATACAGCGGCATTTCAGGATCAAACATCGGTAGCATGATTCCTTTCATGCCAGAGGAATGCGCCCAACGGATCTCGGCGATCGCGTCGTCGATGTCCCACTGCCAACTGACCGCTGCCATACCTGCGAAGCGTTCAGGGGCGATGCTCATGTAGTCGATGAGCCATCGATTGAAGGCTCGCATGCCCGCTCGCTTGTGTTCCTCGTCCCGCGGTGGAAGTCCGAGAACCGCCGCGTGACCTGGGGAGTGTAGCTCGAAGGGAATTCCGAAGTCCGGGAAGAGCACTTCGGCCACCACGCCTTCGTGCTCCACCTCCTTCAGCCGTCGCTCGGCGTCCGAGAAGCCGTCGACCCGTCCTGTGAAGATCATCTTCTTCTCCCAGTCATCTACCCACTGACTGTCCAGTCGAATCTCCAGTGCTGGTCGGTCGAAGTTCCGCGCGCCATGTTGATCCCATTCCCCCAAAAAGGCGTCAAACTCCTCGCGGTACTGCGGATCAACATAGGGCGAATAGTCCGCCATCGATGCGCCCGCATGGCCGTCGCTGGACACGATGACAAACGGTCGATCGCTCATCTTTTTCCTCCCCGTCTGCTTGACCGGCCCGTGGACTTCCCCCCTGCGAAATTAGGCAACGGATTTAGTGAAGTATCCTACGGATATATTGACCTCGACGTCAACTATAACTCGTAGTCGTTCCCATCGCAACTGCAAGATTCACCCCCAGGCGATCGCATCGCTGGCCTGCCCGTCAACGTCCTCATCCGGGCATGGCTCGAGCCCAACCAAGGCCGCCCGTTGCTCGCTCGGCGCGCCGTCGTTGACGTGCATGGCGTTGCCCCTCCGCTGACCGGCTAAACCAGGCGATAACGCATCTACGAGAATTTGGACCGAGGAATTTGCTCTCGTAGATGTGTTGCCGGGCCACTTCAAACCCCGACG
>JBEKOI010000387.1:0-3290 GCA_049521915.1 Acidimicrobiales bacterium | reverse complement strand
GGAGCGTCGGGACCGGGGCGGTTATTGTCTCTTCAGGAGCGACCAATGCTCGCGCTCCGCGAACTGCCCATCAACGGCATGTCTGAAGGAGCGGGGCCGTGTCAAGAGGCACAGGAGCGAACGCTTCGATTGTGTAGGCATGACTCCCGACGCGACGACTGATTGCCAGGCGCGCCGGCGAGACCGGAGGGGTCCAGGTGGAGCGCCCGCAGCGAAGCGAGGACGAACGACCTTGACGCCGCGGTCGAGTGGCGCAGAATCGATCAGGTTGTCGTTGTCGGCACGTGGGGTGCCGCTGGTGTCGCACCAAGGACCCTCATCCACGAGAGCATGAAGGAAGGGGCAAGGCTCAGCTGCCCAGGCATGTCTTCGTCGAGTTGCTCGACATGGTGCGTTCCGGGCAACACCGGACGGGCTCAATCACTTAGACGGCGTCGCCACCTCGAAGAGATGGGAGCCTTGCCGTTACCCGAGCTCGCGTCCGGTGTGTCCGAGCGTCACGCCGCCTTGCTGCCTTGGAGACAGCGGATCTCGCCGTCTCGGAGGCCGTAGTAGACGAGCGTGAGAACTTTGCGGGCGATGGCCACGTTGGCTCGTGTCTTTCCGCGCCGCTCGGCGATGGCGTGGAACTGTTCGGTGAAGGCGTCACCGCCGTGATAGCAGGCCACCGCCTCGATGGTCGCCCACCGGACCAGACGGGAGCCTTGTTTGGTGATCCGTCCCCGATGGACCTTGCCGTCCGACTCCCGGTGAATGGGTGTCAGCCCAGCCCACGAGCACAGCGAACGTGGCGAGTCAAAGCGGTGCACGTCTCCGATCTCGGCCACGAACACAGCGGCCACACCTTCCCGACGCCGTAGATGGCCTGGACGGCGTTGCAGCCGGGGTCGTCCTTGCACATCGAGTGGATAGTCCGGTCGAGGCGCTCGATCTCCTCGTCGTAGTTGTGGACGAGGTCACGCAGCACGGCCAGGCGGTGGTCGAAGGCATCGGGAAGCTCGAGGGCGTCGAACTGGGCTGTGCCGCTCTCGCCCCACATGTCCTTGCGGACCGGAAGGATCCCGTTCTTGGCCATGACCGCATGGGCCTGGGCCTTGACCCCGGTGCGAAGGTTGCACAGCTTGTGCCGGAACCGAACCAGCTCTCTGAGCTCTCTCACCGGTGGCGGGGCGATCCAGGCCTCGGCCAGCCGACCCAGCCGCAAGAGGTCGGCCAGGTCCCTCGCATCCCTCTCGTCGTTCTTCACTCGCCGGTGTCCCCAGTCGTTGCCATGGGGGTTGGACAGGTGGACGACGTAGCCGTGTTCTTGGAGCAGATCGACCGCCCAGTACCAGCCGTAAGTGGCCTCGATCACCACGTGGCTGCCCTTGGGGGCCTTGCCCACTTCCTGAGCCAACCAGACCGGGGCATTGTTGATTCTGACGCAGTCGATCTTTTCTCCTGCCTCGTCCATCCGATAGATCACCGAACGCCGCCGGTGCAGGTCGATGCCGACATATTCTTTACCCATAGGGGCCTCCCTTCTTGTGGAACTGCGTGCAAGCCCAGTCTCGATCGTGAGAGTGGAACTTTCACGGGGAGCGGAGGCCCCGCTCCTTCATCGCATCACTTCGGGGGCAGGGAAGGAGCCGTTCGCTATCGCCTCTAGGCGACGGCCACCGGCCACCCTTTGAGCAGCTTCCGGGCGGTACCGTTATTGCCAAGGTGGTACACAGCCACGCTAGCGGGGTGGACAGTGAAGGCGTCGAATGGCTCCGCCTCGATGATCTTCAGGTGATCGAACGTGTCCACCCCGACGGTGAGGTGCGGAAAGTACTTCCCGTCGCCGATCTGGTTCGGGACGAACCGTTCGACCCATTCGATGATGGTCGGGCTGATGACCTCACCCGGATCGGCCACAAAGGCATCGGCGGTGCCTCCCGATTCTACGAAGGGAGCGAGGGCCTCGACGAGCTTGGCCTGGAAGTCGAGCACCTTCGGGCTGACCTCCACCTGGAGGACGGTCGGGCCGTAGCCGGGGAAGCCCCAGTCGGCATGGGTGATGTTCTTGGCCTCGTAAGCGAGGGCCGACATGTCGGTGTCCGCCACTGTCTTTTCGACAGCGTCGTAGACGTGGTCGAGGTCAGCCGTGCGGACGTAACGCTGGAGGGTGGTGATGTGGGGCTGGTGGGTGTCGTCCAGCTTCCACCCCTGCGGCATGCTTTCCAGCAGTCGGGCATTGACCTCGTGGGCACGCTCGATGGCGTGGGCATCAGGGTCGATCAGTACGTCGATGGCGGTCAGGTCGCTCATTGGCTGTCGCTCCTCCTCAGAAGACGGTGTTCCAGTCGTTCTTCATGCTGATGACTGTCCATCCCAGCTCTGCGGCTTTGGCAAAGGAGGCATCGGCCCCACTGGTGTAGGCGAACTCCCGGTCCTCGTCGTCGTGGTTGACGATAACGGAGAACTTGGCGGCGCTCAGCATCTCGATGTCCACGTCAGCATTGCCCCCTGCGAACAGTGGCAGCCGTCCGGTCTGAGCGAAGATGTGCTCGGGCTTGCCGGGACCAACGTCGAGGGTTCCCAGGGCATGCTCTCCCCGCACGATCCTGCCGTCCGTGAAGCTGTACTCGGCGGCGGTGCCGATGACGTTCTCCCGGTAGACGCCGAAGGACTCCTCGGCGAACACCCGCATGAAGTCACGGCCACCACCAGAACAGACGAACACCCGAAACTCATTCGCCCGAAGCAGGTCGAGCAGCTCGATCATCGGCTTGTAGATCAGATCGGCGTAGAGGATGCCCATCTTTGGCTGCTTGGCGGTCTCCAACCATTTTCGCACCTGGGCCTCGAACTCCTCCGGTGTCGTCCCCACCCACGAGCGTCCGAACGCAGCCAGCAGAGCGGCGATGGTGTCGGGATCTTGGGTGGCAACGCCCTGGAGGAACGTCGGGTCGTGCTCGATTAGGGCCTTGTAGGGCTGCTTGGTGGCTAGTGATGGGTCGGCCTTTACCTCTTCGGCCCAGTGGCCGAAGACGAAGTCGAACTGGGGAGGCATGGGCTGTTCCACCCAGAGGGTGCCGTCGTTGTCGAAAGAGGCGATGCGCTCCGCGGGGGGGACGAAATCGGCGCCCTCGGACGTGACACGGCTGACGAACGCCAGGATCGCATCTTTCGCCTTCCCATCGTTCCAGCTTGGCAGCGGATTTTCGGACATCGGTCTCCCTTCGGTGCCACCATTCTGCGCACGTCAGGGACTTCGGCGCCTCACCCCTCAGGGGTGACTGTGGAGGACCCGGTCGGGGTGCCAT
>JBEKOI010000386.1:0-3300 GCA_049521915.1 Acidimicrobiales bacterium | reverse complement strand
GCCGCTCCCAATCCCGACGGGTTGGCGTGCGACCGTCCGGCAGGCGGTCGAGAGCATCCTTGATGCGCCGTAAGGGGATGCCGACAGCCTGCGACGCCCGGATGAACGCCACTCTCCTCAGCACCTCTCGTGGGAACCGTCGCTGGTTCCCCGCTGTGCGCGTGCTCTGTATCAGCCCTTCGGCCTCGTAGAAGTGCAGGGCCGAGACGGTCACGCCGCTGCGAGACGCCACCTGGCCCACGGTCAGCTCGGCCGAGGAAGAAGAAGTTCGAGACATGGTCTTGACCTCAACCTTACCTGAGGTTCTAGTGTTCGCCCATGACCCTCAATGACATAGAAGTGCGCTTCCTCACCCGTCAGCCCCATGGTCACCTGGCCACCTTGGGGCCCAACGGGCTCCCTCAGGTCAAGCCGCTCGGATTCACGTACAACCCGACACTCGGGACCATCGACATCGCCGGGTTCAACATGGGCGGCAGTGCGAAATACCACAACGTGCAGGCGAATCCGAACGTGGCCTTCGTCGTCGACGAGGTCACGGAAGACTCCATGGAGGGCGCCCACTTCCTCGAGATCCGCGGCATGGCCGAGACCGCTGTCGGCACCCACGACCCACAGGGGCATCTGGCGCCCGAGATCATCAGGATCCATCCTCGGCGCATCATCTCGTTCAACGTCGACCCCGAACACCCTGGTTTTGAGGCCCGAGACGTGACGCCAGCTGGCTCCGGAAACGCGGTCGCCTGACTTGCGCGCCGTTGAGGTGGCTCGTTTCGGGGGCCCTGACGTCCTCGAGCTGCGTGACCTGCCAGACCCCGTTGCTGGATCCGGACAGGTCCTGGTCGCGACGACGGCATGTGACGTGCTCTTCGTCGACACCATGATCCGTTCGGGTCGGGGAGCTGACTACTTTCCGATCCGGCCGCCCTATGTGCCCGGCAATGGTGTGGGCGGAACCGTTGTCGCCCTCGGTGCCGGGGTCGACACCAGCTGGCTCGGCCGGCCCGTCGTGGCGCACACGGGCGGAGCGGGCGGCACGGGCGGCTATGCGGAACTGGCGGCGGTCGACTTCGCAGACTCTGCCCCAGTGACCGACGACGTCGACCTACTCGAGGCCACCGCCGTTCTCCACGACGGAACCACTGCGCTCCGTATCCTTGAGAAGACCGCACCCAAGGAGGGGGAATGGGTGGTCATTCTCGGGGCGGCCGGGGGCATGGGATTGCTCCTGGTCCAACTACTTGCTAGTCAGGGAGCCAAGGTTGTGGGTGCCGCCCGCGGGTCGACGAAACGTGAAGTCGTCTCGGAGGCCGGGGCCGTGGCGGCAATCGACTACGGCGATCCCGGTTGGCGCGATGCGGTGCTCGACGCCAGCGGCGGGCGTCGTCCGACCGTCGTGCTCGACGGGGTCGGAGGAACGATTGGCGGGGAAGCCTTCAGGCTGATCGCCGACGGTGGGCGTTTCTCTGCGCACGGGACCCCGAGCGGCTCATTCGCGCTGATCGACAACGCTGAGGCAGAGAGCCGTGGCGTCACGATTACAACCATCGCCGGCCTCCAATACGGCGAGGGCGACAGGTCTCGGCTGCTCGCTGCCATTCTCGCCGAGATCGGCGCAGGGCGAGTGGCCCCCCTCGTGGGCCAGACCTTCTTACTGGCTGAGGCATCGAACGCACATCTGGCGATCGAATCCAGGGAGACGGTCGCCAAGACGCTCCTCCTGTCACCTTGACGGTGATCTTTGCGTGGCCCCATGGGAGCGTCCGTAGCCGTTGGGAGAGTGACCCGAAGATCCGTGGGATCCCACAAAAATCCCACGGATTCAGATGTTCATGTCGAAGGACGCATTTCCTGGTCGTGATGGGTGGCGTCTCATTTCCCCAGGTAGAGATCCAAATCCTGCCAACTCGATCTGTCCGTAAAATTCAGTTGGACGAACTGCATAGGTCTCATAACTCAACGGCGACCTCTATTCCGTTGTGTCCAGATCGGACATGGAGCGGGCGGATGGGCCCGCCATTCTGTGAGATGAGGGCGCGGCTGGCGAGACGTAAAGAGTGTTGATCTGTCATGACTCAGATTCACGCCTGTGACGAACGTCTTCGCATGTCGCCAATGTGGACAACGCTGCAGGGAGTCAGATCTTGGACGGCCGATGGCACCGTTTGCGTGAAAAGTGATGGGCGAGCGTCGTGGTGACAACCGTGAGACCTACTAGGCCGCAACAACGCACCAAGCACTTCCGTTGCAGCGACTTCCGTCGGGTCTCACTCAATCGCAGCTTTACTGTGCTGCCATCAGGCGCCGTACGTGATCCCAGGAAACAGGGAGATCTCTGAGTTCCGAGGACAAGAGTCATCGGGATGGTTGCGAGTTGTCACGAGCTGGAAATCGTAGAAGCGACAATTTGCGGCGAACTAAGTGCCAGCCAATATTCTGCGGTGTCACGGGCCAACAAGCGAAGGCTGGCTGTCGTAAGTCATACCCGAGATAGCCCGACGTTGGTTTTCAATGTCTTGGCGAAGGGGTTCCATAGAAAAGATGTCAAACAAACCACGGATCGAAGATCTCCAGGCGTGCGCGATTCTGCGTCGAGCACCTACCAGACTGACGGGATCAGGCGGCATCGAGTGGCCCTCACAAAGGTTCGGTAGGTCGGCATCGTGCGTATGAGCAACTCTTCCTCCGCAGAGATGCGTACGACTTGAAGAACGATGACCGCACATAGGCCGATCACCACAGTGAGATGCATGGCCACCATCACGATTCCCGTAGTCATGAGCAACTCAGCCAGATACATCGGATGACGGACCAACCGATATGGTCCAGTCGATACCAGTTGACGACTCTGAGGTCCGAACGAAAAGTTCGTTCCCAGTTCGAATGCGGCCGCTAGGGCGAGAAGCACCCCTCCGAGGGTCAACACGGCGGCAGCCCCGGCCATCAGCGGCGGCACCCGCAGCAGCAGGGGCCCAGCGGGAGCCAGTTGCCCGAGTAGGACCAGGAGGAACGATGCCATCACCGCCGCTCCTCGAATCAGCAAGCGTCCATCGCGATCGAATGGTTGCTCTCGGAGGAGGACCGCGACGACGAGAATCGACAGAAACGCGGCGTAGAGAATCGCCCTCGCGAATCCGGCCACAACCAACCAGCTGACATGTGTGAGGGCAGTTCTACTGTCGGCCAAGAGCGCAGTGAGCTGCCATACCATGAGCATGATCAGAGAAGCGGCCGGGAGAAGTCGAGCGGAAACCCAACGCCAAGTCGCTCCCGGCTGTTGTGTTCTGAATGCGCCCTCGT
>JBEKOI010000385.1:0-3300 GCA_049521915.1 Acidimicrobiales bacterium | reverse complement strand
GGCCGTCTCACGAACGCCCAACGATCCGGTCGACTCCCGCAGCACGGCGCGGAGTGAGGAGGCCATGGTCGGGTCGCACAGCGCGTGGACCACGGTGCCGGGACGTCCCTTCTTCATCACGACCGGGGCGAGCCACGCATCGTGGGCACCGGCCTCGAGGAGGACGCCGATGGCGTGGGCCAGCTGCTCCCCGGTGGCGTCGTCGACGTTGACCTCGAGGTGCGAGACGGGCTGGCCGGCGTCGGCGTCGGCGTCGATCCCGCCGGGGCCGCCGGCCTCGGCACCGGACGTCGTCGGCACCAGGTCGTTGCCGCTCAGCCTGGCCACTTGAACCCCGGTCACCACCTGGGTGCAGTTGGGGAGCTCCTCGAGCTCGCGGGATCCTGCACCGAAGCCCTGGCCGGTGACCCTCATCGCCGGCATCGGTCCGTACCCGGAGCACAGCGCGGCCAGCAGCGCGGCACCGGTCGGGGTGGTGAGCTCCAGGGCGACGTTCCGACCCCAGGTGGGGACCCCCTCGAGCAGGGCGACCACCGCGGGGGCCGGATTGGGGAGCATCCCGTGGGCGGTCCTGACCATTCCCAGCCCGGTCGCCACCGGACTGGCCCGGATGTCATCGATTCCGAGCACCTCAAACGCGGCCGCGGTTCCGACCACATCGATGATGGTGTCGTGGCCCCCGACCTCATGGAAGTGGACCTGGTCCACGGGCCGACGATGCAACCGGGCCTCCACGTCGGCAAGGGCGGCGAAGGTGGTGAGGGCCCGACGGGCCACCCGGTCGGGCAGGCGAGCCTCTTCGACCAGACCCACGATGTGGGCATGGGTGCGAACCACCACGTTGTCGTTGACCGTGACCACGGCTTGCGATGCTGCGATCCCCCCGCGCAGGACGGGTTCCACGTCGAGGGCCCAACCACCCAGGGGAAGCCGCTGCAACAGCGAGAGGACCTCACCCAGGTCGGCGCCCGCGTCGAGCAGGCTTCCGAGCGCCATGTCGCCGGCGATGCCGGCGAAGCAGTGGAACCAGGCCACACGGCGGGCCGCTCCCGGTGCCGGTGCCGCCGGGGAGGGCGTGGATGCGGATGTGTTTGTGGGTGTGGGTGTGGGTTTGGGTGTGGGGGTGGCCGAGGGGGCACGGCCGTCGGAGCTCATGGCAGGATCCGGGCGATGGCACAGGCGGCCCCGAAGCCGTTGTCGATCCCGACCACGGTGATGCCGGCCGCGCAGGAGGCGTGCATGGCCAACAGCGCGGTCACCCCCTCGAGCGCGGCGCCGTAACCCGTGCTGGTGGGTACGGCGACCACCGGCGCCGGCGTGATGCCACCGACGATGCTGGCCAGGGCCCCTTCCATGCCGGCCACCACGACCACGGCGTCGGCGTCGGCGAGTTCGTCTGCCGCGGCCAGCAGTCGGTGGACCCCGGCGACGCCGCAATCGGGAAGGAGGGTCGGCCACAGTCCGAGCGCGGTGAGGGTGGCCTCGCATTCGCGCGCCACGGGGAGATCCGACGTCCCCGCCGTGACCACCAGGGTGTGGGCCGGTCGACGGGGGGCCGGGCGCCAGATCACGGTGGACAGCTCACCCCGGACCTGATCACCCCCGGTGGCCGTCCCGGTGACGGTGCGCACGCCACCGGGGTGGCGGGCCATGGCCGATTCCACCTGGGTGGTGTCGGCCCGGGTGAGGATCACAGGACCTCCTCCGTCGTGTGCGAGCAACTCGCCGACGATGGCCACGCACTGCGGCGCGCTCTTGCCCTGCCCGTAGACGGCCTCGGGAAGACCCTGACGCAGGCTGCGATGGTGGTCGACCTTGGCGAATCCGAGGTCGGCGAAGGGTAGCCGTCGGAGCCGGTGCACGGCCTCGTCCGGTGAACGCGCACCCGAACGCACGTCGTCAAGAAGTCGTTGCAGTGCGAGTTCGTCCATGATGTTCACTATCCTGCCTGGGTATGACCGCGGACGCATCCTCTCACTCCCAGTCCGGATCATCGCCGCGAATCGGATTCCTCGGACCCGAGGGCACCTTCACCGAAGAGGCGCTGCTCAGCGAGCCCGAGTACGCCTCGGCTCAGATCGTCCCTCTGGGATCATTGGCCGAGGTGCTCGACTCGGTTCGTCTGGGCCAGGTCGACCTCGGATTCGTCCCCATGGAGAACGCCATCGAAGGCACCGTCCGGGACATCATCGACAGCCTGGTCTTCGACTTCGATCTGCGGATCCAGCGGGAGGTGATCCTGGATGTCCACCTCCATCTGATGGCCCGTCCCGGGACCACGCTCGCCGATGTCGAGCGGGTGGCCTCGATCCCTGTGGCCACCGCCCAGTGTCGCCGGTTCCTGACCGAGCAGCTGCCGTCGGTCCAATCCGTGGCCACCAACTCGACGGCCGAGGCGGCCCGGCTGCTGGGCGAGGGAGACCCGGCGCTGTCTGCTCGGCCGACTGCCGCCATCGCCCCGAGGTTGGCGGCCAAGCTGTACGGCCTCGAGATCCTGGCCGAGGACGTGGAGGACCATCCCGACAATCAGACCCGGTTCGTCTCCTTGGCCAGATCGGGCATCCCGGCGCCGAGCGGCCACGACCGGACCAGCATCGCCTGTTTCCAGAGCGCCGACCATCCGGGCAGCCTCTACGCCATCCTGGGCCAGTTCGCCGCCCGGAACATCAACCTCAGCAAGCTCGAATCGCGCCCGACCAAAAAGGCCCTCGGCGATTACTGCTTCATCATCGACTTCGAGGGTCACGTGGCCGATGCCGTGGTCAGTGACTGCCTCCGCGACCTCCACGCCGAACTGGCCGGGGTCAAGTTCCTGGGTTCGTACCCGGCCGCAGGGCCTGCCGGCCCCGCCATCCGTCGTCAGGCCGACACCTCGCAGCGGCAGGCGGGTGAGTGGATCGACGGCTTGCAAGCCGAGGTTTGGACCGGCGACCGTCACTGACCCAGCAGATCGATGCCCGGGTCCGACTACCCTGGCAATCGCTCGGAGGGATGGCAGAGCGGACAAATGCGCGGCTCTTGAAAAGCCGTGAGGTGCAAGCCTCCGTGGGTTCGAATCCCACTCCCTCCGCCAAAAGTGTCTCATTCAAACCCACCTTCTGAAGGTGTCTTAAACAGGTTCGAGAACCCGACCGTTCGGGTGATCGGACCTGTCCCTCGACGGCGCCCTTGTCGAGACTGACCGGACGTCCGTTCGCCCAGTCCGCGTTTCGATGGGCTGGTACCTCGCCCTCAGCGAGGTCATCGTGGACCGTTCCGGCAGGTAGGACGAAGTCCTGACGGAGCAGAATCCCGAACATG
>JBEKOI010000384.1:0-3304 GCA_049521915.1 Acidimicrobiales bacterium | reverse complement strand
TTCTGCCCATCACGGGACAAGGCTGGAGCATTGGATACGGCCAAGGGTTCAATTCGTGAGCAGGGGAGTGGTTTATTCGAGCTGCGGGTCTACGGAGGGACGGATCCAGTTTCGGGAAAGCGTCGCTGGTTGACGCGCACCGTTCGAGGTGACCGGTCAGATGCGCAGCGGGGCTCAAGGCGCTCGCAGCGCACGCCAATCAGTTCCGACAAACATGGCGCTAGGCCGTGGTCTCCGAACTGCGTCACTAAGCGGTTCATCAGTGTGCGACGAGCCGCCGGGCTCAGTCACTTTCGACTCCACGACCTCCGCCATTTCATAGAAACGCAGATGCTCGATGCCGGTGTTCCTATCCCAATTGTGGCGGCGCGCTTGTGTCATGCACTTCGACCACGCTCAACGTGTACGGCCCATGCCGTACCTGGCGGAAATCGCTTGGCGGCAGATACGCTGCGGCGAAGAGTCCGTGATGCTCGAATCTAAACAGACCAGGGCGGGATGACCACGAACTAGATGTCGTGGCCGCCGACGCTTTCAGTCTCTGCGATACTGGACAACGTGGTCCCCGTCCCTCGCTCCCGACACCTGCTCCGTGCCAAAGCTTTGATGGACTGTCGATACTTCGAGCCACTCGGTGTTCCGGTCCTTGCCAGAACTGCGGGCTTGTCGCCCGCCCACTTCAGTCGAGAATTCTGTCGGACTTTTGGCGAGACGCCTCACCATTACCTGCTGACACGCCGTCTAGAACGAGCGGCGGCACTCCTTCGCAACACAGATCGCAAAGTCGCGGACATCTGCGTAAGCGTTGGACTCGACAGTGTGGGCTCATTCACGACCGCCTTCAGCCGCTACTTCGGATGCTCCCCAACGTCTTACCGAGCGAAGTTCCCTCCGGCAGCCGACCGGGCTCGCATACCGGCCTGCGTAGCGAAAGCTTGCGGACGTCCCTTACAAAACAGCAGTTTTCGAGAAGACAACGCGAAGCCAGCCGTTTAACGTCACCTCCACGCTCAATCGACGGAGGAACGACAATGATAGGGAACCTGACGCTCGTCACGATCTGGGTCCACGATCAGGATGACGCGCTGGACTTCTACACGAAGAAGCTCGGCATGGAGGTGCGCGAGGACGTCACCATCGCAGAGATGGGGAATTACCGCTGGCTGACGGTCGGCCCCACCAGTCAGCCCGATGTGTCGCTCATCCTGACCGTTCCGGGACCTCCTGTGATCGATGGTGAACTGGCCAAACGACTGAGCGACTTCATCGCCCAAGGCGTGATCGGCAGCTACCACTTTGCAACAGACGACTGCCAGGCCACCTTTCTGGAGTTACAGGAGCGCGGCGTCGAATTCACTATGGAACCTACTGAGATGCCTTACGGCATCGATGCCCAGTTTCATGACCCGTCCGGCAACATGCTGCGATTCACCCAATCCAAGTAAACGAGGGGTCCGGCACCGCAGCATCTGGCTGTCCTCGAATATTCGACTCGTCCATTTGGAGCTCCCCTTATGACACTCGATACTCAGCACGCGTCCACTTCAACCGGATCAACTGTTGTGTCTGCGCACCGCCCAACCCGCCTGTTGCTGGCATGTGGGCTAATTGCCCGCCCGTTCTAAATCTTCCTCGGCCTCGTTCAGGCGCTTCTTCGTTCGGGGTACGACCCTGCTCGTCAGGATCTCAGCTTGCTAGGCAACGGGAATCTGGGATGGGTCCAGATCACCAATTTCGTTATCCCGGAGGACTAGCCGTCGCGTTCGCCGTTGGACTCGCTCGATCGCTCAAGAATGGGCCGGGCAGAACGTGGGGTCCTCGCCTTCTCGCCCTGTACGGACTTGGACTCATGGCCGCGGGCGCGTTCATCGCCGACCCGATGAACGGATTCCCACCTGGCACCCCGTCGGGCAAGGCCCTTCATCCCACGTGGCATGGGACTATGCACCTGGTCTCGGGCTCGATCGCCTTCGCGGGGCTCATAGCCGCATGCTTCGTGTTCGCCTGCCGATTTTCCCGGTCCGGTCAGAAGGGCTGGGCCCGCTGGTCCGCCACAGTGGGAGTTCTCTACTTGGTCGCGTTCGTGGGCATTGCCGGCGGATCGCAGAAGTCAGGTTCAGCTCTGGTAAGCGTCACCGTTGGATTCACGATGGCTGTCGTTCTGGGCTGGATCTGGGTTCTCACCATGGCCATTCGATCCTGGAAGGTCGGCGCAGAACCGTCTGAGTTCGAGGGAATCGAGAAGTTGCGATGAGGTCGGTGTGTCTAGCGATGAAAATGTCACTCGACGGGTATGTGGTCGGTCCGAACGGAGAGCTGGACTGGCTGTTCCCGTCAGTTGATCCTGAACAGGACCGCGACACGACAGCGTGGCTAGAGGGCGTCGACACAATTCCGCTCGGGCGTGTCGCATGCGAAGAACAATCGAGGTTTTGGCCAACGCAGCCCTCTGCGATGGCGAAACTGTTGAACGCGCGTGGACACGGGTGCCTCCATATGTTCTGCGACAGCGCCCCCTGGGTCGCTCCGTTCGCCGGGAGCGAGACGCCGTGCGGCACTGCGGGGGTACGAGTAGGCGCCCCGCGGTCCTACGGTTGATACGGAGGTGCTTCCCCCCAACCCCATTTAGGGACTGGAGCGTGGTCCACTACGGGGGCGCCCTGCTGCGAGTTACTAAAGGCGATACGGGTCCCCCATTCAAGGTAGGCAACCAACGCCGATCGGAACTCGGGATCGTCCGGCATCCCGGCGTCGTCTGCCGCCAGCCGCATCAGCGTGGCGAACCGGAACCTCTGCTCTTCGGTAATTCGGAGGTTCAGGTGCTTGCTCAACATCCGCTCGTAGCCGCCGAAATCGTCCGTGTATCGAGCAGGACCGCCAAATACCTCAGCCCACCATGCAGCGACATGACGGCGGTGGTCTTCGTGGACTCCTCCGGGAAAAAACGCGGACAGAAGGTGATCCTGCTCAACGCGGTCGTAGAACGCGTTGATCATCCGTGTGAACGCATCCTCACCCCCCGCCCATTCGTAGAGCGTTGGGGGATTGGTCACCAGGCGAGAGTACCCGGAGCCGTCACGCCTTAGAGCCCTCGAGGAAGGGTGCCCCTGCGCGCTGCCCGGAAGGGGGCGCACCAAGCAGCACGTGACGCCGCACAAAACGGGTCGACCTCGTAGTAGACCCCTCTTCAACACGGTCGAAGTGAGTGGGATTCGGTGGCCTTTCCGAAGACGGGAGGCCAGCTCAGAGGATCAGCCGGGACACCATGGACGAACCCAAACACCTTGCCAAGGTGAGGGTCGCG
>JBEKOI010000383.1:0-3304 GCA_049521915.1 Acidimicrobiales bacterium | reverse complement strand
ACCCAATGGCACACCCCGGTGGCGATTCGAACCCCAACCCCCCTTCGGGCAGGAACCGGGCCTCGGCATGGACACCGACGAGGCCAGAAGTCGCCGGAAACGGGACAGACGGAACGAGTGAGTCGGCGCCATCCGGTGGAGGCAACGGCCGGAATGCGCGGCTCTCAGCCCCACCCGGCGCGCCCGGGCGGCATCCCGCTGCCGCCGCCGGCATCGGGGACCACACCCAGCACCTGGTGGATGGCCAGGCCGCCGTCGTCGAAGCCGTTGGCCGAGGCAGCCATGTACAACCGCCAGATATTGGCCCGCGGGGCGCCCACAAGACCGACAGCTTCGTCCCACCCCGCCTCGAGGTTGGCCACCCAGTGGTGCAGGGTCCGCGAGTAGTGCTCCCGTAGCGACTCGACGTCCCGGACTTCGAATCCGTTCCGCTGCATGGCCCCGATCACATCGGCCACGTCCAGCAGCTCGCCGTCGGGGAACACGTAGCGCCCGATGAACGTACGCCCACCCAGAAACGAGCCCCCCGGCTTGGAGATGGCGTGGTTCAACAAGCGTCCGGTTGGTGTGAGCAGCAATCGGAGGGTTTCGAAGTACCGGGTCATCTGGGCTCTGCCCACATGCTCGAACATGCCGATCGACGAGATGGCGTCGAACTGTTCGCCCCGGAGGTCGCGGTAGTCCTGTAGGCGGATCTCCACTCGGTCGGCCAGACCGGCCCGCTCCACCCGGCGTCTCGCCTCCTCGACCTGTTCGTGGCTGAGTGCCACCCCGGTCACGGCGGCCTGGTGGTGACGGGCCGCGTGGATGGCCATCGAACCCCATCCGCAACCGACATCGAGCAGTCGGGCCCCGGGCCGCTGGTCGAGACCCAACTTGCGACAGATCAGCTCGTGCTTCGCCGCCTGTGCGTCCTCCAGCGGGACATCGTCGGACAGGAAGCGTGCGCACGAATAGGTCATGCTCGGCCCAAGCACCAGGCGGTAGAACTCGTTCCCCACGTCGTAGTGGTGACTGATGACCGCGGCATCACGGGATGGTGAGTGCAGCCGGCCCGGCGGCTTGCACTCTTCGGGTGGGGCGGGCAGCGGTGGGCCCAAGGCACCGAGCCGACGGGCCGCGTCGATGACCGTGGGCAGGGTCCGCATCCCCATCCGGCGGAGATCACGAGGCGACGCGGCGTGCAGAACCCGCAACAGGGCGTAGATATCGCCCTCGATGGCGAGGTCACCCGAGACGAAGGCCCGGGCCACCCCCATCTCGCCGGGGGCCCAGAGGATCCGGCGCAGGGCGTCGACCGAGCGGATCTGCAACGTCCCGATGCTGTCGGGAGGGCCGAACGAGCTCCCATCCCAGAATTCGAAGCGGACCGGCGCCGTGCTACCCACCAGTGCCCTTATCAGTGGAACCAGGGCATCGGCGGCGCTGCCGGATGGAGCACCTCCGCGTGCGCCACCTCCGCGCCCGGAGCTAGGGCCCGGGGACGGCCCGGAGCGAACGGCCCCCGTCGACCCGGCGTCGGGCACCTTCGACGCGAGGTCGTCATCGACGACGACCGATGCCGGCTGGTTCGATGCCGGCTGGTTCGATGCTTTCGATACTTCAGTGACCATCGGCGGCCTCCTTGAACGACCTGCCCCGATCCTTCTTCCTGCCGATCCTATTGCGCCGGCGGATCTCCGCGACCGGCTACAAGCCGGTTGCCGCGTCAACCCTGCCGGACCGGACGGCCCGCACCAGCCCCTCGTAGTCCCGCTCGTTCTGGTCGGCATAGGCGGCGGAGAAATCCGCCACGCCCTTGTCGAAGCCGTCGCCCTTGCCGAGGTACGACGCGATGGCGATCCAGTCACCCGATCTGGCGTGGGCCCGGGCCAGGGTGGCCCCGCACATGCGGGCATAGGTGGTGGCACCGGCGACCCGCAAGGTGTCCACGTGGGCGGAGCCCTTCCAGTCGTGGAGCTGGCGGATGTAGTAGTCGCGGGCGTGTCCGTCCATGTCCTTGACCCGTTGCCACCCGAGGAAGATGTCGCTCGCCGTTTGCATGAGGCGCTGACCGACCACGACCCTCTGACCGTGATTGGCGTACGCACTGCGGCCTGCGAAGCGCTCGAGCACCGAGTGCTGGGCCTCCTTCGCCTGCAGGATCAGGGGATCGTGCTTGTCGACGCCCATCATGAGGAAGATCCAGGCGCGGGTCCCCACACTGCCGACACCGACGACCTTGCGGGCCATGTGCAGGTAGCGGAACTCCTCCAACGGGTGGTGCTCGTCGGCCAGCGTCCGCCGGTACTTCTTGACCAGCTTGCGCAGCGAACGCTCCGTCCGGTGGCGGGCTTCCTCGGAGAGGACGAGATCCTCGAGCGGCACGATGAGCGGTGGGTCGGCGACGAATCGGATGTCGCCGTCGACCCGTTCGGTGAGCTTCTTGAAGGCTCGGACGCTGTCGCGGGTCCGGGCTTTGGCCACGTCCACGACCGATTCGTTGTGTTCCCTCCTCCCGAGCCGCTCGTCGGAGTCCTCTGTGCGGATCCATTCGAGCATCTGGCCGATCTCCATGTGCGAGTACCACACGTCCAGGGTGCCCTGCTCCGCCGCACTCCTCATACCCAGTCGGTACTCCCTCGCCGCGGCCAGGACCACCTTGCGTCGGTCGGCGCGGGAGAATCCCCTGTCGCGGCCGGCGATTTCGAAGCTGGCCGCCAGGCGCTTCACATCCCACTCCCAGGGGCCCGGAAGCGTCTCGTCGAAGTCGTTGATGTCGAAGATCAGGCGGCGCTCGGGTGAGCCGAACACCCCGAAGTTGGACAGATGGGCGTCACCGCAGCACTGCACGGTGATGTCCGAATCCGGTGTGGCGGCCAGATCGTCGGCCATGATCAGTGCCGCACCGCGGAAGAAGGCGAACGGCGAGACCAGCATGCGCCCGTACCGGATGGGCACCAGTTCGGGCACCCTCGTGGCCGCCTGTTCCTCGAGGAGGTCGATCGGATCGGGCCGGCCGGCGGCGGGCCGCCAGTTCCCGTGGGATGAACGGGGTGCCTGCCGGCGCGCCGACTTGCCCCGGTTCACCCGCTCCTGGCGGCTCGGTCGGTGGGTCTTCCGCACCGACCTCGGCGGCGGGCTCTCGTCGCGTAGCCGGTCACCGCCCTCCATCAGGCGCACACTACCGGTCGAAGCGCGGGTGGTCCGGGCCGGCCGGGACCACCGACCCGGCTGCGGCGGCCCGGCCTCCACCGACCAGGCTGCTGCGGCCCGGCCTCCACCGACCCCGCTGCTGCGGCCCGGCCTCCACCGACCCCGCTGC
>JBEKOI010000382.1:0-3311 GCA_049521915.1 Acidimicrobiales bacterium | reverse complement strand
GCGTCCCGTGGACGGTGCCCACCCGTCCGGCCAGCTCCACCGATTGGGGAGGGACCGTCGAGGCCAGCCGGACCGGCCGGGTATGGGGGGTCGGAGCGGGAAATGCCCCCAGGCCGACCACGGTGCGCACCTTCAGGTCCTGGGCCAGCCGAACCACCGCCCGGATGAAGGTGGGCCACCGGAAGTCGGGTTCGGGACCGGTCAGGTACACCACATCGGCGCCGGCCCGGTCCTTGCCGGACACGATCCGGATGGTCGGCCAGGTGAGCTCGGTGGTCACGCCATCCTCCAGACGGGCGATGGGCCGCCGCGCCCGCTGGTCGATGAGCAGCTCCGTGTCGAAGGAGGCCACGAGGGTGGTCGGTGAGGAGTCCAGGAGCTCGGCGATGGCGGCAGACGCCCCCAAGCCGGCGTCGACCCAGCCCTCGAGCCCCACCACCATGATCGGCCGGCTGAGTCGATCGCCGACCGGCTCCCCCCAGGCCGGATCGATCCGGTACAGGGACGTCGGGTCGTGTTCGTTCACAGTGACTCCACTTCGGCCAACGCCCGTTCACCCAGGCGGCCCACATGGGCCGCGAACTGATCGGCTCCCGAGCGGTCGCCGGCGGCTGCGCCGCCCGCATACCGGACGTGGACGCCCTGGAGGATGCAGGCCAGCTTCCAGAACCCGAACGCCCGGTAGTAGGAGATCTCGGAGACGTCCCGGCCGGACAGTTCCGCGTAGCGGGCCATGAGGTCCGAGCGCCGGGCGAATCCGGGCAGCGCGGTGGGGGCGACCCCGAGGAGCGCCTGGTCGCCGTCCCCGGGCTCGGCCCAGTAGACCAGCAGGAGTCCGAGGTCGGCCAGCGGGTCGCCCAGCGTGCAGATCTCCCAGTCCAGGATGGCGAGCACGTTGCCGTCGTCGTCCAGCACGGTGTTGTCCAGCCGGTAGTCGCCGTGGACGATGACCACTCCCTGCTGCTCGGGGATCCGGGCGGCCAGCAGCTCGTGGACCCGGTCGACGACGGCCGGTCCGGGCTGGCCGTCCAGCGTCGACTGGGTGAACTGGCCGTGCCACCGTTTCAACTGACGGGCGATGTAACCGTCGCGCCGGGCGAAGTCCCCGAGGCCCACGGCATCGATGTCCACGGCATGGAGCCGGGCCAGGGTTTCGATGAGCGACTCGCCGGCCCGGGCCCGGGCGGCCGGCGACAACCGGCCGGCGGCCCGGTCGTCGCGGACGATCCGGCCCTCGACGAAGGACATCACGTAGAAGGGCGCCCCGTTCACCGCTTCGTCGGTGCACAGTCCGAGGGCGCGGGGCACCGGCACGCCGGTCCCCCCGAGGGCGCTGATGACGGTGTGCTCACGCTTCATGTCGTGGGCCGTGGGCAGGACGTGGCTGACCGGCGGGCGGCGGAGGGCGAAGGCACGGCCGTTCCGGTCGGTGACCCGGTAGGTCAGATTGGACCGCCCGCCGGCGATCAGTTCGAACGTGAACGGCGGTTCGGACCCGGGGATGGTCCCGACCATCCACTCCGTGACCCCGGCCCGATCGATCCCCTCGACGTCGACACCGGTGTCTGGCGGCCCTGCCTTCATGTCCTACGACGCTACCCGCGCTGCGATCCCGTCCCGCAGCAGGCTCCCGGTCACGCCTGGCCGCCCGG
Organism: Acidimicrobiales bacterium; assembly: GCA_049521915.1. Classification (GTDB taxonomy): domain Bacteria; phylum Actinomycetota; class Acidimicrobiia; order Acidimicrobiales; family RAAP-2; genus Bog-756. The sequence continues at coordinate 1,659 of JBEKOI010000382.1, read as the reverse complement.
CGTCTCCGGGTATCGTGATGGCGATGGTAGACGTCACCGACGCCACGTTCGAAGAGGAGGTCCTCCGCCGCTCGTCGGAGGTCCCGGTGGTGGTGGATCTGTGGGCCCCGTGGTGCGGTCCGTGCCAGACCCTCGGGCCGGTCATCGAGCGGGTGGTCGAGGCCACCGACGGCGCCGTGGCCCTGGTCAAGGTCAACGTCGACGAGAACCCGGCCATCTCGTCCAGCTTCCAGGTGCAATCGATCCCCGCGGTCTTCGCCCTGAAGGACGGGAAGGTGGTCGACGGCTTCATCGGGGCCCAGCCCGAGGCGGCGGTGGCCGAGTTCGTGGCCCGGCTGGCGCCGGTACCGTCCGAGGCCGACCTCCTGGTCGACGAAGGGGTCCGGGCCGGAACCGAGGAGCCGCTGCGCAAGGCCCTCGAGCTGCAGCCCGACCATCCGGGTGCCATCGGCGCGCTGGCCGGCATGTTGATCGCCAAGGGCGACGCCGCCGATGCCATCGCCCTGCTCGGACGCATCCCGGAGACACCCGAGACCAGGCTGCTGTTGGCCGAGGCCCGCCTGGCCTCCCAACAGGTCGACATCGACGGCGTCGACGTCGGAGCGCTGCTCGACGGCCTGCTCGACCGGGTCCGCGACGACGACAGTGCCCGCCAGGAGTTCCTGGACCTGTTGGAGACCCTGGGGCCGGACGACCCGCGGGCCACCGACTATCGCAAGGCCCTGGCGGCCCGCCTGTTCTGATCGGCCGGGGCGGCGAGCCGGCGTCGTCGCCGGTCCGTGGCCGCGGATAGCGTCACCGTGGTGCACGCGACCGCCCTGACCATCGGCGACCGGACCTTCGACATCGCCGACCGGGCCCTGGTGATGGGAATTCTCAACCGAACGCCCGACTCCTTCTACGACAAGGGGGCCACCTACGCCCTGGACGAGCTCCTGCGCCGGGCCGAGCAGCTGGTGGATGAGGGCGCCGATCTGCTGGACGTCGGCGGGGTGAAGGCCGGGCCCGGTCCCGAGGTCGGCGAGGCGGAGGAGCTCGACCGGGTCATCCCGGCCATCGGCGCCCTCCGGGCCCGCTTCGACATCCCGCTCTCGGTCGACACGTGGCGGGCCACCGTGGCCGTCGAGGCCTACGCCGCCGGTGCCGTGGTGGGCAACGACATCAGTGGCTTCGCCGACCCCGGGTACCTTCCGGCGGCGGCGGCGGCGGGGGCCACCGTGGTGGCCACCCACATCCGGCTCGGCCCGCGCATCCCCGATCCTGAGCCGTCCTATGACGACGTGGTGGAATCGGTGGCCGCCTACCTGATCGAGCGCGGGTCGTGGGCGCGCGGCGCCGGGCTCACCCCCGACCGGATCATCGTCGACGCCGGGCTCGACCTCGGGAAGACCGCCGAGCAGTCGCTCATCTTGCTGCGGGCCTCGGACCGGCTGGCCGGGCTGGGCTACCCGCTGTTGCTCTCGGCATCGAACAAGACGTTCCTGGGCCGGATCCTCGACCTCGAGATCGACGAGCGGTGGGCGGCCTCGCTGGCCGCCACCGCCATGGGCGCCGCCCTGGGCTGCCGCATCATGCGGGTGCACGACGTCGCCGCCCACCGGCAGGTGTGCTCGGTCATGGCCGCCATCGGCGCGGCCGGACGGGCCCCGGTGGCCCCGG
>JBEKOI010000381.1:0-3319 GCA_049521915.1 Acidimicrobiales bacterium | reverse complement strand
AGATGTCCACGTAGTCCAATTGCAGACGGCGGAGGCTGGCATCCAGACTGCCGAGGAGATACTTGCGCGACCCCCCGTCGCCGTATGGTCCCGGCCACATGTCGTAGCCCGCCTTCGTGGCGATGACCAGTTCGTCCCGATAGGGGGCGAGGGAGCCACTGAAGACCTTCCCGGCGTTGGACTCTGCGGCACCGTAAGGCGGCCCGTAATTGTTGGCCAGGTCGAAATGGGTGATTCCCAGGTCGAAGGCCCGGGTCAGCATGCGGTCCACCTCATCGGCTGACCGGTCGTCACCGAAGTTCTGCCACAGGCCGAGCGAGATCACAGGGAGCTTGAGGCCGCTTCGCCCGCAACGACGGTACGGCATCCGGTCATATCGATCCGGCGCGGCTTCGTAGGACATGGCGGCAAGGTAGATCAGCCCCGCGGCGGCGTCAACAAGTGGTCTGGACCGCCCGGGCACTGATGCCCGTGCTTTGTAGGCTGTTCCGAGATGACGGTCTTGCGGATCCGGGGGTATGCGTTGCCGGGCGGTGAGACCGTCGACCTGTACGCCGATGGCGACCGTTGGACGGCCGAGCCGGTCCGCGACGCAGAATTGGTCGGCCAAGGATGGATCCTGCCCGGCCTGGTCGACGCCCATACCCACCCGGGCATGGCGGAGGAGCCCGGGAGCCCGTTGGATGAGGAACTGTTGCGCCACGATCTGCGCCATCACGTGGCCGCCGGGGTGACCATGATCCGCTCGCCGGGCCTGGCCGGCGACCCACCGGAGTGGTTCGGGCATGATCCGGACGTCCCCCGGGCGGTACACGCCGGACCGTGGATCGCCCAGCACGGACAGTTCTTCGACGGGTGGGGCACTCGGGTGGAGCTCGCCTCACTTCCCGCGGTCGCCGCCGAACAGGCGGCCCGCACGGGATGGACGAAGATCATCGCCGACTGGGGCATCGACGATCCACCTGTTCCCGTCGGCGTCCTCGCGGACGTCGTGGCCGAGGTGCATGCCGTCGGCGGACGCGTGGCGGTTCACTCCCAGCAGGCGGCGGGAGGTGCCAGTGCCGTGGCGGCCGGCGTCGACTCGCTCGAGCACGGCATGTGCCTCCCGACGGATCTGCTGGATCAGATGGCCGAGCAGGGCACCGCCCTCACCCCCACCCTCGTGGCCATCACATCGGCGATCCCCGAGCTCCGCCGGCATTCGGACAGCGCCCGCGAGCGGTGGTACCTGAACGGTGCGGAAGCCCACGCCGGACTGAGCGTGGCCGCGTTCGAGGCCGGCGTCACCGTGCTGGCCGGTACCGATGAACGGCCCCACGGACGCGTTGCCGCCGAGATCCGGGCCCTGGTGGCGGCGGGCCTCACCCCTGATGCGGCGCTCGGTGCAGGCAGTTGGACCGCCCGCCGCTACCTCGGCCTCCCCGGCCTGGCCGAGAATGCACCGGCTGACGCGGTCGTCTACGACCGGGACCCACGCGCTGATCTCGACCAGCTCGACAGACCTGCCGTCGTGATCCTGCGAGGCAAGGTGGCGTACCGCCGATGGTGATCCACCCGGCGCCTCCGGGGTCGTATGGCAGGGTCCACCCGCCCGGTCGAGCGAGCACATGGCCGAATCGTTAACCTGACATCGTGCGGATTCCACGTGTGGTGGTCCTTCTCATCGTTGTGGTTTTTGCCGGGGCGACCTTCCTCGCAGTGAGGATGGCCGGCGCCTCCTCCACGGCCACCAGCCCGGGTCACCCGGTCACGAGCGCTCTTCTCAAGATGGAGAAGGCGTACACGCCCAGGGCGGCGCCCGGGACGACGGATGACTACCACTGCACGCTGATGAATCCTCACGTCGGGAAGAACTCGTACATCATCTCCAGCCAGTTCGTTCCTGGCAGTGCCGAAGTCCACCACGCGGCTCTGTACCTGGTGCCGCCATCGCTCAGCGCAACCGCCGAACGGGACAACGAGGTCGGAAACGGTTGGTCGTGTTTCGGAGAAGGCGCGCTGCCGAACACGGCCATCTCCGGTCTGGAGGAGGTTCCGCTGCTCAGCTTCTGGGCTCCGGGTCACGGAGCGGATGACCTGCCCAAGGGGACCGGGATCCCTCTCCCCGCCGGAAGCCTCGTCATCATGCAGGTCCACTACAACCTGCTCGTCGGTGACAAGCCCGTGCGGAACTCGCTGGTACTCCACACGGTGCCGACGTCGACACCCCTCCTGCCGCTCCATCTCGATCTGATGCTGGCCCCGCCGAACATCCCCTGCCCGGCAGGGGTGACCGGACCGCTGTGTGACCGGGTTGCCTCGCTTGCCAATGAGGGTCAGCGCTTCGGTCAAACTGCCGTCGGCGAGGTCAACGGGATCGAGGCGCTCTGTGGGGACAACCCGTCCGATCCGCCAGTAGGGGATTCGGCTTCGTGTCTGTCGTCGATCAACAAGAGCGGCTACATCGTGAGGGTGCAAGCGCACATGCACCTGATGGGCGTGGCCTTCAACATGGTCCTCAACCCGGGAACGTCCGAGGCGAAGACCGTCCTCGACGTGCCCGACTACAACTTCCACTACCAACGGTCCTATAACCTCAGCACACCCATCCATGTGACCGCAGGCGAGCCGGTCAAGGTGACCTGTACCTACGATCCGACGCTGGCTCAGGAGCTCCCCATTCTGCGAAAGGCCCCGCCACATTTCGTGACCTGGGGCGACGGCTCGACGGATGAGATGTGCATCGGCCTGGCGTGGATCTCGGCCACACTTCCGGACTCTCACGCCTCCGAGTAGTCATCCGACCGTCGCCGCCGAGCTGATCGAGACTCTACTTTCCTCGGCGCCGGCCGACCGGCACACCCGGACCGCACCCACGGTCGCCCGGCCGGCTCCCCGGGGCTCGTGGGCGCGGCTCGGGCCGGGCGGCGTGGTGACAGGTATTCGCCCACACTCTCTCTGTAGAGTTGAAGGTGGTGTCCATCTTCCGACGTGCTCTGGTCCTCTCGGCGATGGTGGTGATGGCTCTGGGTGCCTCGCTCATTCTCGAGGCCCCGACGGCGGCACCCTCCACCTATTCCGCCCAGCAGGTCGAGGGCGCCCAGTCGGGCCAGGGCCCGTCTTCCCTTCGCATCTGCTTCGCCACGCAGAAGTGCGTGCCGGCCAACCACCCGAGCAACTCCGGAACCGTCTCTCCCGCCCTGGCCTACGGCTTCATCGGCGTCACGGCCATGGTGCTGGCCGACCGTCGCCGGCGCCGCAGGGGGCCGGCGTGGCACCCGTCGCCCTTCAAATTCTTCCCGGCGATATTCAGACCACCGATCGCGAGCGAGTCGACTAG
>JBEKOI010000380.1:0-3369 GCA_049521915.1 Acidimicrobiales bacterium | reverse complement strand
CCCAGGCCAAGGCGGTCCTGGCCGACATGCTGGCCGCCGGCGGTGGCGATCCGGCGGCTCTGGCCAAGGCCAAGGGGTTCGAGGCGATGTCCGAGGACTCGCTGGCGGCGGCGGTGGCCGGGGTGGTGGCTGCGCACCCTGACGAATGGGAACGTTATCGGCAAGGCGAGGACAAGCTCGCCGGCTTCTTCACCGGGGCGGTCATGAAGGCGACCAAGGGCCAGGCCAATGGCAATGCCGTGGCGGCCGAGCTGCGGCGACTCCGGGAGTGACCGGCTCCTACTCGGCCGGGGTGCCCCAGACAGCGCTGGCACCGAGGGCGGGGATGCCGGAGGGCGTGGACCCGGCACCGAGATAGGGGCCGAGCGGGCCGAAGCCGATGCGGGTGATCATGACCGGCCGCGGCGGGACCTGGACCAGGGGGATCGAGGAGTGCCACGGGGAGTAGAGCATCCACACCCGGCCGGCGTCCTCGAAGACCGACTCCTCACCGGGGCCCGCCCCCTGGGCGTTGGAGGCGAGCAGCGGGAACGGCGAGATGTCGGCGCAGGGCCCGGCCGGGCCCCGACAGCGAGCCGCTCCGATGGCATAGTCCGCTTCGTTGAACCAGTTCCCCGAGTAGAAGAGCCAGAAGGTGTTGCCGATGTCGACCATGTCGGGCGCCTCGACGATGGTGCCCTGCCACTGCTCATCGGGGCCCATGAGCTCCGAGGGCTCGCCGATGAGGCCCAATCCGTCGGGGGTGAGCTGCTGGGACCACAGCTTGGTGGGCGTGTTCGACCCGGCGATGTTCTGGTCGGATTTCCAGAGCATCCAATCGGCGCCCCCGGGCCCCGCGAAGACCCGGGGGTCGATCGAGCCGCCCTGGTCCTGCTGACAGATGATCGGGTTGCTCGAGGGGCGGAAGGGGCCGTCAGGGGCGGAACCGACGGCGTCCCCGATGCACTCCATGGCCGGTGAGGTCCCCCGGAGCATGGCGGTGAAGTAGAGCACGTAGGTGGACCCGAACTGATGGAGGTCGGGGGCCCAGGTGTACCCGGGGACCGCCCACCGGGGGAGGGTGGGCAGGGCATCGCCGACCGCGCTCCAGGTGTCGAAGTCGATGGTCGACGTGACCGGCACGTTGACCGGAGGCAGTCCGGGGACGCCGCTCGTGAACAGGAAGTAACGGCCGTCCATGCGGTAGAGGGCCGGATCGGACTCGTCCAGATGGGACGTCACCGCCACCCCCGGCGCGGTGGGGTCGGGGGTGGTGGGGGGTCGATCGGCCACGGCCGGCTGCGACGATTGCCGATCGGCGGCGTTGGTGTGGCCGGCCAGCCCGCCGGCTGTCGCGGTCACGCTCATGGCCACGGCAACGGCCAGGGTGACGGTGACGGCCAGCGTCACGACCACGGCGACGGCCGCCGCCGGGACGGCGGTCCACGACCGCCAGAGCCGGTGACGCCTCACTCGAGTACCCCCCCGGTTCATGGACCGTTCAGGCTATCGCCCGACGGGACAGCTCGCCGACCCGGCGCGGGCGGGCGACGGCGCCGGATGCCGACGCGGGTGCGGCGCCGGGTTGGGGAAGAACGGTGGACATCTCGCAGCGATCTGGGGACAGGGGCGGAAATCTGGAGGAAAAGGTAGGGATTTCGCGTGAGCCTCTTGACCCTCGAACCGAAGCCAATCACAGTGTGAATTGTTCGGGACACCGAAGCTCCACCGGTAACTGGAGGAGGTCGCACGAAGGGCCGCAAGGCGCTCCGGGTGGCCGAACTCCAGGGAGAGGTGGGTCCGTAGGTTACCGACATGGTGGTCCGGTGACGGGCTGGGGTGCTCTTCTGGAGCATGTCGGTCCGGTACCCGCCGCAGAGTCGTCCGACAAGGCTCGGCGCGGGCGAGACCGTGTCTGCTGAGTACGTGGCCCCGAGGAGCTTGGGCGGTTTCGGCCGCTCGGTTACTCGGGGCTGCGTCGCGTCGGTAGGTCGTGCCCGCCGAGCTCAGTGCCGGTGCACCGACGTGACCGCGGGGGATGCGGCCTCCATCCGACAGGGATCCTCTTCGTCGTTGCACCGCTCGCACTCCAGCTCCAGCGTGGTGTGGGAGATGCCGAACGGCCCGGCGATGGCCGACTTCACCCGATCACCGACCGCCTGCGCCTCCTCGAGCGTCGGATGACCGGTGAGGACCAGGTGGGCCGAGAGCACCCGCATCTCGCTGGAAAGACTCCAGACGTGGAGGTCGTGGACCTCGCCCACGCCGGAGACCCCGGCCATGGCCGCGGTGAGCTGGGCCAGGTCGAGGTCCGGAGGGGTCGACTCGAGGAGGACGGCGACGCTGCTGGCGAAGACCCGGAAGGCCTGGACCACGATGATGGCGGCCACCGTGAGGGCCGACACCGGGTCGAGCCAGGTGGCGGAGGGCACGAAGAGCAGGATGACGGCGGCCACGACGACAGCCAGTGAGGCCAGCGCGTCCCCCGCCATGTGCACCAGCGCGGATCGCATGTTGAGGTCGTTGGAGCCGTCCCGGAGGACCAGGGCGGCCACCCCGTTGACGACGAGGCCGAACGACGCCACCACGATGACCAGGCCGGCCCGTACGTGCTCGGGGTGGCCGAAGCGGTGGAGGCTGTCGAGGACGATCAGCACGGTCACGATGGCGATGAGGGCCGCGTTGGCCAGGGCGGCCAGAATGGTGGCCCGGTGGTTGCCGAACGACCGGGCCGCGTTCGGGGGGCGCAGCGCCAGCCGCACCGCCACCAGGGACAGGACCAGCGCCCCGAGGTCGGAGAAGTTGTGGCCCGCGTCCGCCAGCAGACCGCTCGAATGCGCGACCACCCCGAACCCGATCTCGACCACGGCCAGGACCGCGGTCAGGACGAGGCTGATGGCGAGCCTACGGGTTCGATCCATGCATCCTCCTCGCCGCCATCCTACCAACGACCCATGTCGGGCTCCCCTCCGGACCCTGCGGCCGGGGGCGTCAATCGGGCCGGGACGGTCCGATCCCGCCGTCTTCGAGGCGGCGGAGGAGCTCGTACTCCGGTTCCAGTCGCGTCCGGAGGCGTTCTGCCTGGTCTGCGGTCAGCACGGACCGGGTTCCCGTCACCCGTGCCCGCTGGGAGGACAGGGGCAGCTGGAGGCGCCCTCCCAACCGGACCAGGCCACGGGCGAAGTCCTCGGTGAACAACACGGTCGAGCACGCCGCGATGCGGTCGGCGGCCTCGGACACCTCCGAGCGCTCGGAGAACATGGTCAACTGGTTCAGCAGGTCCCTCCGAGGCACCCGATCCAAGAAGGCGTCGAATCCGTCCCGGGCCACGTTCCGCTCGCTTTCGGCGACCCGGCCCGGAACGCCCGCCTCGTCCCCGGCCACCAGGTA
>JBEKOI010000379.1:0-3413 GCA_049521915.1 Acidimicrobiales bacterium | reverse complement strand
GAATCCCTTCGACGGGAGTCAAGGGGCGGGCCCATTTTTCCAAGCCGTCCGTGACTTCGTAGAATGGACACAACCTGAGTGCCAACGTTGACTCTCGAAGTCCCGAACGGAGGCTCCATCCATGGCGGTCACAGAGTCGGTGATCAGTTCAAAGCGTCTGGGTTTGTTCAGTGCTGGGGGCGATCTGTGCGCCAATCCGGACTGCAGCAGGATCGCGCAGATCAAATGTGCCCAGTGCGAGCTGCGCCACTGCTACAGGCACTCGAAGCACCCCGAGCACTGCTAGCCGGGCGCATCGCGCTCTGGTGCTGGTTCGCAGCGCCACGTTCCAGGATCGGCCGATCCCCGCACCCTGGACCGTCATCAATGCACGGTCAATCCGGCAGAGATCCCTCTCGGCGCACCAGACGTCGATCTCATCGTCGCCGCAGTCACCATCGCCGGAATCAGCGTTTGGCTTTGATTACTGGGGTCGGAGATCGGTGAGCCGCTCGGGAATCGGCTCGGACACTGGGGCGAGTTGGTGGGAGGCAGAGTCCTCATCGTCGTCGGAGTCGGTATCGGAACAGGGCTGCCCCAGGGCCTCACCACCGCCCGAGCGCGCTCCAGAGACTCAGAAGGCTGATTCAGCCATCGGTGATGCGGCAAGGATTCTTGTGAGTTGCCACCACGTAAGAGTGCACTCTCCTCGGACCTACCGACGGCCAGGTAGCTCCGTCTGAGTGCTTCATGTACAACTCGGAGTTGGGCTCTGTTACCTGGTCCCGAAGGTCCGATCGGGAGATGACCTCGAGGAACCCATCAGCATGAACAATGGCTCGGATAGTGGCGGGAAGCTGACCCGAATCTGACGGTCAATGAACGATCTCAGTAAACACGCGCACACTTTCCGTGGTAAATCACTTCCCCATTAGATGGTCGATTTGTGACGTTATGTGCTGGGCTTGTTACGTTAAGTGTTGAGGTTTGTTCGGCACTTGCATGACAACGGAGCCAGTGCGAAACTGCGCTCGCTCGGGGCAGCGCATTTACCCTTCTTGAAGTCGTTACTGCTGAAGATGGGGTCGCCCTCAGTCCGATTTCTACGGGGTGTCGAATGCATGTATACAGGACCATTTACGATGCTATTGGTCCGTTTTTGCTCGTTCTGATTACGATCGTAGGGATCCGGCTGCTCTCGTACTGGCGGAGTTTCATTTTCCATCGGGACAGCTATCGCCAGATCGAATTGGTGTCCACCGACGACATCAGAAGACTGTCATTGCCGTTTGTGAAGATACAGATAACGACCCGCGGCTCTGCCGGCAGCACCGAGGTCATTCTGAGAGGGATTCGGAACGTGCAGAATCTCGCGTCAGAAGATCCGCAGATGTACCGGGAGGTGCTTTCGGTTGAGGTCGTGACCGAGTCACACACTCAGGCGGCCCAAATCAAACGCGCATTTGCTCGCCATCCCATCTCAGTCACATCTTTGGTCATTCCCGCCGAATACGAGACACCGAACCGCACGAGGCTAAAGGCACGCGGTCTCCATTTCGCCGTCGAGCAACGCAGGGCAGGCTGGAACGAGAAAGGCGGCAAGACGTGGATCGTCCACTATGACGAAGAGAGCGTTATGCTGCCCGGCGAACTGCGCAAGCTTCTCAAGGTACTCGTCTCCACACAGCATCAAGTACTCGAAGGACCCATTCACTACCCTCTCGAATACCTGAAGACAAGCGCGCTCTGCCGATCCATGGAGGCGAACCGGCCGATCGGCTGTTTCGAATGTCGCCGCGTCATGGAATCGGGTGTCCCTTTTCACCTGCACGGGTCGAACCTCGTTGTGGACGAGGCCTTCGAAAATGAGCTGGGCTGGGATTTCGGGTGCCTTGACGGCGAACCATTCGTCGCCGAGGACTACGTATTCGGCATGAGGGCATACCTCGCAGCTGGATCGGGCGCCTTTGGATGGCACGGCTGCGTGATGCTCGAGCAGCCGCCATTCTCCTACAGGAGCGCCTTCAACCAGCGTTACCGATGGATATTTGGTGTACTGCAAGGCCTCACGTGGGTGAGGCGGTCTCCCACGTTCAGCACGCTGCCTCGGCGTGTCCGGGCTCGTCTTGTGCTCGGAACCTTCTACCGCATCACGACCTTCGCCCTTGGGGCCATCATCGGCGCAACGACACTTGTCTTTGCTCCACTGTTTCTCTTTGGATCCCTGAACAGTCTCGTGACCTCACAACCATTTTACCTCTCACCCTTGGTCACCCTTTGGTTGGCTGGTGTTGGTGCGTTGTGGCTCGGCTCGGTCTTCATAGGTGCCTGGTACAACGTGAGCGAAGCTGGATTGACAGCTCGGCAACGTTGTGACCAGCTCGCGCTCGCCGTCGGCATCGCGCCGGTGGCCGGCGTCCTTGAGAGCTTCGCTGGGTTTTGGGCACTTCTCACCTGGTGTAGCGGTCGTCGTACGGTCGAATGGCAACCTACGCCGAAGACCCTGGTGGCCGACACTCATGAGCGCGGAAAGGCTGAGCGTGACCTTGCCGCTGTTTGACCCCAGGATCACCGGGAAATCGGCCTTTTAACGCATGTTTGACTGGAAAAGGCGGAGCCTTCGATGACATCTCTCCATGCCTCATCACGAGCAGAGGAAAGTGATGACAGGTACCTCCGTGGAACCGGCACGTTAGAGTCCTCACCCGCATCGGAGTTCCTGGGCGATCAGCCGGTTCATGAGCCAGACCCGGATCACGATCTGGCCATTGAGAGCCCGATGCCGACGACCCAACCGCAGCAGGAGCCGAAGACGCATCTGGCAATCCTGATTGTGCTCAGTGGGCTTGTCGTGTCTTGCTTCATCGGCGTTCCGCTTGCTTTGTTCGTGCATGCCTTCATCCATCTGCCCATAATCGCCGAAGCAACCGCTGGGATTGCCGTGGGTGCGTTCTTCGGTGCGGTCGTCATGGGATTGCGCGCCACGACGCGGACGCCGGCGGTCAGTGCTCCAGAGGCCCTCGAACTCACCGTTGCGGGCACAGCCGTGGCCGCACCGGTCAGTGCGCCCGAGGCCGTCCATCTGACTGCGGCAGCCGTAGCCGAACCGGTCGGTGCTCCCGAAGTCGTCGGTATCGCGGCGGTGGCCGTGGCCGCTGCCGTCAGTGATCCCGAGGCCGTCCATCTGACTGCGGCAGCCGTAGCCGCACCCGTCAGAGTTTCCGAGGCCGTCGATATCACCGCCGCACCCCCGGCCGCTCCCACCACTACTCCCGAGGCCGTCGATATCACCGCCGCGGCCGTGGACGCATCCCCAGGGAGCGCAGTACCACTCCAAACGCGTGTGGCTCCATCCTCCTCCGCCATCGTGGGCCTCCTGTTCTCCGGACCACCGACCACGACACACCGACGAACCGGCCCAACGAGAGTGCGAG
>JBEKOI010000378.1:0-3425 GCA_049521915.1 Acidimicrobiales bacterium | reverse complement strand
GGGAGTCGAGTCCGGTGATGGTGAAGACCTCGTGACCGGTCAGGTCCAGTGAGGAGGCGCTCTGGCCCTCCGCATACTGCAGGGGCAGCACGCCCATCCCGATGAGATTGGACCGATGGATGCGCTCGTAGCTCTCGGCGATCACGGCGCGGATTCCGAGCAGCGCCGTGCCCTTTGCTGCCCAGTCGCGTGAGGAGCCGGATCCGTACTCCTTGCCGGCCAGCACCACCAGCGGCACCCCTTCGGATGCGTACCGTTCCGCCGCGTCGTAAATAGTGGTCTCCTCGCTGTCCGGCAGATGGAGGGTGACCCCACCCTCGGTGCCCGGCGCCAGCTGGTTGCGCAGCCTGACGTTGGCGAAGGTTCCCCTCACCATCACCTCGTGGTTCCCGCGCCGCGTGCCGTAGGAGTTGAAGTCGCGCGGTTCGACCCCGTGGACGGCGAGGTAGCGGCCGGCCGGGCTGGAGGGGCTGATGTTGCCGGCCGGCGAGATGTGGTCGGTGGTGACACTGTCCCCGAGCTTGGCCAGGACCCGTGCGCCCGCCACCCCGGTCACCGGAGCGGGCGTCATGGTCAGGCCCTCGAAGAAGGTGGGACGCAGGACGTAGGTGGAGTCGTGATCCCAACTGAACGTGTCGCCGGTGGCCGTCTCGACGGTCTGCCACCGCTCGTCACCGTCGAAGACCGACGCGTACCGCTGACGGAACATGTCCGAAGTGATCGAGCTCCGGATGGACTCGGTGATGGCTTCGGGAGAGGGCCACAGGTCGGCCAGGTAGACCGGGCGGCCGTCGGACCCATTGCCCAGCGGGTCGGTGGTGAGGTCGATGTCCATGGTGCCGGCCAGCGCGTAGGCCACCACCAAAGGCGGGGAGGCCAGATAGTTCATCCGGACGTCGGGGTGGATCCGTCCCTCGAAATTGCGGTTTCCCGACAGCACCGCGGCCACCGAGAGATCGTTGTCGTGGACTGCTTGTGAGACGCCGGGGAGCAAGGGCCCGGAGTTGCCGATGCAGGTGGTGCAGCCGAAGCCGACCAGGTCGAACCCGATCCGGGCCAGTGGTTCGGTGAGATCCGCCCGGTCGAGGTAGTCCATGACCACCCTCGAGCCCGGTGCCAGCGTGGTCTTGACCCAGGGCTTGGGCTCGAGCCCGCGTTCCACGGCGTGTCTGGCCACCAGGCCGGCGGCCACCATCACCTGCGGATTGGAGGTGTTGGTGCAGCTGGTGATGGCGGCCACCACCACTGCACCGTCGCCCACGGAGACGGTGGACCCATCACCCAGTGACGCGGGACCGGACCGCTGGTCACGTCCGAGGGCGGTCCGGTACGACGCCCCGGCGCCGGCCAGTGTCACCAGGTCCTGGGGCCGGGTCGGGCCGGCGATGCTCGGCACCACCGTCGACAGGTCGAGCTCGATGGTCTCGGAGAACACGGGTTCGACCCCTCCGGCGGCATGGAACATCCCCTGCTCCTTGGCGTAGGCCTCGACCAGGTCCACGTGGTGGTCGTCGCGTCCGGTGAACCGCAGGTAGTCGAGGGTGACCTCGTCGATGGGGAAGATGGCGCAGGTGGCTCCGTACTCCGGCGACATGTTGCCGATGGTGGCCCGGTTGGCCAGCGGCACGGCGGCGACGCCGGGGCCGTAGAACTCGACGAACTTCCCCACCACACCGTGCTGCCGGAGGAGATGGGTGATGGTCAGCACCAGATCCGTGGCCGTGGTGCCGGGCGCCTGCTCGCCGGTCAGGCGGAAACCCACGACCGGGGGGAGGAGCATGGACAGCGGTTGACCGAGCATGGCCGCCTCGGCCTCGATGCCGCCGACGCCCCATCCGAGGACGCCGAGCCCGTTGACCATGGTGGTGTGGGAGTCGGTGCCGACCAGGGTGTCGCAGTATGCCTTTCCGTCGTCGGTGGCGAACACCACCCGCGACAGGTACTCGAGGTTGACCTGGTGACAGATGCCGGTGCCGGGCGGGACCACCCGATATCCGTCGAACGCCTGCTGGGCCCAGCGGAGGAGCTGATACCGCTCGATGTTCCGTTGGTACTCGATGTCGACGTTCTCGTCGAAGGCCCCCGGGCTCCCTGACGCCTCGGCGATCACCGAGTGATCGATGACCAGCTCGACCGGGACGAGCGGGTTGACCCTGCTCGGGTCGCCGCCGAGCGTGCTCAGCGCGTCGCGCATGGCCGCCAGATCGACCACGCAGGGGACACCGGTGAAGTCCTGCATGAGGACCCGCTCCGGGGTGAGGGCGATCTCCGCGGCGTCCTCTGCGCCGAGACCGTGGCGCTCGGGGCGATCGCCCCATCCGGCCACCGCTTCGATGTCTGCCGGACGTACGGCGAGGCCGTCCTCGTGGCGAAGGAGGTTCTCGAGTACCACCTTTATCGAGTACGGGAGCCTGGCGATGTCATAGCGGCCGGCCAGCGCGTTGATCCGGTAGATCTCGTAGGAGGTGTCGCCGACGGCCAGGGTGCCGCGGGCGCCGAAGGAGTCGGCTGAGACAGGGGTGGTGGGGGGGTGGGCCATCTCCCCATTCTGCTCGCCCGGAGCCACGGCGGCGAGCCGGGCCACCGGGCCGGTCGTCACGCCTCGAGACCGGTCGTGCCGCTGGCCTCAGACGCAGGTGCGGTCTGGCCTCAGACGCAGGTGCGGTCTCGCTCAGACGCAGTGCGGTCTCGCTCAGGCGCGGGTGCGGTCTCGCTCAAACGCGGGTGCGGCAGCGATCAGATGCCGGTGCGGTCCCGCCTCAGATGCGGGTGCGGTAGCGATGGACGGCGAGGGGCGTGAGCACGATGAGCAGTCCGAGTGACCACAGCAGGGACTGGATGACCCAGGTGGCGGTGGGCCCGCCGATCATCAGGGCGCGGCAGGCGCTGACGGTGACGCTCACCGGCTGATAGGTGGCGAAGCCCTGCAGCCAGCTCGGCATCGACGACACCGGGACGAAGGCCGAGGAGGCGAAGGTCAGGGGGAAGAGGATCGGGAACGAGATGACCTGGGCCACCTCGCTGTTGGGGGCGGACAGCCCGATGACGGCGAACCCCCAGGAGAGCGCGTAGGCGAACAAGAGGATGACCAGGATACCGGCCAGGTAGGGGAGGACGCCGGTGGTGGGACGGAACCCGACCAGGAAGCCGACGATGGTGACGATGACCACGGTCAGGACGTTCCGGCACAGGTCGGCCGTGGTGCGGCCGGCGAGCACGGCCGACCGGGCCATGGGCAGCGCCCGGAACCGCTCGATGAGGCCCTTTTGGAGGTCCTCGGCCAGGCCGATGCTGGTCTGGACCGAGCCGAAGGCCACCGTCTGCACGAAGATGCCGGGCATCAGGTAGTTCACGTAGCTGGAGGCGTCGGTGTGGATCGCCCCGCCGAACACGTAGCGGAAGAGCAGCACGAACATGATCGGCTG
>JBEKOI010000377.1:0-3425 GCA_049521915.1 Acidimicrobiales bacterium | reverse complement strand
CATGGGGTACCACCCAGTATCTCCGGGCAGTGTCACTGGTCCTCTGATCTTCCTGCCCGTGTTGTCGATCAACTGAACGCTGCCCATCCGGGGTGCGAGGTAGTTCGTGCATCCAAGGATCGGTGCGCACGGCTGTGACCAGATCCACGCCTCGGTACTGCTCGGACCTGTGAACACCCCATCTGATGGGCCAAGGTCCGCCGGCGCACTGTCGATGCCCGGTGAGTAGAGCCACGCGGCATTGCCTCGGTTCAGCAAGAGCGAGTTCCCGATCGACACCATTCCCAGATCTCCGCTGCCGCCGTAGGGCGCTGGAAGGGGCAGCACACGACTTCCGCCGGAGCCTGCGTCAATGACTCGAAGGTCGTTGAAGGCATAGACGAGCGTGGCCCCGGTGCGGAGATGCGCAGGCCAGCCGGGATGCGTGTTGATCCCAACCGATCTCGTGACCGAACTTGACCAAAGATGCAAGATGAGGCCGTAACTGATGAGTGAAACGACGACGGTTGTGACGATCGCGATCCAAATGAATCGGAGGCGCCGCCGACGTTGGCGGGCCTCCTTGAATAGGAGCTGCGCTCTCTGTTCGTCCGCCGCGTTCGGCTCTTCGAGCAACAACGTCATCCGACGATCCTCACTACTGGAGTCGGGGGCCTCATGGGAGTCCCTCGATGATCCGGATGACTTCGTCTCGGCGATAGCCCTGTGCACGGCAGTAGTCGATGAGATCTCGAATCCTGTGAACGACCGCACCTCGCTGGGCAGAACCGGCCACGGTGATGCCCCGTCCTCGTTGAAAGTCAAGGAGTCCCTCATCCCGCAAGATGTGCAGGGCTCGTAGGACGGTGTTCTTATTCACTCCAAGGATTGCTGCCAGATCCTTGGCCAACGGTAAGCGCTCGCCGGGACCAGCCTCCCCGTTGGCGATCGCCCGGCGGATCTCGGCTGCCGCTTGATCATGCAGAGGTATCGATTCAGTGCGGTCCACCTCGACGGTCAACATGGTACTAGTGAGTATGGATCTATTTCTGCCGGATGTCCAGCGTAAATCCGCATCGTGTCTGCCCCACTCGTGCCGTTACACGGGTCAGTTCGCGGAGCGCGAGCATTGGTCGCTCCTGAAGAGACAATAACCGCCCCGGTCCCGACGCTCCTATGGATGAAGTCAAGCCCTTCCGAGGGACTTTTCGGATGAGAAGACAGCGGACAGACCAATGAAGGGCCACTCGTTGCCGAGGACAAGCTCTTATTAGGTCACGCGTCTTGGAGAACTCAGTTGAGCCCGGACCAAGGATCGGCAAATCGGGAGGAAGCCAGTCTGAATCGACGGCAGGTGTTAGGTGAGCCAGATCCTGGTCCGAGA
Source organism: Acidimicrobiales bacterium (assembly GCA_049521915.1). Lineage (GTDB taxonomy): Bacteria > Actinomycetota > Acidimicrobiia > Acidimicrobiales > RAAP-2 > Bog-756. The sequence goes on along the minus strand of JBEKOI010000377.1, from coordinate 2,062 downwards.
TTCAGCCGCGAGGGAGGTAGTGGTAGACCTCGCGGGCGACGTAGCGCTTCAGCATGCGGATGATCTCGCGCTTGGAACGACCTTCCTTCACTCGGCGCTCCATGTAGGCCTGAGTCTCGGGATCGGAGGCCAGCCTGGAGACGACGATGATCCAGAGGGCGCGGTTGGCTTGGCGATCACCTCCCCGGTTCAGTCGATGCCGGGTGACCTTGCCCGATGAGGTCTCAAGTGGTGAGACACCGCACAGGTGGGCCCAGCCGCCTCCGATCGAAGTCGTTCGGGGTTGTCGCCGGGGGTCGTGAGCAATGTGGCTGCGGTGTCAATGCCGACGCCATAGACGTTCAGCAGTTCGGGAGCGTGGGACTCGAGGCGAGGGGTGATCCTGGCATCGAGCTGGCAGATCTCCTCGTCGAGCTCGCCGATTCGGTGGGCCAGTGAGGACAGTGCCGCCTTCGTTGCCACTGTGACCGGATCCGTTGACCGTGTCGGTCGCAGTCCTTTGGCAGCGGCAATGAACTGCGCGCTGGGTAGACCCTTGATCCGGCTTTGCAGCTGGTCAGGAGCGGTGAACGTCAGCTGGCGCATCTGGGTGAGGGCCTTCACCCTGGCCTCGCGGGCTGACCGTTTGGCCACCACAAGCACCCGGACGGCTTCGACGGAACCATCTCTCGACTTCGCCTTGCCAGTTGCACTCCCCGACAGAGCAGCACGAGCGGCCTCGACCGCGTCGATCGGATCGGACTTACCCTGGCGCCGGCGGTTCTGGCGGTTGTGGCGATCGACTTCGATGGCCTCGACCCCGGCTCGAGCGAGGCACCGCGCCAATCCAGCCCCGTAGGACCCGGTCCCCTCAACGCCGACCTTCCCAACAGTGCCAAAGCCGGACAGCCATGAGAGCAGGGCGGAATTCCCCTCGGGCGTGGCACTGAACGATTTGGTGCCGGGCAGACCGCCCACCTCGTCCAAGGCGACCGCCACGTGGACCTCGCCGTGGGTGTCAATGCCGCCAGTAACAGCACGCGCAGCTTCTACGATGGTCATGCCATCCCTTCCTGTCCTTTAGCGGGTTGAGGGGTGGCTCGGCCGTCCCGGAAAGGAGTGACGGTGCGGGTCGGTCTGCTCGTAACAGATCGGCCCATCACCCCCTCTGGAACGGGGCGCGCCGTGCCTCGACTCAGTTGGTCCGGAGTCCCGACCGACGGGGTGCAGTTGCAGTCGCGCAACCACGTGATCAGAAGTCAGGTCGAGGACCCCGGTGCTTCCAAAATTACAAAGGACCAACCAATTGGCGGTGGACGCTCACGGAAGCTCAACGACATCATTGGTGTTATGGGATATCTGACCTGCTTGGCACGGGCAGGTTCCATCCACTGCAGCGACGATCTACTGGTCGCTCAGGTGGGCAGCCGAGACAATGGACTAATAGTCGGTTCCAGTCCGCCATGGCATCTCTTGGAATACAAAAGAGTTGCCGTCGAGATCGGCGAATCCCGCGTACTTGACACCACCTCCGACATCTTCGACCGGAGATACGTCCACGCCCCGGCTCAGAAGCTCAGCACGCGCCCTTTCAATATCGGCAACCACGAGATGGATTCCCTTCACCGAGCCAGGGGTTGAATCCTCGTAGACAGGCAAGCCGGTACCGATGCTGATCGAGCACATCGAACCGGGAGGGGTTAGTTGCACTACCCGCACACCTTCCGCAGGCCGCACGTCTACGTCTTCGGCGAAACCCAACTTCTCGACATAGAACGCCTTGGCTCGATCGACATCAGATACCGGGATTGGTACCAGCTCAAGTTTCATATCCATTTTCATTCCTCCGACTTCGGCATACTGCTTCACGGGTCTGCCTATCCTCGTCTGGGATGACTTCGACTGGCAATCAGGTAGGGGTCCAGCGCGTGTGGAATGCATCGATGTCGACTCGGGACGCACCCCTCGCCGGAAAGTGCCCCACCCAACCTCCGTTGCGGGGCACCCCGATTATGTTCGATCCCCTAGCCTCTGGTGATGTACGCAGGCACCGAAGGGGAGGAACGGCCCAGCGGGTTGAGCG
>JBEKOI010000376.1:0-3436 GCA_049521915.1 Acidimicrobiales bacterium | reverse complement strand
GTGGGCCGCACTGACCGACGTCGAACACTGGCCCGATTGGACGTCTTCCATGACGTCGGTGGCCCGAATCGACAGGGGATCATTTGTTGTTGGTAGTCAGGCGCGGATCAAACAGCCCAAGCTCGGCACCATGCACTGGACGGTCACGGAACTCACGCCTGGCCACTCGTTCGTTTGGGAGGCGAAGCGTCTTGGTCTGACGCTTGTGGCGGGCCATTACCTCAGCTCGAGAGATGGTGCCACCGTGGACCTCAAGCTCACGGTGGAACACAAGGGTTTGGTTGGTCACCTGTTTGAGCCTCTCACGGAGAGGTCGGCGAAGCGATACGTCCAACTCGAAGCCGAAGGACATAAGCGACGGGCTGAGACGACCGACTGACGCTGCGCTGGGGCCCTGCGCGGCCCCGGAGGGCGAGTGGTAACTGATCGCCCCGCTGCCCGACTGTCCCACGTCCCGGCGTACGCGGCGGTCTCGGACCTACGGTTGAAGATGAAAGATGCGCTTCAGGAAGTAGACGCAAGCATCGTCTTCACCACCAGAATCCTGCCGATACCGCCTTTCCCGGTCGGTCTGTCTATGGCGTCACGGCGAAGAGCTTCCAGGCCCCTGGCACGCCCTTGAGCTGATGTTCGCCTCGTTCGGAGAATGTGATGTCGGATCCAGCGACGAGGTCTTTGACTGTGCCGGAGACGAGGACCTCTCCGGGTCGGGCGATCGCCCCAACGCGGGCTGCGATGTGAACGGCGAGTCCACCGAGGTCATCTCCTCGCACTTCGCACTCTCCAGTATGAAGCCCGGCCCTGATTTTGATCCCAAGCGCTTCGACCACTTCGACAATGGCGCGAGCGCACCGTATGGCGCGGGCGGGCCCGTCGAAAGAGGCGAGAAAGCCATCCCCGGTCGTCTTGATCTCGCGGCCGCGGAAGTGTCGCAATTGCTCCCGTACCAGACGATCGTGGCTGTCGAGGATGCTGCGCCAACGCTGATCACCCATTGAGGCGGCCGTCTCGGTCGAGGCGACGATGTCGGTGAACAGCACGCTGGTAAGTACGCGGTCGACCTCGAATGACTGGTGCGTGCCGGTAAGAAATTGGGCAATCTCCGAAGCTGCGTCGGGGCCAAAGGGAGGGGTCATGTCGCCCCCCGACATTGGGACGAAAATTGCTCCTGGGATGTGGTCGGCCACGTATTGCCCGTGAGAGAGGATGATGAATGGACTCTCGGTGACTTGGAGCACCAAGGTCGGGCTTTGCACCAAAGGCAGGAACGGCCGCACGTCCATGCTGCTCAAGAAGTACCGCATCAGAGCGGCGGCCGTACTCGGCGTCGCCGACGCCCGATTCATACGGGCCGCAGCTTTGAGGAATTCTCGATCATGCGCCTGTGTCGGATTCGTCGCGGTGATCAACGCATCGCTGCCCCACGTCGACATCAGCATGTCGAAGATCGCGTCAATGGTCGTGGGGTCTACCCCGATCGGATAGTCCGGCGCCTCGATGTATCGCGCGGATGTGTTGATGAGGATGAGCGACCCCACGCGCTCGGGATGCATGGCCGCGAACAAGATGGCGTTCGGGCTGACCTCGTTCACTCCAATGAGGTCCACCACCTTGGACTCGGTGGCATCGAGCACACCAGCTATGTCTTCGGCCAACTCCTCCCACGTCGGTATGGCTTTGAGAGATACAGCATCCGAGGCGCCGGAGCCCCTGCGGTCCATGTGCAGGACTCGCCTCATCGTGGCCAACTTCTCGAAGAATTCCGCCGCCTGAGGAATCTGCCAGATGAGATCGACATGTCCTCCGAGGGAGTTACAGAAGAGGAGGTCGCCGGGGCCTTCGCCGAGGACCTGGTAGGCGACGTCTCCATCTCCGATGCTCACATACCGAATCTCGGGAGGCTCCATAGAAATGACAGTTTGCCCTTCACGAGCGAGGCGTTACCACCGATGGGGTCTCCTGCGCGCCGCGGGCGCGAAGGAACCGAAAACAGGGCGAAACAAGGCACCATGGCGGTCAGTCATTTGCTGTCTGATCTGGGTTTTTCCTGGGTAACCCCCGGGTGACACAAAGTGGCTCGAGGCGATTCACACGGCTGAGGTCGTGGGTTCGAGTCACGCATGGCCCACGCGTTTCCCCTATCCACGGGGTCGATGCCGATAATCGGTGCCAACTCGTGCCCCGAGTCGTGCGCCGAGATTCCGAGCGATCGAGCAGTCGCAGCGTCCAGTCGCGGCTGCGATGATGAAAGCGGCAGTGAGTCGTCACCCTGAGGAGGTACGAATTGGCTGAACTCGGTGGGCCCGAAGAAGACATGGTGGTGTGCCACTTCATCGTGTCGGACGACGTCGAACGATCCCGCCGGTTCTACACCGAAGTGCTCGGCGGCAGAGTGGTGTTCTCCGGAGACGTGACGAATGTCAATGTCGCACTGGCCAACAGTTTCATCGTGATCAATGTCGGCGGTGGCCCGACCGACGACAAGCCCACCGTCACCCTGGAGACTCCACCCGACCCCGACCGGACCAGCAGCTTTCTCAACATCCGGGTCAAGGACATCCAAGCCAAGTACGAGGAGTGGAGTGCCCGGGGGGCGGAGTTCCTTACGCCGCCCAAGCAGCACCCGTACGAGATTCGTTGCTACATCCGCGATCCTGACGGATATCTGATCGAAGTGGGGCAGACCACCGACTCGGAGGGCGACTGGTCGCCGTGGTAGCAGTCTGACTCGAAGTGGAGCGCGCTCGGTGGCCGTGTTCGCCACCGCATACACCGACACGATGGGGATCCAAGCTTTCCCTCGCCCTTGCCCGATCTGTGGGCTGTCTGATCGGGCACGCACCGGACTGACGGAGAGCAGGATCCCGAGAGCCAGCGGGTCTTCACACAACGTCAAGGAAACCTTGAGGCGGGTCTTAGCCCGCAGGTACAGAGTGGCCACGTGGAGCGATTGGCGTTGGAGTCCTGGCATAGCACCTGGGTATTCGAACCCGAGCGAAGGCGGTTTCGTCGGATTCTCAGGGGCAGTGACGTCGAGGAGCGTCCGGTCGCGACTGAGTGACGCACCCACTACGGCCTGGAGGTCAAGGAGGATTCCGAGGCCTTACCGTCGCGCTCAGTCCGGCCGGGCATGCAACTGATTCAGTCATGGCGGCACACACATGACTGCCTCCAGTGTGGCAGTCATGTCATCGGCCAGATATCGGTCGACGAGATCGATACCCTCCTCCGAAACTGATTCCTTGGCGGCACAAGGTCGAAGGATTCGCGACGTGCTCGCAGTGGTCCGAGGATCTGTCTGGTAAGCACCCTGTGGTCTTCACCACGGGGCCAACGCTTCGGTCGTCAGACGTGTGTGAGTTTCCAGGGGAGGCTCGGTCCCGCACCCGAGGCGCCGGCAACCAGAGGGGTCGTGACCGCACCCCCCGGGAAGTCC
>JBEKOI010000375.1:0-3438 GCA_049521915.1 Acidimicrobiales bacterium | reverse complement strand
GAGCCGACCCCGATCGGTGTGTTCCGCGACGTCGAACGGCCGGAGTACGGCGCGGAGATGTCCCGCCAGATCGACGAGGCCACTGCCCGTCGCGGGCCCGGAGACCTGCAGGCACTGTTGCGATCGGGCTCATCGTGGACCGTCGAGTAGCACGGGCCTGAGCGGACCCACCCCGAGGACCCAGAGGACGGCGGCGTCGCGTGGGCACCTTTGCGGCCATGCTCAGGAGCGTCAACGTCGGTGGCCGGAACCGGCTGGCCATGACCGACCTGCGCACCGTGGTCTCCTCGCTCGGCTTCGCCGACGTCACCACCTACCTGCAGAGCGGGAATGTCGTGTTCACCGGCCCGGGTTCCGCCCCTGCGGCGGCCCGGGCCATCGAGGCGCGGTTGGCCGCCGACCTGGGCCTGGCCGTCCCGGTCGTGGCCAGGAGCGCATCACAGCTCAGGGGGATCCTCGACGCCAACCCCCTTCTCTCACGGCAGGTCGATCCGAAGACGGTCCATGTCACGTTCCTGGCCGACCGTCCCGCCGGCCCGAGCGTGACGGAGCTCGAGCGGCTCGCCGGGCAATTCGGCGAGGACCGGTTCGAGGTCGTCGGCACCCACGTCTATCTCCACTGCCCCGGGGGATATGGGGAGACCAAGCTCAACAACGCCTACCTCGAGCGGCGCCTCGGCGTCACGGCGACAACCCGCAACTGGCGCACGGTCAGGGCGCTGGCCGAGCGTTGCCGGCTGCAGGCCTAGCCGTCGGCGGACCTCCGGGTCCGGCCGGCGGGGCCGACTACTTGATCGCCGACCCCGAGTAGGTGGCGTAGTCACCGTCGCCGTTCATGATCATGCAGAACTGGGCGGTCGGGCACGAGACGAAGGTGCCCATGCCCGGGTACTCGGTCGCCGCCGGGATCACCGGCTGCGGCGCCGACCAGGTGGTCCCGTTCCACGTGATCACCGAACCTCCTTCGTCCGCGGCCAGGCAGAAGGTGGTGGAGGGGCACGAGATCGAGTCGAGTCCTCCGCCGGGGTCGACGGTGTCCTCGGCCGACCACGAGCTCTCGGCGCCGCCCATCGACACCCCGGTGCCGTTCACGATGGCGCACACCGAGGTCGTGGCGCAGGAGATGGCGGTGGGGTCCGACGCCCCCGGAACCAACGAGGCGGTCCACGGCGACGGCTGTTCGGCCCAGGACGAGCCGTCCCAGACCAGCACCGAAGCCCCGACCACCGCGGTGCAGGCCGAGCTGGTCGGGCACGACACACCGACCCGGCCGGCCTGGTACAGGGCGACGGTGGCGCCGGCGCCGTCCGGCCTCCCGAACGACTGCGGGGGCTGCCAGGTGCCGTTCTCCATCTCGTCGGTCTGGCCGGTGTTGTCCACGAAGGCACAGAAGGTGGGTGAGGGACACGACACCGCAACCGACCGCGACTCGGGGTGCCCGGGCCCCGGGTCGGCCGGGTCGGAGGGCATCGACGGCGGGGTCGGCAGGGCCGTCGGATCCGACCAGTCGGTGCCGTTTCCCTCGCTCACACGCCCCGATCCGTCGGCGATCAGACACGACGGACCCGATGTGCAGTCCACCGCGGGCAGGACCGGTGCCGTGACCGGTCCGAGGGCCGGGGCCGGGTAGTACACGGAGGGTTCGGACCACGCCGCACCGTCCCACGATTCGGTCACCCCGGACCCGGTGGTGAGCTCGGAGGGGTCCCCGCTGGTCCCTCCACCGGCGGCGATGCAGAACGTGTCGGACAGGCACGAGAGCGAGGTGAAGCCGCCCCCGGGGGGCAGCGCGGTCAACGGCTCCGTCCAACCCGGGGCCTGCCTGACCGGTGCCGGTACGGTCGTGGGCACGGCCGACGGGGGGCCGGTGGTGGTGGACACCGGGGCGGCCGTCGTGGTGGTCGCCGTCGGGGCCGGTGGGCGATGATCGGCCGCGGCCACCCCGGAAGACGGTGAGGAGCAGGCGCAGGCCACCAGCGCCGAGGCTGCGAGGCAGACCCATGCCGCCCTCCGCCTCTGTGCCACTCGCTCCCCCTCGTCCGGGTTCGGCTTGTCCGCTGGTCGACCGGGACCTCAGAGTACCGGGGCCCGGGCCGCCGACCAGGTCGGCCCGGCGGCCCCGACCGATGCCGGAACGGCCCCGCGGCCGGCCTTACGCGGGGAGGTCGAGCGTCCGGAACACCATCCCCGTCCGTGGTTTGGGGTGGAAGTAGGTGGTCTTCGGGGGCATGCGCCGTCCGGCGTGGGCCCAGTCGGCGATCTGTTCGACGGTGACCGGTCGCAGCAGGACGACGGCCTGGACGCTGCCGGCGGCCACCGCCCGCACGGCATCCGGCCACGAATGGAAGAAGCCGAGATCATGGTCGGGCAACTCGGCGATCACCAGGGCCACCATGGAGGAATCGAGATCGGCTCCGGCGGCCTCGGGGGTCCCGTCCTTCGGGGACAGGAGCCAGGTGCCCGAGGGCGTCAGCAGGGCCAGAGCTCCGGACTGGCCGAGGGCCGCTGCTGTGCGATCGTTGAAGTCGCCGGCCCGGGTCAGGTCGAACCACGACGAGAAGGCGTCGACCAGGTCGAGGCCGTCGGGGAGCCCGGAGAGGGAGCGGTGGATGGGCCCGACGTCAAGCTGATCCTCGGCCAACTCGACGACCAGGGCCATCACCAGATCGGCATCGTCCGGCCGCCCGGCGGGGCCTCCGGCTGCCGACCGCTCCTGGCGGTAGGCGATGGCCGTCTCGTAGCGGTGATGGCCGTCGGCGATGACCACCGGCGCCGTTCCCACCGTCTCGCGTATGGCATCGACGAGGGCGGGCTCGTCGACGAGCCACAGTTCATGTCGTACGCCGTCCTCATCGGTGGCCGCGGCCTGGGGCGGGACGTGGCGCTCGAACGTCTTGGTCAGGCCGGAGCTCAGTGACAGTCCCCAGATGGGGGAGAGATTGGCCCTGGTCGCCCGCAGAAGGTCGAGGCGGTCGCTCTTCGGCTTGGACAGGGTCATCTCGTGGGGGAGCGTCTCCGCCGCGCTCCGCTCGTCGATGCCCAGCGCGCCGATCACGCCGTTGGTGGCGCGCCCGTCCGGCGAGGTCATCCGGTAGGCGTAGAACGAGGGGATCGGATCGCGGACGAGGATGCCCTCCTCCTGCCACTGATCGAGCTGGCGGGCGGCATTGGCGTAGCGGTCGAGGTCGGCGCGGTGGTCGGGTTCGGGAAGCTCCAGCCGGATGGCATTGACACTGTGCCGCCCGGCCAGTCGGGCCCGGTCCTCGGGCCCGACGACGTCGTACGGCGGGGCGACCACTGCCGACATGTCCACCCGTGCCGCGTCGTACCTGAGTCCGGCGAACGGCTCGAATCGGGGCATGGCCCTTGCGTAGCACATCACCGGCTCACCGACGCACAGACGCACAGGCCGGCCGGGCCACCGGCTCACCGGCTCAC
>JBEKOI010000374.1:0-3452 GCA_049521915.1 Acidimicrobiales bacterium | reverse complement strand
CTGCGGTCGCAGTGGCCACTGAGCTCGCGGCTCTCGACCGGGATGCACATGCCGCTTCGAAAACCCGTGCCCGGCAGTCGGCCATGGCGGCCATCAGAGGCGGCCTCGAACTCGACCGGGAAGTCTTCAGGCTCCTGAGCACGGCCACCACCGCCGACGGGTAACGGCAACGGGCGCGGCGGGGGCGAGGAGCCATTGCCCTGACCGCCGCTCTCGAGCCCCACGGATGCCGGTCGCCGCACCCGTAGGCAGTCAGCCGATGGGGATCGTGGCCACCAAGGGGAGGTTGGCCGACGAGTCGCCCACCATGATCCGGTACTGGCCGGGCTCTTCCACCCACGCCTGGTCGGTGGTGTCCCAGACGGAGAAGGACTGCGGTCCGAGGGGATGCTGACCTTGGCCGTCTGTCCCGGGGCCAGCGCGACCTTGTCGAATCCCTTCAACTGCTTCGGGGGGCTCCCCGGCCGGCCAGGGCACCCACGACCGGTCGCGGTGATGGGCGCGACGGTGAGGCAGTGCCGTGTAACGGGACGCGCCGACGGACCGTTGTCGTACTCGGTGGTCGATGGCAACCCCGGATCCGACGGGCCCGCACCAATGGTGCCGGGAGCGCGACATGTGGATGGAGGCTCAGCGTCGGGATCTGGTTCGATCAGAACCCGTGAGAAGGAGCAGAAATGAATCGGAGACTTCTGTTGCTCAGCGCCTGCCTGGCCTTGGCCGCCTCGTGGGCCCTGTCGGTACCCGCTGGAGCGGCGGGCCATGACAAGATCGGTCCGCACCAATACTTTGACGGCCTGGTCAATGGGTCGATCGGGGTCGGGCACCCAGCCATCGTCAAGGTGGTGTGTCCTGGGCCCGCGAGCCGGACCGGACACCCCTTGGCTGGACAGACGGTGGAGGTCACCGAGCCGAAGGTGGTCCTTTCCACCTCGGGCTACACCGGCAACAAGGCCACCTCCATCGACGTGTTCTTCGGGGCTCCCCCACCCGCGGCCGAGGGCCCCGGACCGGTGAACTTCACGAAGTACGGGGTGGCCAAGTCCATCCCGACGTCGCTGGATCTCCCCTGCAGCGGAACCGGTCACGTCACCTTCGTGCCCTTCCCGCAGAGCCCGCCCACCTCTCGGGCAGCCACCGTGGCCGTGCAGTACGTCAATGTAGCTGCGTGACCGCTTCGGGTGAGAGGGTCTGACGGGAGGCGGTCTGGCCCCCGTCATGGCGTGGCGGCACTCGACGGTGGGACACTGGAAGGCAAAGGAGAATCATGACCCGTCTGACGAACCTGGCGTTGGCACTGTCGGCGATCGGCATGGCTGCGATCGGCCTCCATACCGTTCCGGCCGACGCAGGCACCACTGCCGGGCAACAATCCGTACTCGTCGGCGAACTGGGCATCGAAGGGGGCGCGGCCCCTGGTGGGTTCCGTCCGACAGCCGGTACCGTCCAGGTGGAGTTCAAGTCCGTTCCCCTTGTCCTCGAACGGCATGTGGGTGGATCAGGCCACTTCGACATCAAACTCTCGCCGGGCACCTACACGGTCATCGGTTGCGGTCCGGCGGCATCGGGCACGGCCAGTGGCCAGTGCAGCAAGCCGAAGAACGTCCACCTGGTGTCCGGCGAGGTGGACCATCTCCATCTCGTCTGGGCGCTTGCGCCCTGACGGGGTCGACCCCGCGCTGTTCGGCTGAGCAGCGATGCGCCGGCCGACGCCGGGCACGGCCCGGTGGCCCGTTGCTCCTGACTCCCGCTCATGGCACGCTTTTCCTGATGCTCAGCCCAGCGAAGGAGCGACGATGACCGAGAGCGTCAGCACCGCCGGCCGTTTCCCGGTGGTTCTCGCACCAGGCGAAGGTCGGTCGTATCCGATGGGTCGTATCTCGACGGTCTTCAAGGCTGACGGCGCAGAGACCGGGCAACGGTATTCGATCTCCGAGTGGTGGCTCGAGCCGCACACGAAGGGGCCCGGTGCGCACTCACATCCGGAGGACGATGTCTTCTATGTCCTCGCCGGCACCATGAGCATGCTGGTAGGCACCGAATGGATCGAGGCCACCACGGGGTCGTTTGTCCTGGTACCGGCGACCACGATCCATGACTTCGAGAACCGCGGCTCGGAACGGGCCGGAATGCTCAACATCTCGGTCCCCGGCAACTTCGAGGAGCGCATGCCGGACATCGCGCAGTGGTTCACCGAGCATCCTCCGGGCGACACCGGCCTCTGAGCCGGAATGCCGCGGGTGCCGATCAGGCGTGCAAGGCGAAATCCGCGATCCATCCGGCCACCGTTGTCAGCAGCGCCTGCCGGACGGGGTCGAAGGTAGGAACGCACCGGTGATCAATTGGATCGTAGATCGTGCCGATCGCACCGGCATGGTCTGTCTCCAGCTCTCGGAGGGTGATCTCCCACCCGGCGCCGACAAGCGCGTCGAAGGTGATGCGAGCCCGCTCGACGGGCACGACCTCATCGAAGGTCCCGTGGATGAGCAGGAGGGGGACAGAAGGGTCGACGGTGATGCCGAAGGGATCTCGCTCGCGGAAAGGCGAATCATCGAAGCCGCCTGAGAGCCCGATGAACGCCGAAGGTCGCCAGCCCCCGAGGATCGTTGTGCGCAGCACGACGTCCAATCCAGCGTTCGCCCCGAGCGACCATCCGGCCAGGACGACCCGATCGAAGCCGATGGCCGCGGAGAGCTCACGGGTGAAGGCAAGAGAAGCGGAGAGGTGATGCCTTCCTTTACCCCCGTCGGCACTCGTCCAGTCGGGGACGATTGTCGTCACGCCGGCGGCCGCCATCTGCTGAGCCAGCGGCTCGAGAACGTCCCGTTCGTTCGGGCCGCGGCCATGCCACAGGAGAACGTGGACAGACCCACGAGGGCGTTCGGGCTCGTAGATGTCGAGCAACTGACCGAGTCCGTAGTCAACGGCACCCACTCGCCGCACGATTGCCTCGCCCATGAGACCATTGTGGCAGTTCACAGGCGTCACCGGACGATGGGCGATGGCGATACCCAGGGCGTGCCACGGTCAATGTGGAGAGCGGCCTGAACGACGGGATCGCCACCCCGTTTCGTCAATCTGTTGCCGGCCGGCGCAGTCGGCACCGAGATCGCCAACTCCACCTCGCTCGCCGTGGGCCGCCCCCTACGCGACCTTCAGCGCCATGCTGGCGGGCCATGAACCCGAGCGTCGGGACAGGGCGACCAGACGTCCGAGGGCGAGCCTGAACGGCCACATGGGTGGTCCGAGAGGAAGCGACGCCTGATGCGGGTGGCGGGCACCCATCACGTCTGGACGAAGACAACGCGACCCTCACCCGGTGTTCGGATGAGCAGGCGGGCAGGCCGTCAGTTCCCGTAGGCCCGGGTGAGTACCTCCAGGTTGTGGCCCGAGGGATCCTCGAAGTAGAAGCCCCGACCGTGGTTGTTGATGCGGTTCTCCTGTCGGTGGCC
>JBEKOI010000373.1:0-3484 GCA_049521915.1 Acidimicrobiales bacterium | reverse complement strand
TAGTCGTGAGGGGTACGAAGACGGAAGTGGCTCCAGGCGTCTGGAGGCTCCGGGTGTACGCCGGACGGCGGCCGAACGGCTCGCCCATCCAGGTCACGAGGACGGTCCGGGTCCAGGGTACGGGCGCGTCGAAGCCCGGTGCCGGCGTCCGGCTTGCCGACCGCGAGCTGGCCAAGTTGGTGGCCGACGTGGACCAGGGCCACGTCGTCCCCGGCACCGAGACGGTCTCGTCGCTGCTCGACCTCTGGATCGGCCACGGTGAGCTCCAGGGCCGATCCCCGACGACCCTGCGCGAGCATCGGCGCCTGGCCCGGGTGGAGATCAATCCGGCCCTCGGATCGGTGAAGCTGTCCAAGTTGACCGAGAGCCATCTCGATCGGCTCTACGCCAGTCTGGCCCAGCGAGGCCTCAAGCCGGCATCGATCCGTCGGGTACACGCTGTGCTCAGTGCCGCATTGCGCTATGCCGAGCGCAAGAAGCTGGTGAGTCGGAACGTGGCCCGCAATGCCGACCCGCCACCGGTGAGGACGACTCCGGTCACCGCGCCGAGCCCCGAGGAGGTGCAGGCCATCCTGGAGGCAGCCGAGGGGCTCGATACCCTGCTCGCGCCCGTGCTCCTGCTGGCCGCCTTGACCGGTGCCCGCCGGGGTGAGCTGTGTGGCCTCCGGTGGTCGGACGTGGACTGGGCCGGCGGCACCTTGGCCATCGAGCGCTCCGTCTACGAGATCCCCGGTGGCGGGTTCGGGGTGAAGCCTACGAAGACACACCAGGGACGCCGCATCGGACTCGACGACCTCTCTTTGGAGGTGCTCAGCCGCCATCATGCGGCCGCCCTCGATCGGGCCGGTTCGCTCGAGCTGGAGGTTCCCGACGACGCCTACATATTCTCGATCTCGCCCCAAGGGAGCGAGCCGATCCGACCGGATGTGCTGACCCGGTTCGCCGGCCGGGCGGCCAAGGCGGCCGGAGTCGACACCCATCTCCACGCCCTGCGGCACTTTTCGGCCACCCAGGGCATTGCCGCGGGGTTCGACCCGGTGACGGTCGCCGGCCGCCTCGGTCACGCCGACCCTTCGATCACGCTCCGGATCTACGCGCACGCACTCGAACAACGGGACCGAGATCTGGCCGCTGCCCTCGGGCGGACCCTGTCGCTTCCGCGAGGGCCTGGCTGACGCAATTCGGAGGTATGGATCCGGAGCTGCCGCACCTTGGTTGCCCGACCAAAGGGCTGAGATCATCCAGCATCAGCCCGGTCTCGATCGCCCGTGCTTCGTCAGGTGGCCGCGGCATCGTGACCGTGAACCTCGGCAATGAAGCGGGGCACGGAGATCCTCCACTGGCCGCCGACGCGGAACGCCCCGGGGATCTGACCGGTGCCGACCAGGCGATAAGCGGTCGACACCCCGATCCCGAGCTGTTCTGCGGCCCACGACAGCGGCTTCACATCGGCGGGGAGCGAGTTGCTCATAGCCCGACCTCCATGGTCGTGTGGAAAACCGGTTCCTTGTCTCGAGCGATGAAGCGGCCGAGGGCCAGCTTCTCCTCCAGGTTCCGGGCCAGGCAGACGTCGCCGGCGGTCCGATACCCGGAGCCTTCGTAGGTCCACTCCCGGATCTCCACCTCACCGGGGACTGGCGGGTCCTCCGGTTGGGTGTCCTGCCGCTGGGCCAACCGCCATCGCTGCCGTTCAGCCCGCAGCGCTCCGAACGTCGTCGAGTATCGCTGCGACTTGGTGAGGAAGTGCCCCCGGAACCCGCAGGTGTGGGCCCAGAGTTGGACGTGGAGGTTCTCGTCGACATCGGCCCGTTCGCCGAGCGTCCAGGCTGTCGCCACCAATGCCCGGAGGTGATCGGGCAGCCATTCGTCCCTCGGGATCCCGGACCGAAGGCGGTGGTCGAGCACGCCGTGCTCGTCGGACCCCTTGGTGGCGTACTTGGCCAGGTAGGCAGCTGCTCTGCGACGCCCGTTCTCGGCCTCGGTCACGACCGTGGCGTCCACCTGCTCGCCCCAAGTCATCCGGCGCTCTGTGTCGGTGCACGGCACCGGTGCGCTGACTTTCCGGGCGGCGATATGGAGAGCGGTCGCCAGCATGTCGGCATCGATGCCGGTGGGGGCATCGCCGAACTCGTCCTCACGGGTATCGGCCCGGACCAGGGCATGGAGGTGGACCGAGCCCCGGCGCTGGAACTCGGCCACCTTCACGTAGGACAGCCGCAGCTGGCGTGCCGCCTCCCGTGCACTCATCCCGAGCAGCGACCCGAGGGCCCGGAGGGCGTAGATGGTGGTGCGGCGCCAGAGTTCGGAGACCCCGGCGTTGAACAGCACCGCTCCCTCGTAGTCGTAGCAGTCGGGACAGAGGGCCTGGCCGAGCACTTCGTCGGTTTCGACGTGGCGATGTCCGCAGACGAGGGCTCGCCCGTGGGGACAGCGTCGGCCGTTCGGATGGCAGCTGCCGTCGGATCTCTTCCGGTGGACCGCTCCGAAGCTGGGTGCGGTCAGGGTCAGGAGGACGGCAGGATGGTCGGCGACGGTTTCGGGGACCTCCTTCCCGCCGCGGAGGCCGGCCGCCACGAGGGCGAAGGCATCGCCCCGGTAGAGGGACGCACAAGGCGGACAGAGAGTCTCCCGTCTGGTACCGCAGGCCTTGAGCAGTACCCCGTCGGGCAGGCGTCGGGTGTCGAAGGTGACCCGAGCATGGTGCCCGCCGTCGCCCATCCGGATCCCCCTTCCCGTCAGCCGGACCGGCCGCCGGCAGCCCCGGACGGCCCGAACCTGGGACTCGAAGGCGTCGAAACCGCCGGGACTGTTGAGCCTGGCCAGGATCCCCTCGATCATCCGTTGGTCGTCGGCGGTGATGGCGCCGGTACCGGTCGCATTGTCTGTCGAGGTCTGCAAGTCAGTTCGCATGCCGGACAGGGTGTCTCCCGACCTGTGAACTAAAGTGTGAACTTTGTACCTGACCTGGGAGTTCGTCGCGCCCTCGGCAATCGAAACGCCGTCGTCTGGTCTCATGGCGCCACCATGGCCAGAAGGGTGTCAATTAGGCTCTCAAATATCCCCCTGAGCTGGGCATTTGTAGCCCCATTGGTGGTCGGACGGGCGGCTTCTCGTCGCATGGCGCCAGGCTGCCGACAAACCTGTCATCTAACCTGTCATCTTTCCCTGTGACCAGGTAGTTTGTGGCCCGTTTCGAAGGCTGAACGCCGTCTTTTCTCGGACCTCTGCCGGCGCAGGGATGGTGGGTGCCGAGCCGCCGCCACCGCCTCAAGTGGCGCTGCGGGAGCCACCCCAATCGTCAGTGCTCCGGTGATTCACGTGGGTGGCTGTCCTCGCTGGAGCATTCGCTCCCACTTGACCCGGCGCCGCCGTCTCGGCAGTGGGCACTCAAGGAGCGACGTGGCCCCGTCGCTCCTCTTGGGTGAGGAGCGGCCGAGGTCATCGTTTGGGTCCGCGGTGGCGCTCTGCCTCCACCGGGGGCCCT
>JBEKOI010000372.1:0-3502 GCA_049521915.1 Acidimicrobiales bacterium | reverse complement strand
TGCTGCAGGTGGTCGATGCGGCGGGCCGGGCGACTCCGGCTCCTCCATCCGCCGTCGGAATTCCTTGACTGTGGCGCTCGGTTCTCGTACCTTGTGAGGGCCTGGCTCCGGGATTCCCCCGTGTGGGTTGTGATCTCGTGCGCTTCCGGTTATGCTTACTGGTTGCCGTGCCTGCCCCTGTCGCCTTCCTCAGCCGTTTCCGCTGAGTGACGCGCGCCCTGACGCCTCTGACGGCTGCTCCGGCGGTAGTCGTCGCCCCCGCTGTCCACGCCCTGCCGTGCCCTTCCGGCACCTGATCCACCGCAGTACCCCGTCCTTGCCCCATTCGCCTTGCAACTGGGAGGAGTAGGCCGTTGCCTACACGGTCCAACAGCCCGGAACGTTTTTCATTTGCCAACATCGATGAGGCCCTGCCCCTGCCTGACCTCGTCGCCATCCAGCGGGACTCCTTTCAGTGGTTCCTGGATCGTGGCCTGGCGGAGACGTTCAACGACATCAGCCCGATCGAGGACTTCACCGGCCAGCTGAGCCTCGAGCTCGAGTTCGACCCGACCGACCCCGACCTGCGCCCGCCGCCGAAGTTCTCGGTGGAGGAGTGCAAGGAGAAGGACATGACCTACGCCGCGCCCGTCTTCGTGCGGGCCCGGTTCATGAACGCGGGCACGGGCGAGATCAAGGAGCAGACGGTCTTCATGGGGGACTTCCCGGTGATGACCGACAAGGGCACCTTCATCGTCAACGGCACCGAGCGCGTCGTGGTGAGCCAGCTGGTCCGTTCGCCGGGAGTCATCTTCCAGCCCGGACGTGACGCCAAAACCGTGTTCACCGGCACCATCCATCCCTACCGGGGGGAGTGGATCGAATTCGACGTCGAGGCCAAGCCGTCCAAGGACGTGACCGCCGGCTGCCGCGTGGCCCGCAAGCGCCGGCTCTCGCTGTTCGTCCTGCTTCGCGCCCTCGGCTACGAGGACCAGGCCTTCCTGGAGCGTTTCGTCCGCCACTTCGACTTCCTCGAGGGGCAGTGGGAGAAGGAGCAGAATCTGGCTCCGTCACGCGAGGAGGCCCTGCTCGAGATCTACAAGCGGGCGCGCCCCGGGGAACCCCTGTCGGTGGAGGCGGCCCGCCAGTACTTCGAGAACGCCTTCTTCAACCCCAAGCGCTATGACCTGACCCGGGTGGGCCGGTACAAGCTCAACCGCAAGCTCGGACCTGAGATCGAGCGGATCGCGGACATCTTCAAGATCGACCTCGAGCGCCCGTCGCCGACCCAGGGCGTGCTGAGTCCGTCGGAGATCCTGGCCTCGGCCACCTACATGCTCCACCTGGCCAAGCACATGGCCGACGGTGAATCGACGTACCGGATCGACGATCAGGACCACTTTGCCAACCGCCGGATCCGCTCGGTGGGCGAGCTCATCCAGAATCAGGTCCGTGTCGGTCTTTCCCGCATGGAGCGGGTGGTCCGCGAGCGCATGACCACCCAGGACGTCGAGGCCATCACCCCGCAGACCCTGATCAACATCCGGCCAGTGGTGGCCGCGGTCAAGGAGTTCTTCGGGACCAGCCAGCTGAGCCAGTTCATGGACCAGAACAACCCGCTGTCCGGGCTGGCCCACAAGCGCCGCCTGTCGGCACTCGGGCCGGGCGGCCTCTCCCGCGAGCGTGCGGGCTTCGAGGTCCGTGACGTGCACACCTCCCACTACGGCCGCATGTGCCCGATCGAGACCCCGGAGGGCCCGAACATCGGCCTGATCGGCTCGCTGGCGACGTACGCCCGGGTCAACGAGTACGGATTCATCGAGACCCCCTACCGCAAGGTGGTCGACGGCCAGGTGACCAAGGAGATCCTCTACCTGGCTGCCGACGAGGAGGAAGAGCACGTCATCGCCCAGGCCTCCGCGGCGCTGGACGACGGCGGCCGGTTCACCGAGGAGAAGGTGCTCGTCCGGCGGGGTCCCCAGGGGACCGGCGTGCGGGTGGGTGCGACGACGACGTCGTACGGCACCACCTCGGAGATCGACTTCGTCCCCCCGGCCGAGGTCGACCTGATGGACGTGTCCCCGAAGCAGATCGTGTCGGTGTCCACCGCCCTCATCCCCTTCGTCGAGCACGACGACGCCAACCGGGCCCTGATGGGCGCCAACATGCAGAAGCAGGCCGTTCCGCTGGTGGTCCCCGAGGCCCCCTACATCGGCACCGGGGTCGAGGCCCGGGCGGCCCGAGACGCGGGTGACGTGGTCCTGGCCGAAGGTGAGGGAACCGTGGTCGACGTCTCCGGCGACCAGATCACCGTCGAGTACAAGGCGGGCACCAAGGACCGGAACGGCAACGTGCTGGCCAAAAAGGTCTACCGGCTGGCCAAGTTCCGCCGCTCCAACCAGAACACCGCCATCAACCAGAAGGTGATCGTCGAGGAGGGGCAGAAGGTCTCGGCCGGTGACGTGCTGGCCGACGGTCCGGCCACCCACAACGGCGAGCTCGCCCTGGGCAAGAACCTCCTGGTGGCCTTCATGCCGTGGGAGGGATACAACTACGAGGACGCCATCATCCTGTCCGAGCGCCTGGTGAAGGACGACGTGCTCACGTCGATCCACATCGAGGAGCACGAGGTGGACGCCCGCGACACCAAGTTGGGGGCCGAGGAGATCACGCGGGACATCCCCAACCTGTCCGAGGAGATCCTGGCCGACCTCGACGAGCGCGGCATCATCCGCATCGGGGCCGAGGTCGGACCGGGCGACGTGCTCGTGGGCAAGGTCACCCCCAAGGGCGAGACCGAGCAGACCCCCGAAGAGCGGCTCCTGCGAGCCATCTTCGGCGAGAAGGCCCGCGAGGTCCGTGACACCTCGTTGAAGGTTCCCCACGGTGAGCAGGGCACGGTCATCGATGTGCGGGTGTTCTCCCGCGACGATGCCCACGAGCTGCCGCCCGGGGTGGAGCAGCTAGTCCGGGTGTACGTGGCCCAGAAGCGCAAGATCTCGGAGGGCGACAAGCTGGCCGGCCGCCACGGGAACAAGGGGGTCATCTCGAAGATCCTCCCCATCGAGGACATGCCCTACCAGGCCGACGGCACCCCGGTGGACATCATCCTCAACCCGCTGGGAGTGCCCAGCCGGATGAACGTGGGCCAGGTACTCGAGTCCCATCTCGGCTACGCCGCACGGTGGGGCTGGGAGGGGGCCGGCGACGTAGCCACCATCCCGCTGCGGGGCACCGAGACGAAGACCCGCCCCCGGACCGACCCCGCGGTGTGGGTGTCGACCCCGGTGTTCGACGGGGCCCACTGGGACGAGGAGGTCGACGCCGGCCGCCATCCGACCATCCAGCAGATCTTCCGCCGGCTCAACCCCGACGGCGTCGACGGTGCCGTCCAGGTGTCCGACGACGGCAAGTCGACGTTGTACAACGGGCGCACCGGGGAGAAGTACGACAACCCGATCTCGGTGGGCTACGTGTACATCCTGAAGCTCCACCACCTGGTGGACGACAAGATCCACGCCCG
>JBEKOI010000371.1:0-3512 GCA_049521915.1 Acidimicrobiales bacterium | reverse complement strand
CAATCACCGCAAAGCGATCCGCAACGAGATCGCCCGCTACGCCGAACGGTTCCGGGCCGCCCAGTTGGAGGCGGTGACCACTGCCCTGGGTGACCTCGGTGTGACCGACGACGAGCTCCCGCCGATCGTCGCCCTGCTCATGATGACGGGTCTGACCCAGGTCATGGCACTGGAGGAGGCGCTCGGCGTCACTGCCGGCCACGACACGACGCGCTCGTTCATCGAGGGAACCATCGATCGGGTCGCATCGTCGTCAGTGGACGCCCGCACCCGAGCGCCGAAGACAGGACACAAGCCGGCCAGGGATTCGACCGGGCTCCGAAGGGCTCGGGGTGAGGATTCGATGTGAGCGGTGGCTCACCGGAGGGCCGGGGCCAGCGCGGCAACCTGGGCTGAGCGGAACTCCCGCGTAACCCCCGCCTTCGGGCGGACGGCGTCGAATCCGTGGAATGCCCCCCTGACCACGTCCAACTGGCAGGGGACCCCTGCCCCTCTGAGACGACTGGCATAGGCGAGGCACTCCTCATGGAACAGGTCGAGGGTCCCGATGCCGATCCATGCCGGTGGCAGACCGGAGAGATCCTGGTAACGCGCCGGCGCGGCCAGCCCGCCAATCCCGCCTGAGCCCGGTGGGCATCCCGTGTAGGCCTGCCAGCCGAAGCGGTTTGCCTTGTTGTCCCACAACCTGAACATGCTCTCGTCGATGTCGGTCCGGGTCGCCGTCCGGTCATCGAGCATCGGATAGGAGAGCAGTTGGAAGGCGAGCTGCACCTCGCCACGCTCGTGGGCCAGCAAGGCCAACGCGGCGGCCAGCCCGCCACCGGCACTGGCTCCACCGACGGCGATCCGGGCTGGATCGATGGACCGTTGCCGGGCCAGCCAGGTCAGAGCGGCGTAGCAGTCGTGGAGCGGGACGGGAAACCGGTGCTCCGGTGCGAGCCGGTACTCGACGGCGGCAACCACGATTCCGAGTGTCCGGGCAAGGTGCCGGCAGATCGAGTCGTCCTGAGCAGCCGAGCCCAACACGTAGCCGCCGCCGTGGATCCAAAGGAGTGCCGCCCGCGGCTCCCCGGTCGTCCCGGGTCGATGCACCCGCACCGAGATGGGTCCGACGGTCTCGATGTCGACATCCTTCTTCGGGATCCGTGCAGCCAGTCGGGTGAGCATCCGAATCGTCCCCAGTGTCCGCGGGCCGACGATCGAACGGGGCAGCCACCGGGCGCTGCGCCGCAGGTCGGGATCGAATTCGTTGCCGGGCATCGACGGAGACCATACCCACTCGTCAGGGCCGGCTCGTGAGGCCCTGGTGGCCCGGGCCGGCCCGTCAGGCCCCGGTGACCGGCGTGTCCAGCCGGCCGGAATCGGACATGGACGGGCAGCCGTCAGTGATCGTCCGGAACGCGGGGTCGCTCTAGGGTCAGTTGACCGGTGTTGGAGTCGAAGTCGAAGAGTTCGCCGTACCGTCCCCAGTCGACGGCGATCTTCAACTGCTTTCGCGCCTCTTCTTCCGAGAATCCCCGGCGGAGGAGGTCGAGGAAGAACCCCTCACCGAGATTGCCGTCCTCGGTGCTGGCCAGCGCCTTGCAGATGGCCCGGACCAGCGGAGCACGCTCCCGGGCCTTTTGGGCGAAGATCTGCTTCGACTCCAGGATGTTCGCCGCCACGAACGTCCGACCGTCATCGGTGACGTGGAGATCGGCGTCCTCCACCTCGGCCAGGCCCAGCACCTGGGCGGCGTCCACCAGGGGGAGCAGGTCATCGACTTCGAAGGTCAGTTCGTGGGCCAACTGGGGCAGGTCGTCGCTTCCACCGTGGGCGACCAGGATCTCCAGCAGTCCGGACATGCCGCCCACACTGGCCTCGGGCAGCGGGGTGTCGGTCGGGGACCCCTCACCGGGTGCGGCCACGGTCCAGATGTGCGCCGGTGGTCGGGTGTCCCGCCCGGTCATCAGGCCGTAGATCCGGTCGACCAGTGCCTGGAAGCTTTCGTCGTGACGGTGACGGGGCTGGGGGAACGCGCAGTCGATTTCGGTGCGGATGCGACCGGGGTTGGCCCCGAGCACGAAGATGCGGTCGGCCAGGATGACCGCTTCTTCGATGTTGTGGGTCACGATCAGCATGGCCTTGGTGGGAAAGTCCTTCTCCCGCCACAGGCGGAGCAACTCGGCTCTCAGGTTTTGGGCGGTGAGGACATCCAACGCCGAAAACGGCTCGTCCATCAGCAGCGCGTCCGGTTCGACCACCAGGGCCCGTGCGAATCCCACCCGCTGGCGCATCCCGCCCGAGAGCTCCTTCGGATAGGCGGACTCGAATCCGTCCAGTCCGATCGCATCGATGGCCCGTTCGGCTCGCTGGCGCCGATCGCCGGCTCCCACGCCGAGGGCCTCGAGGCCGAGCTCCACGTTCTGACGGACGGTCAGCCACGGCAGCAGCGCGAAGCTCTGGAAGACCATGGATACTCCCGGGTTGGCTCCGTTGAGCGGCTGTCCCCGATAGTGGACCGCCCCGGAGGTGGGCGCGATCAGCCCGGCGATGCAGCGCAGGAGGGTGCTCTTTCCCGAGCCGGAACGCCCCAGGAGCGCGACGATCTCCCCTTCTCGGAGGTCGAGCGATATGTCGTCGAGCACGGGGAGCGGACTTCCGTCCGGTGACACGAAGGTCTTGGTGACGTGCGAGACCTCGATGATGACCGTCGGGTCCGCACTCGGTTTCGGCGTGGGGCGGTCGTCGGTCGTCGTCATCCGTGACCACCTTGGCGTATCGGCACGGCCCGGGTCAACGTCGGCCCGGTCACAGTGTGAAGCGACGCTCGGCCAGGCGGTACAGACGGCGCCAGAACAGGCGGTTGACGATGACGACGAATGCGCTCATGACGATGCCCCCTGCGATGAGGAGGGCGAACCTCCCCTGAAAGGATGCTGTGGCGATGTAGTTGCCCAGTCCGTAGGCGTTGAGCGTGTGGTGATGCCAGCTGACCAGTTCGGCCACGATGGACGCATTCCAGGCGCCTCCGGCCGCGGTGATCCCTCCGGTGACGTAGGCAGGAAAGATGGCTGGGAGGATGACCCTCCGCCAGCGTTGTCGCCGGGTCAGGCGCATGGAGACCATCATCTCCCGGAGGTCGTTGGGGATGGAGCTCGCTCCGGCGATGACGTTGAACAGGATGTACCACTGCGCGCCCAGCATCATCAACAAGATGGCCCCGTAGTCCAACGAGATGCCGAGGTCGATGAAGATCAGGGTGGCGAACGGGAAGAGCAGGATGGCCGGGAAACTGGCGAGAACCTGAACGATCGGCTGGGCGAAGCGCGACAGCTTTGGGCTCATCCCGATCTTCACTCCCACCGGCACCCAGATCACCGTGGAGATGGCCAGCAGGACGACCACCCGTGCAAATGTGGCCAGGCCGAAGCCGATGAGGCTGGGGAACCGGGCGAAGCCGAGATGGGAATTGAGATAGACGAGACCGACGGCTGCCACCGCCACGGAGGTGCCGACGATCACGAACCAGA
>JBEKOI010000370.1:0-3520 GCA_049521915.1 Acidimicrobiales bacterium | reverse complement strand
ATCTTCGACGATTTCGATCGCCGTTCCTTGGCTGCTGGACTGAAGCGATGCTCTGCACCCTGAGGTGTAATCCCACCGACAGCCTCCCCGACTTGTCGCCAACTGGCACCTTGATTTCGGGCCGCCATGGCCGAATCGTGACACAGGCGATCCGCCGAACGTCGCAAGAGGTCGGCGAATCCAAGGAGGGCAAGTGCGTTCTCGCGCTCTTCGGAGATTCCGGCGGTGAGTTGGCGCCGACCGCTCTCAACTAGGGCCTCGACGAGCTTCGCAGCGTCCGACGGCATGCCGGAACGATACTCCCTTTCGGAAAGTAGTGTCAACCATGTGTTGACA
This sequence comes from Acidimicrobiales bacterium, assembly GCA_049521915.1. Lineage (GTDB taxonomy): Bacteria > Actinomycetota > Acidimicrobiia > Acidimicrobiales > RAAP-2 > Bog-756. The sequence continues at coordinate 3,184 of JBEKOI010000370.1, read as the reverse complement.
ACCATGTGTTGAGGATCTAACCTCAACACATGGTTGAAGAGTACCGCAATGCAGCACACCGGGATGCCGGGGATGTCAGAGGTCGTTCCACGTTCGGGAGCTCTGTTTCTGCAGCTCCAGCCCTCATCCACAGACAGTGGAAGGCCGCGGCGGTGGCTGCAATGCTGGTTGTAGGGGCGGCCTGGGTGCTCGGCTCTTCGATCGACAACTCGACAGCTCGAGCATCGTCGCCACGGGAGAGTTCCGTTGCGACGTCCAAAGTTGGAGCCGCACAATCTCCTCACACCACTACGACGACTATCTCTCCGGTTGCCCCGGTTGCTCCGGTTGCTCCGGTTGCCCCGGTTGCCCCTGTCGCCACGACGACCTCGACCTTGGCCGTGACGACTCCGCGAATCACGCCTCGTGCGATTGTGCCCGCGCCCGCCCCAGTGGTGGTCGCGGTGGCTGCACCTTCGGCCGCGCCTTCGGTGGCCGCATTGGTGTCCGAAGTCGAAGCCTCGGGTATCGAGCCAGGATCGAATTGGAGCTGGTCCATGGGGGACACGGCGACACACTGCGGAGCCATTAGCGGGGACGGTACGGGATGCACCTACGGATCGGGCGGCCTCGAATTCAGCGTGTTCGCCGGCACGCCGACACTCGCGTTGGTTGCTCACGAACTGGCCAATGCCGAAACCCAGAATGACGCAGTACCGAGCCTTCTGGGCCAAGTCGCTGCGGCTGCAGGAGGATCGACGTGGTCACCGACCGACGGAGTGGCCTCGTGTCTGGTCGCACACTTCATGGGATTCCAAGACTTAGTTGCCGGTTCTTGGCAGTGTCCCGCTGCACTCGCCTCAACTGTCGCCGCCAATATTCACGAGTCTCTCTGACCGCGCCATCCGGCCCTCATACATCGTGCGGCCGCTCGACGGGGACTGAATTAGTTGCGCGGTTCAACCACTGGTTCAACATTCGAGGAAGGCTGAGCCAGCTGTTCGTAGGGTCTTGGGAGCCAGTCGTAGGTGACGACGGTCCTAAGGGCTATGTCTTCGAGACCTCGATTCCGCCGGTTCACCAACGCCAGCAGAAGTGCTGGGAAGAACGAAGCGCAGAGGAGGGCCCGAAGAAGCGCTCGGAGGAATCGAAGAGGACTCCCATCCGAACGGGTGACTCGTAATCCGACTATTTGCTTCCCGAGAGTGCGTCCGGTGGACCACCAGCCGCCGGTCAAGTACGCGACGAGAAGGATCCACACCAAAAGTTCGTTCAACCAATGGGGCGGAGCCGCAATCGAGATCGAGGTCGAAAAAAAGAGATCCCATGCAATACTCACCAGGATCACTCCAACGACATAGACGCAGAGGACAAGAACAACATCAGTCCCGCTCGCCACTGCCCGAGACACGAAGCCTGCTCGAAGGCCTTGGAGCTGCTCCGCACGCTCATTGCGAATCTCGAGATGTCGACTCACGAGAGGATCTCGGGTTTGGCGGTCTCCGATCGAGCAATGTCATTCCACCGCCCCGCTAAGTCACGCGGTTGCTTGCGCCGCAGGATCCTGTCGACCAATCGGGCACTCCACAAATCCATGGCCATGAGCCCGGCACGGCTGGCGTCGAGGGTTTCTGCGCCCAGTCCGGTCGTGGACTCACGGATGACCCCCACAAGGTCGATCTCATCGATTACTCCCGGGAGATCGACTCTGGCCACAACCTTGTTGATCGGCACGTGATCGATCAGTTGCTCCATGTCCAGCATGTCGACTACCCCAACGACGACCCGATTGAGTACGGACTCCGCAGCCTCTGCCACGTTGTCTCGATTCTCCTTCTCGCTCTTGCGGGCCTCGTCCCGGCGCCGTCCAAGTTGTCGCTCAACTGCGTCAAGCGGTCCCTCGGCAATCGAGGCAGGTACGACGATTCTCGCCGCCTTTACAGATCTGCTGGTGATCTCCCCAGCGACCAGGCTCGCCGCGCCGATCCCCACCTTCACGGTCCCTGCAATTAGGTCGACGATCCGAGAACCCGCCTGCAGAGGAGAACCCTGCAGTCCTGACGCGACTACCCGCCCTGGCACGCGAGGAGCTGCCGCATCAGGAGTCAGCACACTCGGTGACTGCGTTGGCTCAGAGGGCTCAGGCACGAGGTGTTGATCCATCAGCAGTTAGCTGGCTCCACCGCCACGGAGAATGGGAAACCGGATGGACCTTGCGGTAGAGAAGTGCTCGTCGACGATATGTAGGACGTGATCAATCGGATCATCTCTCAGGACTGCCCTTCCTTGTAGACCTCGGTGAAGATGTCACCTTGGGCCGCCCCCGACCCCGCTCTTCCGCCACCTCGGCCCCGCAATACAAAGGCGATCACGACGGCCAGAGCGGCCCCGGCGATGGGACCGGCGATGTACACCCAATATCCGGTGAAGGTCCCCGAAACCAGGTCGGGCCCGAAGGTGCGAGCAGGGTTCATCGACGCCCCCGAGATCGGGCTTCCCCACAATCCCGCCAGGGCTATGTAGCCACCGACGCCGAAGGCGCCGATGATGCCGATGTTCTGCGCTCCCGAGGCCGTGCCCAAGATCACGCTGACCAGACCCATGGTCAAGATCAGCTCCATCCAAAATGCCGCTCCGTTGGAGTAGCCGTGGGCGGGGTAGTTGGACCCGTACATGGCCGACACGTTGATGACGGACCGGAGGAAGAGGGCGGCGAGGGTGGCTCCTGCGAGTTGCATCACGATGTAGCCCGGCACCCGCCACCACGGGAAGTCACGACGCAGAGCGAAGGCGATCGAGACCGCCGGATTGAGATGGGCTCCGGAGACCTTGCCCATGAACAAGATGATGGCCATGACCATCAGGGCGGGTGCCACGACCGCCGCGGTGCGGCTGATCACCCCTGGGAAGGCGTGTCCCATCATGCCCCCACCGGCGGCCACCAAGACCAGGAAGAAAGTACCCAACCCCTCCGAGAACAGGCGCCGCCATTCCTGCCGGGGATCGTTGAAATCGGTGATCCGATCGACCACCTCTTGCTCGTAGCGAGCAATCGGACCAAGTGCGGGAACTTCTTCCAATGCAGTCATGTCAAACATTCCCTCCGGATTCTGGTCGGTGTGTGGCAGTCGAGAAAGTGTGTCTGTAGACCATCAGGTGACGATGAGATAGATGCTCTTGCCGACCAACCAGAGTCCGAGCCCCA
>JBEKOI010000369.1:0-3521 GCA_049521915.1 Acidimicrobiales bacterium | reverse complement strand
GGCCTGGGCCTTCAACTCCGGACCGTGCAACGGGCCCTACCTCATCGACTCCAACGGCAATCCGACCGCCTACGGGGCCGGATACAAGGCTCATCTGGCCCGTCTGGCCTCGTCGTAGGGGGTCGATTCGTCTCGGTGACGCCCGTGACGGTCGCCGATACCTGCCTGTCGGTCTCAGCCAGTTGAGCTGAGCACGGGGCCGGCCCCACCTCAGCCCCTCGAGCTGAGGACATCGACACGTGGCTATTTCAGCAGGGGCGGGATGTCCCGGCCACCTCCGCATTCGCGGACGACGCGGTGCGGTTGTCACGGTTGTCACCATCCCGGGTCGGCAAGGCCCACGAGTCCGCCGCCGGACAATCACTCGTCCGTCAGGTCACGATGATCTTCAGTACCGCGGTGGCCGTGTGGTGAGTCGGGGACGCATTGTCATGGACCGAGATCCCCACCGAGTAGGCGCCGGTGGCGACGGTCGACTTGACCTTGCCGGTGATCTTGCCCGAAGCGCTCAAGCTCAATCCGGCCGGAAGCTTGGGTGTCGTGTTCTTCCAGGTGAATGGAGAGGTGCCACCGAGTTCGGTCAGTTGCAACGTGTACGGAATGGCAATTTTGGCGGAGCCCAGGCTGAGCGTCGTGATCTTGATCGCCACCACCCTCAGGGTGAAGGTCTGCTTCGCATTCGGGAGCACTCCGTTGGCGGCGGTGATGGTGACGGTGAACGTTCCGGTGGCCGTCGGCTTTCCGGAAAGAACACCAGCACCGGTCAGGGTCACGCCGCCGGGCAACGAGCCGGTCTTGGCGAACGTCATCGCCGTGGGATACCCGTTTGCGCTGACGGTGAAGGTTCCGGACTTGCCCTTGACGAAGGTCGTTGTGGCCGACGAGGTGAACACGGGGGCCTTGGTGACCGAGAAGCTCTGGGCGGTGCCGTTGGCGGCGGCGTAGTCGATGCCGGCGGTCACGTGGGCGGTCAGGGTGCAGATGCCTCCCCCGACGTAGGAGACGATAAGTCCTGAGGCGGTGCAGACCGACGTGGTCGACGAAGTGACCGAGGTCGTGCCGTCACCGGTGGTCGAGACCGAGGCGGTGAAGCCACCACCGTCCGTGCCAGACGCCGGCAGGTTGGAGATGACGGGGGTGGTCGGGGTGAGTGGGGTGCCCTGGCTGACCGAGAAGGTCGTCGATCCCGTCGCCCCGCCGTCAGTACCGGTGACCTTGTAGAGACCCGGGGCGGTGGCCGAACAGGAAGACCCTGTGCAGGCGGCCCCGACCGATGAACCCGACCCGTCCGGGGCGATGGTGAAGGTCGTGGCACCGGTGACAGTTCCGATGGCGAACCCGAGAGAGTCGCTGCCGTCGGCGGTGAGGCTGATCGGAGTCCCCGACGCGGTCGTCGATGAACTCGGCGTCAATGCGAGACTGGTTGCGATTCGGTGGTACCCGAGCACATCGACGTTGGTGATTCCGGCCGTGGTCAGAGGATCGGTCTCACCCGGGCTGGCGAAGGCGTTGAACGAGTCCGGCGTGGGTGATGCGTAGTCCTGCGCATCGGCCCCGCTCACCGTATTGAACGGCACCAGATTCGTCGTTCCGCTGTTGATCGAGAAGTAGGCACCCGGCGTGTACGCGGTGAGGTTGCGGGTTCCGGGTGCCGTAGAGCGGAAGAGGTCGTTGGGTGTGTAGAAGCCACTCTGGTCGAGCCCCGGGATCCTGCCCATGACCTCGGAGAGCTCGTGTTCGGCGACACCGATGAAGTCGTAGTCACCGGCGACGTCGCGGTCGGCGGGATTGAAGGTGTAGGGCTGCACGCCGAAGGTGATGGTAGGCACGTCGGCACTGCACGTTGACGAGAAGCAGTTCGCCGGAAGAAGGCCGATCGCCATCAACTCGGGAAGCGAAAGGCACCAAGTCGAACCCCCGGTCGGATCTGTCGCCGGCACGTCCTGCGCCGAGGTGATCTGGTCCGGCGTCGTCTCACTGGCCTCCAACGCGTCCACCACCGTCGAGTAGGAGTAGCAGAACAGGGCTTGATCCGACTCCCCGAGTCCCGATCCGGTATACGCGACGTTGACGTCGATCGTGATGGGGTCGCTGTATTCAGCCTCGTACTGACCGACGACGTAGTTGAATGCAGACTCGATCTGGGTCGAAAGCGACGACGACGTCACCGTCGACTCGAAGGTCGGCACGATGGTGAGGTGCGTGCCCACCTCGGTCTCGATCTTCGGGGCCAGTGCCCGGGGTCCCACCAATGGAGGCGGCGTGAATGTTCCGGTGACGTGGGTGGGACCGATGGGCAGGGTCCGGGTGGCGTGAACCATGGCCCCTACGGACGGGGCGGCAATGGCGGCTCCGAATCCCGCAGCCAACGCGACGACGGCGGAAATGGTGACGACCACGCTCTTCGGAACCCGTCGGGCGGCACCCCTGGACAGACCGGTCATCTTACGGAGGTAGGAATAAAGGCCGCGATTCACCTGCACGTGTACCGTCCTCTCCGCCGAACCCCGCCCCAACCAGCCACGTCTCGTGTCGCTGGGGTTAGCGCGACACCGGTCACTATAAGCAGAGTCGGTTGACAAGTAAACCGTTTCGGTGGCTTATTGAGGTCTCGGTTCGGGGCGTTGTGGTGAACCGGCTGGGCTTGGTGTGGCTATTCACCTGCCTGTCACAGATGAAGGGCAGCGCGGAATGGCTCTCCATTGTGAGCCGGGCGACCGCGTCACACCTCAGCCAATTGAGCTGAGCACGGAACCCACTTTGGCGACATCCAAGCGATGCGTGTCAAATGGTGCCCATGGGAGCGAACCGGTCGGGTCCGACAATCCGGCGACCGTGGACGATCCTCACTGCCACCCTCACCGCCGTCCACCACGGCTTTGAGTTGTCCAGCGGTATCGGGCTCGTCGGGCAGCCGGAACTCGGTCTTGTCGGATCCGGTGCCCTGTGGGCGACGCAGATTCCCACCTGGATCGCAGTGGCCACCAAAGGTGGCAGGCGATGGGACAGGCTACTGGCCGTGTGGTCCGGTGCCGCGCTCGGGGGCGCGGTTGTCCACTTCCTGATCTGGCCATGGCGACGAAACACCCTGGGGCTACCAGTCCTCACCGAGGCGGAGGGCCTCGGTGTCTCCAAGCTTCCTGCGTACAACACGCTCCTCTACGGGTGGGGAGCAGCTGCCGCACTCTCGATTGCCCTCGAGGTGCCACCGCGTGAGCGCCGATGGGCCCTCCTGGGCTTGGCCGCGTTGCCTCTCTTGCGCCGGTCGGCCAAGCACCATTTTTCCTGGATCGTCGATCAGGCGGCGACAAATCCGGCTTGGTGGAATCGGGGCGTCCAAGGCCACTGACAGTCCGCTGAACCGATCCACTCCCCTCGGCAGACCGTCACGCTCACCTTTGACCCGAGCTCTATTCGTCGTCCTCGGCAACCGCGATGTCTTCTTCGACGGCGTGGAGCTCACCGTCATCTCCCACCACCGACAGCGTTTCGTCGATGACCGTGTCACCCTCCGGCGTGAT
>JBEKOI010000368.1:0-3529 GCA_049521915.1 Acidimicrobiales bacterium | reverse complement strand
AGAAGAACAGTGCCTCGGGGATGCGGGTATAGCTGAGGATGTTCCTCTTGGTGACGGTCAAGGTGTCCGAGATCGCCCAGCGGACCCGGCTCCCGATGCTGTCCGAGTGGGGGGCGCCGGCAACGGTCGGGGCGACGACGGCGGTGGTCATGAGAGCTCTCCCGTGGCGATCGGCGCTGCCTTTGTCACATCGTTCATCCAATCGTGCCCGCCGGCTTCGGGCCCGTCTTGCTCGGCTTCGGTCTCGTCCTCGGCGCGCCGCCCGGTGAGGGCCAGGAAGACATCGTCGAGGCTCGGTTCGCGCAAGGTGAACGTCGCCGGGACGATCCCCGCATGGTCCAACGAGCGGAGGCTGGTCATGGCCGCTTCGGGGCCCTGGTCGACGGTCACCTCCACGACCGTGCCGTTGACCGTCGGCATGTGGGGACCGATGGCCGCCAGCAGCCCCGCCGTGCGCTCGGCGTCGTCCAGCGAGCTCAGACCCACCTCGAGGACGGTGGCCCCGAGGTTGGCCTTCAGCTGGGTGGGCGTTCCCTCGGCGATGACCCGCCCGTGGTCGAGCACGACCAGGTGGTCGGCCAGCCGGTCCGCCTCCTCGAGGTACTGGGTGGTGAGCAGCACCGTGGTCCCGCCACCCACCAGCTGCTCGATCACTTCCCACAGGTCGTTGCGGCTCTGTGGGTCGAGCCCGGTGGTGGGCTCGTCGAGGAAGAGGACGGTGGGTCGGGCCACCAGGGCCGCAGCCAGGTCGAGGCGTCGCCGCATACCGCCCGAATAGGTCTTCAGCGTCCGGTCGCCGGCGTCGGTCAGATTGAACTGTGCCAACAGCTCCTTGGCCCGCCCGCCGACGGTGGACCGGCGCAGGTGGTTGAGGTTCCCGACCATCTCGAGGTTCTCGCGGCCGGTCAGGTTCTCGTCGACGGCCGCGTACTGGCCGGCTAGCCCGATCAGGCTCCGGACCAGGCTGGCCTTCTTGGCCACGTCGTGCCCGAGCACCCGGGCCCGACCGCCGTCGGCCCTCAGGATGGTGGTCAGGATCCGCACCGCGGTGGTCTTGCCCGAGCCGTTGGGTCCGAGCAGGCCGAACACGGTGCCCTCGGCGACGGAGAAGCTGACACCGTCGAGGGCGCGTACCTCGAGCTTGCCCTTGAAGGTCTTCTCCAGTTGTTCGGCTTCGATCGAGTACTGCATGCGGTTGCGATCCTGTCTGGTCGGATGGGGGATGGGCGTCGATTCGGTGCTGGCAGCGGTGGCCGGTCCGGCCAACCGCCCGACCCTGGCCGGGTAGCCCTGAAGCCCGGTCGTTCTCCGGCTGCCTGCTGCCTGCTGCCTGCTGGCGTGCTCCTGCTGCCGGCAGTCCCGCAGCCCGCAGCCGCGAACCGGGGGGACGGCTGGGCTCCGTCGCATCTTACGGGGTCACCGGGCACCGGCAGTCCCGCCGACCCCCGATCGGTGCCACCGGCTCCGAACTCCGGAGCGGGCCACGGGCGACGGTCGCCCCGGCGTCCCGCCGGCGGTAGCCTCGGACCATGGAAAAAGGCGACCTGGTACCGGATTTCGAGCTTCCCGATGAGGACGGCACGCCGCGCAAGCTGAGCGAACTGGCCGCATCCGGTCCCGTCGTCCTGTTCTTCTACCCGGCGGCGATGACTCCCGGGTGCACGGCCGAGAGCTGTCACTTCCGTGACATGAAGGCCGAATTCGAGGCTGTGGGCGCACAGCGGGTGGGCATCAGCGCCGATCAGGTGGAGAAGCAGAAGCGGTTCTCCGACAAGCACTCCTTCGATTTCCCGCTGCTTTCGGATCCGGACGGTGCGGTGGCCACCCAGTTCGGGGTGCGGCGCCGGTTCACCAAGCTCTCGCCCACCAAGAGGGCCACGTTCATCATCGGGCCCGATCTCCGTCTCATCGATGTCATCCAGAGTGAGGTCCGGATGAACGTGCACGCCGACCGTGCCTTGGAGGCGCTGAAGTCCGGCTCGCCTTCTTGAGACCCGCCTCCTGATGCCTCTTCCACGGGGAACCCGTGGAAGGCCGGGTGATCCGGCGTGAGCTCGGGGGGACCCTGCGTGAGCCCTGAGGGACCCGGGGTGAGCTCGGGGTGAGCTCGGGGGACCCGGGTGGGCCGGCGAGGGGACCCACCGTCCCCGCTTGCACCATCGTGCGATGGGAAGCTGTCCCCATGGATCCCCGGTCGCCGATCCGGCCCCGATGAGCCCGGTTCCGGGCTCCGGCCGAATGGAGCAGTTGGCCCAGGCCGTGGCCGAGCGGGTGGTGGCCATCGTGATGGACGCCATCGACATGGATGCCCTCCTCGACCGGATCGACGTGGACAAGGTGGTCAGCCGGGTCGATGTGGACAAGGTGGTCAGCCGGGTCGATGTGGACAAGCTCATCGACCGGGTCGACGTCCAGAAGATCATCGATCGGGTCGACGTCGAGGAGATCATCGAGCGTGTGGACATCGACTCGCTGATGGAGAAGACGGAGCTGGGCACCATCATCGCCCGGTCGACCACCGGGGTGGCCTCGGAGGTCCTCGATGTGATCAGGGCGCAGGGCGTCGGGCTCGACGACTTCTTCGCCCGCTGGGTCAACCGGATCCTGCGCCGGTCGCCACAGGACCTGCCTCTCGGGCCCCCGACGCTGGTCGGGCCCCGTCCGGCCGAGCTCAACGCGGGCCCGTCGTGAGTGCACAGGTGGTGACGGCTGAGCCCATCGAAGGCCGGCAGGGCCACTACGCGGGAGCGGTCAGCCGGCTGGTCGCCTTCGCCGCCGACGTGGGCGCCTCGTGGGGTCTGTTCACGGTGGGTGCGGCAGCGTTGGCCTTCTCCGTGCAGCTGGTCACGGGTTCGTCGTTCTCGTTGCGCAGCCACCAGATCGCCTCGTTGATCTCGGCCGTGGTGTGGGAGTTCATCTACTTCGCGTACCAGTGGTCGCTGAGCGGGAAGACGCTCGGGATGGCCGTCCTCGGGATCCGGGTGGTCACAACCGACGGATCTCCGATCGGACCGCGCCAGGCCGTGCTCCGAACACTCACCCTCCCACTCAGCTTCCTCATCCTCGGGCTCGGGTTCGTCGGCATCCTGACCAACCGGGACCGTCATGCTCTCCACGACCGGCTGGCCGGCACCGCGGTCGTCTATTCGTGGGACGCACGCGCCGCCCGCCTGCGCTGGCTGGCCAGACAGGACCCCACCCCGTCGGCCTCACCCGGGCCCGAGGCCCGGGCCTGACCCACGGGTCTTCACCTTCGCCACCGACGGTGTCCTGAGCTCGGGGGATGCGCGAGGATCTGGGCATGGACCGGGTGGCGTCGAGGACCGCCGGACCGGGGGCCGGCTGGTGGTGAGCCTGATACCCCGCAGTCCGTCGGTCGTGGCTCCGGGGGCTGTCCATCTCCCCGGGTGGCTCGACGCTGCCGGCCAACGGGCACTGGTCGCGTCGTGCCGTGGATGGGCCGAGCAGGCGGGAGGCCTCCGCTCACCCCGCATGCCGAGAGGCGGGATGATGTCGGTGCAGATCACCT
>JBEKOI010000367.1:0-4625 GCA_049521915.1 Acidimicrobiales bacterium | reverse complement strand
CGAACGCCAGCTCCTCAATGCCGAAGCGCTCGGACTGGTCGGCCACTACTCGGGCGCACCACCGTCCGTACCTGCCGCCTCCATCGCCTGGCTGGTGGACCACCCCGAAGCGGTGGACAACGGCCAGACGGTCAAGGCCCTCAAGATGGCCCTGGCCCACGACCTCCACCCGGACTGGCGCCAACCGGCCGGGTGACCGTCAGGGATCAGGCGCCGGCCGCCGCCTGGCGCCGGGACGCTTCTTCCGGGCCGACTTCCTCCCGGCCACCGAGGCCCGGCGGCGGTCCACCGGGCACCAGCCGCCCGGCATCGGTCAACCGCGAGCGGGAGCTGACCACGTGGCAGTGCTCGATGAGCGCCTCACCGTCGCCGTCGCCCGCCGGGACGAGGGTGCCCCCCATCCGCCAACCGAGGCCCTTGATCGGCCGGCTCGAGCACACGGTGAAGACGACCCGCACCACCTGGATCGCGCCGGCCACTGTGGGGAGGTCCAGGCGGAGGTCCACCTCTGCTCCCACCTCGAAGGGCTGGGGTCCGATCATCCCGGCACCGCCGGGCGTGAGGTCGACCACCCGGACGAGCATGCCCCCGACCACGCCGGCCACCTCCACCGGAACCCGGTAGTGGCGGCGGACCTGATGGCGGCGGGTGACCCTCCACAGGGCGGCGGCCACCACGACCAGCTCCCAGACGGCGAACGAGATCCCGGCCACCACGGCCAGTGTGCCGAGGGCGGGGAGGGCCACCAGGCCCAGCAGGGCCAGGACGCGGGCCACCACGGCCGCGGCCAGGATCCCGGCCATGACCAGGACCAGCCGGAGCTGCCGGGCCGCCGACCAGCCGCCGTCGTCGATGCCGTCCTTCGGGGTCACCTTGAACGAGGTGCGGAACGGGTGCACCAGCACGAAGGCGGCGCGGGTGAAGATCTCGGTGGTGAGCAGGTTCGAATAGGCCCCGTCCCACAGGCTGGCCTGGCCCCGGCACAGCAGAGCCGAGGCCACCAGGTTGAGGATCATCCAGGGGAGCCAGAACACGCAGAACTGCCACAGGGTGGCGTGGAGGGGAAGCCGGCCGCTGACCAGAGGACAGGTAGCTGGCCCGCTGCTTGAGCGTCAGTCTCGGGGCGATGAGCGGGTTCTCCGCCGTCCGCAGTACGGAGAGGTTCCCCCGGGCCCAGCGGTCACGCTGCAGCAGGAAGGTGGCCAGGTCGTGGGGAGCCAGCCCCTGGACCAACGTCTCGTCGTGGTAGCGGGTGTGCCAGCCCTGTCCGTGCAGCCTGATGGTGGTGTGGAAGTCCTCGGCCACCGTCTCGGTGGCGATCCCGCCGATCCCTTCCAGGGCCTGGCGGCGGATGACGGTGGCGGAACCGCACCAGAAGGCCCCGTCATGGCGGTCCTTGCCCGGCATGATGACCTCGAAGAACATGCTCTGATCGTGGCGCCCGGTCTCGAAGTGCTGGAACGAGTCCTGGTTCCCGAAGTCGTGGGGCGTCTGGACCAGCGCCACCGTGTCGTCCTCGAAGTAGCCGACCGTGGCGTCCAGGATGTCGGGCTGGGGGACGTGGTCGGCGTCGAGGACGAGGATCAGTTGGCCGTCGGTGTGGCCCAGGGCGTTGTTGATGTTGCCCGCCTTGGCGTGCTCGTTGGTGGACCGGGTCAGAGAGCGCGCTCCGAACCGTCCGGCCAGGGCGGCGACCTCGTCACGGTGGCCGTCGTCGAGGACCCAGGTGGTATGGGGATAGGTGATCCGGTCGCAGCCCACCAGGGTGGCCCCGAGGATGTCCAGCCCTTCGTCGTAGGTGCAGACGAAGACATCGACGGTCGGCCGTCGTTCGACGGGAGGCCGGCGCGAGACAGGGATCCGCCAGGCCAGGAAGGCGAACGAGGCCAGCATGGTCCAGCCGAACAGCTCGCACGCCCACAGGACGACGAACATGACCGGCTGGGCGCCGTGCTCGGTGTCGGCCGCTCTCCACACGAGGTACGCCGCGCCCCAGACCAGGGCCAGCACCACCAGCCCCCGGATCACCAGGGCGTCGTCCTTGTACCCCGGCGGCACCGTCTGTGCCGGTTCACCCGGCGGCACCGTCTGTGCCCTGTCCACCGGATCCTTCACCCGGTGAACATCGACAGTCCCGAGGCCGCCCTTGAGCGCGCCGACCCGCGGCTCGGAACCGGGCCCGGAGGTGGGTTACCCGTTCACCCGCCGTCGCCGGCGGGTACGGGGGTCGGGATCAGTGCAGGACGCTGACGATGTCGACGATGACCAGCGCCAGCACCATGCTGCCCACCACCGCATAGAGGGCGGTGAAGGCCCAGCGCTGGCGGTGGTCGGCCAACCAGAACCTGCGGATACCCAGGTAGTCGAAGGTCAGGGCCAGGATGCCGATGGGGATGCCGATGGCCGGCCCGACGCCCCGGGCCACGCCGATGGCGGGCAGGATGACCGGGAGGACGATGTAGCTGAGCAGGCAGCGGAGGGCCGACAAGAAGATGGAGGCACTGAAGATCCGATGGGTCTCGGACTCGTCGATGGGCGCCCGGTCGGTCGGCACCCGGAGCAGCCGACGCATGGCCTCGTCGTACTTCGACCGCGGTGCCGCGCTCGTCCCGCTGGCTGCGACGGCTACCTGATCCACGGGCCACATGGTACAGCCGGCGATCGGCGGGGGCCCATCGGGGCGAGTCGCCGACAGCAGCGCCGGGGACGCCCTTCCGCCCCGTCCCTCAACCGGATCCGGGGGGCGGCTGGTCGTCGGGACAGCTCCCTGGCGGGCCGAACCGGGCCTCGTCGTTGGTCCACGCACCGTTGATCCAGCCCGGTGCCGGAGGGGGGAGGTGGAACATGGGGGAGAGCTCGGAGGTCACCGCGGCTCCGAGCACCGCGGCGCCGGCCGGGCACAGGTGCACGTTGTCGGTCTTGCGGGCCCGGATCCAACCGCCGTCGGTGGTGTGCAGCCAGGGCGAGTACCGCCCGTCCACCTCGAGGGACGAGGCCACGGGCAGGTAGGTGATCCGGCCCTGGTACTGCGCGGGCAGGGCGGACACGATCCGGTCGAAGGCGCCGCGGTTGACCTCGGCCGCCTGCTCGGCCTGCTGGCGTTGGACCGGGTCGATGATGGCGTCGTTGGGGCCGACCTTCGGGAATTGGATGATGGCGATCCCGTCGACCCCGTCACCCGGGGCCAGCATCACGTCGATGGCCTCGGTGAGCAGTCTCTTGTACACGGCTGGATGCTCCCTGGCGTCGGCGTTGTCCCATGACCACATCATGAGGATGACCTCGGGGTGGTCCTGGGCGACGGCCCCGGCCAGACTGGCCTGGAAGTTCGTGTCGTTGATGAGGCCCCAACCCGGGAATCCGTGGGGGCTCAACGCCACCACCCCGGTGGCCTGCAGGGCCGCCTGGATCCCCACCTCGCCGTCGTACATCACGCTGTCGCCGATGGTCATCACCCGCAACGGATCCGGAGGCGAGAGGATTCGCCCGGCGGGAAGGTCGATCGGTGGGGGAAGGGGATGGGGAACCGCAGTGGGCGAGACGACGGCCACGACCGACGATCCCCGCGCCGTGACCGCCGAGGGGGCCGCCGCCGGTGCACTGAGGAGGAGGGCGGAGACGGTCACCGCCGCGGCCAGCGCCATGACGCCCACGAAGGTCCAGCCCTTCCACCGGTGGCGCCGGAACGGACGCTCGAGGAGGTAGAAGCTGGCCGCGGCCGCACCCAGGGTGGCGGCCAGCCGGGCCACCAGCAGTGCCGACCCGCCGAGCCCGGTGGTGACGTCGGTCATCAGCACGTAGACGGGCCAGTGCCAGAGGTAGATCCCGTAGGAGATCCCGCCCACCCAGCGCAGCGGCCCGACCGACAGCATCCGCCCCAGGCCGCCGGCATCGGGCTGGGCCACCCCGGCGATCACCGCTGCGGCGAGCAGCCCGGCCAGCACCAGTCCGCCACGGAACATCCAGGCCGAGGGGTTCTGGTTGTCGTCGCCGGCGGTCACCCACAACACGCCGAGGGCGATGGTGGCCGCCGGGGCCAGGGCGTGGAGCAGGCGCCGGGTACCGGCGGAGTGGTCGGGCCTTCCGGTCACCACGAGGGCCAGCGCGGCACCGATGAGCAACTCGAAGGCGCGGGTGTCGGTGCCGTAGTAGACGCGCGACAGGTTGGCCCCCGGGGCACGGTCGTAGAGCACCACCATCCACGACGCGGACGCCGCGGCCAGGACCACCGTGCACCAGAAGGCGACCGGCCTCGGCAGCCCGCGTGCTCTCGTCCTCGAGTGACGCGCGCCCCCCCGGCTCCGCCGCCGGCCGAACTGCAGCCCGACCAGGATGAGCAGGGGCCACACCAGATAGAACTGCTCCTCGATGGCCAACGACCACGTATGCCGCAGCGTCGAGGGGACCTCGAACTGGGTGAAGTAGGACTGGTGGGTGAAGATGAGGTGCCAGTTGGCGTAGTAGAAGAGCGTGGCGATGCCGTCCGCCTTGAAGGTCGACTCGACGATGTTGGGCCCGCCGAGCCGCGAGTAGATCGACAACACGATCAGGAGCAGCATGACGGCGGGCAGCAACCGCCTGGCCCGACGGAACCAGAAGGAACGGAGGCCGATGGTGCGCCGCCT
>JBEKOI010000366.1:0-3550 GCA_049521915.1 Acidimicrobiales bacterium | reverse complement strand
CCTTGGTGGCGGCGAGCACGTCATCGAAACGGGCCAAGAACCAACTGCCCGATGGGGTGCGGCTGACCGGCTCCTCGCGACGGAGACGAGACAATTCGTCGGAGTCGAAGTCAGCGGTCAATGGATCGAACATCGGCCCTCCTCGCCGCACGCGGTGGTGTGCTACCCACTGAAGGTACCCCGCCAGGGGGACCTCGCACGATTGCCGAGCGGCGGCGGGACGACGGGCCGGCGGACATACTATGTGGGCATGCAAGCGCTCATGTATGGGGTGGAGCCGGATGTGCAGCCAATCGGCGAGACGGACAACCGCTTGTTGCGGATGCTCGCTCGGACGCCGACCCGCCTCCTCGACATCGACGAGCCGGGATTCCTCCGTCCAGACTGGGTGGTGACCAGGCCGAGGTTGGTAGGGATCTGCGGGTCGGAGTCCAAGGCGGTGTTCCTGGACTACGCCAGCCTGGTCGACCCGGGCAATGCGTCGGGCATGCAGCAGAATCCGATGAAGGGCTTCGTCTCGTTCCCTCACGTGATGGGCCACGAGGTGATCGCCGAGGTGGTCGCTGTCGGACCAGAGGCGGAGGGGCTCGAGCCGGGAGACCGCGTCGCCCTCAACCCATGGCTCACGTGCGTGACCCGGGGGGTGTCGCCCGTCTGCCCGGCGTGCCAGGCTGGCGACCTGAGCCAGTGCCACTCGTTCGGGAAGGGCTCCTTCGCCCCGGGGATTCACATCGGCATGTGCGCCGACGTCAGTGGGGGGTTCGCCGACCTCATGCCGGCGCACGACTCGATGCTCTTCAAGGTGCCGGACAACCTGAGCGACGAGCAGGTCGTCATCGCCGACCCATTTTCGGTATCACTCCATGCCGTGACTCGTCATCCCCCGCAGCCGGGAAGCAAGGTGCTCGTCTACGGGGCCGGCGCGCTGGGCCAGTGCGCCGTCGCGATCTTGCGGGCACTGCACCCGTCGGTTGAGGTCATGGTGGTCGCACGGTTCGATGCGCAACGTCGGCTGGCCGAGGCCTTCGGCGCGTCGACCGTACCTCCCGAGACGCGTCTTGAGCTGATCGAACGGGTCGCGGACTGGTCGGACGGCGTGCTGCAGCCGGCTGACGGGCTACCCATGGCCTTTCCAGGTGGCATCGACGTGGTCTACGACACGATCGGGGCTGCCGAGACACTGGAGGTCGGCTGTCGCGTGCTGCGCGCGCGAGGGACTCTCGTGAAGCTGGGCATGCACGGCGCGGCCAAGTGGGACGACACACCGGTGTACTCCAAGGAAATCACCTACACGGGCTCCAACGCCTTCGGGATCGAGGAGGTCGAGGGCGTGCGTAAGCACGGCATCGCCCACTTCCTGGACATGGTCGGATCCGGCCGGATCGACCTGACACCAATGCTCACCCACACCTTCCGTCTTGACGAGTGGCGCGACGCCTTCACCGTTCTGGCCGACCAGGAGACGTCAGGGGCCATCAAGGTCGCGATCGACAGCCGCTAAGCCACGGCTGCGGCTGGCGCTAGGGGCGCCCTTGGATCAGGTCTCAGCTTCATAGGCTGATCGTCCTCAACTCATCGGCTGAGCCTCCAAGGTTCTGATCTGGACTTTCGCTGGGACTATCGCAACATCCACCCATCACTGGCAAGATCGACCGTACGGCGGCACTGCCGGCAGCTCCCTATCCGGAGGACGTACTGGTGACCGAAACTGCCATCGACCGCAATTACCTCGACGTGGACCTCACCGACACCGCTCTCTACGCCAGCGGGTTCCCGCACGAGGTATTCACCGCACTGCGCCGCTACGCGCCCGTGAAATGGCAGTCCTTTCCGGAAGCCTTCAATGGCGACCACGATGAGGGGTTCTGGGTGCTGTCGAAGCATGAAGACGTCCAGGCGGTTAGTCACAACCCAGAGCTCTTCAGTGCTTTCGACGGACCGCAGCTGAGCCACCAACCAGGTATGGCCGGGACGATGCTCGTCAGTATGGACGGCCGTGACCACCTCCGGCAGCGCCGGCTGATCAGCGCCGGATTCACCCCTCGCATGGTCGGCAAGCTCGAGTACCAGATCCGGCAGTGGGCCGAGTCGATTGTTGATCGGGCCCTGGAGCGCGAAGAGTGCGACTTCGTGTCCGAGATCGCCTACAAGCTGCCGATGAACGTGATCGCCGACATTGTCGGTATCCCGGTTCAGGACCGGGATGCGCTCTTCTCGTTGGCGAACGAAATGCTGCAGGGAGACGTCCCGGAACGCCACATGTCGCAGGAGGAGCACGTAGGAATCCAGGCCGAGATGTTCGAATATGCCCAGAAGCTGGGGCAGGAGAAGCGAGCGAATCCGCAGGACGATGTCTGGACGATCTTGTCGACGGTAGAGGTTGAGACTGACGACGGCGAGCGCACGGCTCTCAGCGAGGTCGAACTGGACATGTTCTTTCTCCTGCTCATCATTGCTGGAAGCGAGACCACCCGCAATGCTGTTTCCCTGGGGCTTCTGGCGCTACTCGACCATCCCGCCCAGCTCGAGCATCTTCGCCGGGTGCCAGGGGCAATTCCCCTTGCGGTGGAGGAGATCCTCCGATGGTCGTCGCCGGTCTCGTGCTTCGCCCGACGGGCGACCCGGGATACCGAGATCCGGGGGCTGACGATCGCTGAGGGAGACCGCGTCACGATGTGGTATCCCTCGGCCAACCGCGATTCGGACGTCTTCGTGGACCCCTTCCGCTTCGACATTGCCCGCAGCCCGAACCCGCAACTCGCCTTCGGTGGTGGTGGCGTCCACTTCTGTCTCGGGGCCAATCTGGCCCGGCGGGAGCTCACGACGCTCATCGAGGTGCTGCTTGAGCGGACTCTCCACATCGAGCTCACAGGAGACCCGTCGTACACCTCGCTGGGCATCCTCAACCCCATCTTGATCTCAATGCGGGAGTTGCCTGTCCGACTTTCGTGACCCACCGTCGCACCGGAAGCTGGCGGCCCTTTGACGGTGGGCGCCAGCGTTCGAGATACGCACCTGGTGGCGGAGCACCATGATCTCGATGTCCTTGTCCGGCTCCATGCGCGAAGATGACATGACGAGGCCGAGGGTCCGAGACATGCCGATGTAGAGAAGTGAGAAGGCCACGATGGATGATGCCCGAGCCTCAGAGTGAAGTGCCAGTCCATGGGCACAATTGGGATTTTGGGGGGAACCGGGTAAGCAGGCGGAGTAACGTCGTCCCGGCTGTAGGGCTGCTCGATGCACGCCTATGAAAGGACCATCCGATGGACCTGAAGGGCTCGATCACCTACGACGCAACGGTGGACGCCGTGATCACCATGCTCCGCGACCCGGAGGTCACCCGCGAGCTGTACGAGAGCTTGGGCCACCGGGACGTAAAGGTCCTCGAGTGCGGGGAGGACGATGGCGTCCTCCGCATCCGGTCGTCACAGGTCGTCGATGTCGACCTGCCCGGATTCGCCAAGCGTGTGCTCAAGCCGACCAACACGATGGTCCAGACCGACGAATGGCGGAAGGGTGCCGAGGGCGCATGGAACGGCACGTTCGA
>JBEKOI010000365.1:0-3588 GCA_049521915.1 Acidimicrobiales bacterium | reverse complement strand
CCCAGTATCAGAACACTCTGTGGGCGTTTCAGATTGCGTGGTCTGTGGTATTGGTTGCACTGGTGGGAGCCCTGGTACTCCTCCGTAACCTGCGGCCGTCGATGCTCCAGATGGGCCTGGCCATTGCGCTGGGCTTTATCGCCTCCTACTCCTCATTGCAGGGTCTGTTGGTCTGGCCGGCTGGCCTCGTCCTCCTTGCAGCACGGGGGCAGACGCGGCGCTCGGCCATTTTGTGGTCGGCGGCGGCGATCGTCGCCATTCCTCTGTACTTTTTGGGCTTCAACTACGGTGAGAGCGGAACGGCGTCGCTCCACCAGATACTCGCCAATCTGCCCCTGGTCGCAAAGGGCCTCCTCATCTCGCTCGGCAGCGTGATTCCCACTCTTACTGCTGGGATCTTGGGAGACCGTCTGTCCGAGATGATCGGGGCCCTGCTGTTCGTCGCCGGCATCATGGTTGCCGTGGCCTGGTTGCGGGAAGGCCGCCCGGCCGGGCCGAAAGCGTTCTGCGTGGCCCTCGTCGTCCTGACACTGGCGTTCGATGTCCTGTTGGTTCCCACACGGATCGTTGGTTCGATCACGGCGGGGACCGCCTCCCGATACGTCACATTCAACTGGCCACTGGTGGTCGGCGTTTACGCGTATGCGATTCTGCGGGCACGAGACGTACAGCGCCACGCACGACCGGTTCGGTTTCTTCGTGCTTCGCTTGCCCTCTTGGTGGTCGCTCAGATCGCGGTGGCGTCGTACGTGGGCGTCGAGCAGGGAAGAATTGCCCGCACGGTCCGCAACACAGCTGCCGATATCTTGGCGAACTATCGGGGGGCTCCGTTGTCACTAGCGGCGCCCTATATCTTGCCGACCTGCGCAGTACTGCCACCGTCATCGCCGTATTGCTTGAGAATGGACTCCTTCGTTCGGACAGCTGACGGGTCCGGGGCCAACGTCTTCAGCAACCGGAAGGCGCAGTCGAGTTATCGCTCGCTTGGAATCGTTCCCGGCGGGGCCGCGGCGACACCATTGCCCATACCTGCGGTCCTCCGCAGGGAGATCGGAAGCAAGGCAGACGAACAGAAGGCATGGAATGTGTTGAGCGCCGTCTATGCATCCAACCCTGCCGTCCGAGCCGCCTTTCCTGCCGCACACGGCGTCAGTCCCGCGCTCGTCGCTTGGGCCGCCAGTACGGCAAGGTCCGTGACCCAGGAGGACATCGACCGGAACGAATGGGCTGCGCCTCTGAGCGGAGCATTCTTCCTTCCGCAATACGCGAAGACGTACGAGGCGTGGAATACGATTTTGGGCAAGTGACCCCTCCGGTGCACACGGCCGGAGGCCACAAGGACCCACAGGGACGACCGACCCCTATGCTGCGACCATGGCTACCGGACCCGGGGCCCGGGACCTGAACGCGGCCGAACGGACGAGGCTGCAGCAGGCCGACACACTGGTCCTTTGGATCGTGTGCCTGGCCCAGTTCATGGTCGTGCTCGACATCTCCATCGTCAATGTCGCCCTCCCTTCCATCCAGAAGGACCTGGGCTTCAGCGCGGCCAACCTCCAATGGGTGGTGACCGCCTACTCGCTCACCTTCGGGGGCCTCCTGTTGCTGGGGGGCAGGCTGGCCGACCTGTTCGGACGACGGCGCATCCTGCTCGTCGGGCTCGTCCTCTTCACCGGGGCCAGCCTCGTCGGCGGCTTCTCCCAGAACCAGGGGACCCTGATCGCAGCCCGGTCGCTGCAGGGGGTGGGCGCAGCCGTGCTGTCCCCGGCCACCCTGACCATCTTGACGGTCACCTTCACCGAGCAGCGGGCCCGGGCCAAGGCCCTCGGGGTGTGGAGTGCGGTGGCGGCCGGTGGCGGGGCCGCCGGTGCGCTGTTCGGGGGCATCCTGACCCAGTACCTCTCGTGGCGCTGGATCCTCTTCGTCAACGTGCCCATCGGGATCGTCCTGTTCTTCTTCGCCCGGATGTTCCTCGTCGAGTCCCGCGCCGAGGGTCCCCGCCGTCGGTTGGATGTGGTCGGCTCCATCACGGTCACCGGTGGGCTGCTGGCCCTGGTGTACACCATCGTGCACACCGACCAAGTGGCTTGGACATCGGCGTCGACGCTCATCACCGGGGCCGTCGCCCTCGTGCTCCTCGGCGCCTTCGCCCTCACCGAGGCCAGGCTGGCCGACCATCCGCTGGTGCCCCTCCGGCTGTTCCGCTCGCGGGCGCTCACCGCAGCCAATCTGGTCATGTTCTGCTTCGGGCTGGCCATGTTCGCCATGTGGTTCTTCCTCTCCCTCTACCTCCAGCAGGTCCTCGGCTACGACCCGGTGGTCACCGGCCTCACCTTCATCCCCCAGACGGCGGCCATCGCCGTCGGGGCCACCATCGCCGGGCGGATGGCACCGAGGCTCGGGCCCCGCAACGTGCTGATCGCCGGTGCGCTCCTGGCGGCCGGGGGCCTCTACTGGCTGTCGCACATCCAGGCCGGCGACACCTACTGGACGGGGGCGTGCGGCGGCGGGATCATGGCCACCTTCGGCATGGGCCTGGCCTTCACCCCCATCGCGCTGTCCGCCACCGGAGGGGTCCGTCGGGAAGAGGCCGGCCTGGCGTCGGGCCTGGTCAACAGCAGCCGGCAGATCGGGGCCTCCCTGGGGTTGGCCGTGCTCTCGACAGTGGCCGCTTCCGACATCTCCTCGCTGCTGGCCGGACGGCCGGTCACGCCCGAGCTCGAGCGGGTGGCCATGACCGCCGGCTACGCCCGGGGGTTCCTCATCGCCTCGGTGGCCGCGCTGGTGGCCGCCTTGTTGGCCCTGCTCATCCCGAGGAACGCCGCCGCCCTCACCCCGGCGTCGGCTGCGGTTCAGGCTCCGGCCGGCCTGGAGGTCCCCGGGGCGCGGCTGGTCGAGCCCTGATCAGCATCATCGACTCCGCCCTTCGAACGGCGGAGTCGGCGGATGGACCGGGGCCAGAGGTGCCGGGTCAGCACGACATTGAACTCGGCGGCATAGACCGTGACCATGGCCCCGAGGGCGATCCACCAGATGAGCCCGAGGACGGTGGCGAAGGTGCCGTAGAGGGTCGAGAGGTGGCGCAGCTGGTGGTTCACGAGCAGCGCGCCGGTGAACTGCAGCACCGTCCATCCGATGCCCCCGATGACCGCCCCCGGCCACACCGCCCGTTCGTCCCTCGGGATCCGCACGATGATGGCGAACCCGCCCCAGTACATGAGGATGTTGACGCCCAACGACAGCACGAGGCCGACCCAGGCCGAAAAGGCTCCGAGACGCCCGAAGGCCCCGAGCCCGGCCAGTGCCCCACCGGCGATGAACCCGGCGCCTAGCACGGCCAGGAAGCCCGCCGCCCGCGGGATCCAGTGCCAGAAGTCGGGCAGCTCGTGCCGGCGGATCCCCCACACCACAGCCATCATCACCTGCGCGCTGCGGCTCAGTTTCATGCTCCCGTATGCCAGCCAGAGGAGTCCGACGGTGAGGGCCAGCGCGTTGCCGGTGGACAGCTGGCGCACGTTCTCCTTGAGGTCGGAACCGACCACCGGAAATTGGCGCACGGCGGAGTTGATGATGTCGTCCTGCAGCGAC
>JBEKOI010000364.1:0-3590 GCA_049521915.1 Acidimicrobiales bacterium | reverse complement strand
TGATGGTTGAACCACATAAGGTGACGCTCCGACCGGCCCGCTCGGTGCCACCCTCCGTCGAAAAACGGAGAAGGACCGGCGTGCGTTACAGGGGCGGATCCAGCACTGCCAGCCGCCCGACGAGCTCCAGTGGGCGACGCAGAGAGAATGCGGCGTCCGGCGGGCCATCCGAACGTTCTCGGACCACGGGGTTGTGCAGCGATCCGGGCTGATCGTGAAGGTACCGGCGTTGCCCATCAAAGGTCTTTAGAGTGGTGCGGTCAGGGCGGCAGGGGGACCCGGTTGGTGGAGTCGGGGTGATGGTGGGGGACCACAAGGAGCGATGCAGATGAGCGGGTTGAGTCGGGGGAATCCGGCAGAAGGACCGAGCCGGCCACGTGGTCCGTCCGGGGGGCGCCGTTCCAAGCCGATCCGGGCGTTGGCGGTGGTGGCCGCGGTCGTGGTCGGCGCGGCCGCATGCGCGACGTCGTCCCCTTCGACCGCCACGACCGCCACGTCGACCGGTCCGTCGACCGGTGGACCCAGTCCGGTGAGCTCGGCCAGCACCTCATCGCGAGGCGTCACCGAGCACAGCATCAACGTGGTCTTCCCCCTGGTGGCCCTCAATTCACTCGCCGGTCAGGAGGGGTTCGCCGAGGACGCCGAGTTCGGCGAGCAGGCCAAGGCCATCAACCTCTTCGTCAACCAGATCAACGACGGAGGAGGGATCAACGGCCGGAAGATCAATGCCATCCTCACCAGCTTCGACCCCACCAACGAGACCCAGATGCGGGCGCTGTGCAAGACGTGGACGGAAGGGTCGCCGGCGGCCTTCGCCGTGCTGGACGGGCTGGGGGACTGGACAGGGGACGATCAGCTCTGCATCACCCAGGAGGGCCACACCCCCTTCCTCGGGGCGTGGTCGACGGTGACCAACTGGACGAACGAGGGCTCGCCCTATCTGTGGTGGACGGGACCCGACCAGGCCACCGTCCTCCAGGCCGTGGTCAACTGGGGACTCAGCGCCCACCTCCTCGGGGGGACCACGAAGGTGGGGATCATCGCCGGCGACCGGGCCTCGGACCAGAACGCCCTCGACGACTATCTCCTGCCCGACCTGCGCAACGCCGGAGTGACACCGGTGGTCAAGACCATCAACGCCAATCCGGATGACACGGCCACCACCGATGCCGAGGCCCCCCTGGTCATCCAGCAGCTGCGGAGCGCCGGCATCACCTCGATCATCCCCCTCATGCCATTCAACGTGTTCTTTCCCGTCCTCCAGGCCGAGACGTCCCAGCAGTGGTATCCGAAGCTCCTGCTGAGTGATTACGAGGGGAGCATCGAATCGTCCCTCGGATTGCTCCCCGTGCCCTACGCCAAGGCCCTCGACGGCCAGGAGGGGGTGACCACCGAGACGCTGGGCGGCATCGACAGTCCCCGCCCGCAGAGCCAGGGCGGGTACGACCCCGCCGTCCGCAAGTGCTGGAACGTGTGGCACAAGGCCTATCCGCAGGTGCCACCGGGGAACATGAACGACTTGATCGAGGAGCAGGGACCCATCGTGGGGTGGTGCCAGGTCATCGCCCTCTTCGCCACCGCGGCGAAGAACGCCGGGGCCGACCTCAACCGCCGCACGTTCGTCACCGCCATGTCCAAGATCACCAACTTCCCGGGCACGTGGTCCACCGTCCTCAGCTACGGGCCCAACAAGCGCTACGGCCCGACCGAGTACCAGGTGGTCAAATTGCGGGTCAACTCGCCGCCATCGCCGTTGTGCAAGACGACGCCGGGCAAACCTCCGGCCGCCACCTGCTGGGTGTCCGTCCGGCCCTTCGTGCCACTGCCCACCGGTTGACCGGTCCGGGAACGACTCCCGCCCGCTCCTGCTTCGTCAGCCGCCTTCTTCGTCAGCCGTCGTAGAAGCTGAGCGGGTGGAGACCGGCGAGCGTCCGTTGTCTCGGTGTCCCGGCCCGCACCACGGCTTCCTCCGAGAGGTGGTTGACCGAGGACGTGGGTCGGATCCGTTGGGCGATGTCGCGGCGACCGTAGTGACACTGGACGAACATCCGACCGGGATCCCCGGCCATGGGTGACATCCGCCGGTGCCAGATGTCCGAGACGAAGAGGGCGACGTCGCCCGCCCTGGCCACGATGGGGACGACGCCCCGGCCCTCGTAGTCGAGATCGTCGTCTGCAGCCCGGTCCATCGGGGGCACCTGTCCCGATGTGTGACTGCCGGGGATGACCCCGGTCGGGCCCGCCTCGATCGGGCAATCCCACAGGTAGAGGTGCGTGGCGATGGCGAAGACGGGATAGGGGATCCGTGCGTCCCAAGGAACCCCGGCGTCGCGGGGGATGTGCGGCCCGCTGTCGATGTGCCAGAAACGCCCCAGGTGCTCGTTGTCGCCCGGTTGCTGCCACCAGGCGGTATTGGCGATGACGTGGCAGTCCTCGCCCAACAGGGGCTCGACGACCCCGAGGACGCGCGGGTGGGCGCCGGCGGCCTGGATGAGGCCGCTCCGGTTCAGCATCTCGTAGCGGAACGGTGCCGACTGCTCCGGGGTATCCCCGCGCTGGTCGGGCGGGAACTCGTCGAAGACCCGCTCGACATCGGCACAGAGGGCGGCCACCTCGTCCCGGTCGAACACTCCGTCGAGCACCGTGTATCCGTCCGTCTGGAGGTCCCGTACCGGGGGAAGGGGTGGGTCGGAGCGGAGCGTGAGGTAGCCGGAGGCCCGAGTCAGCATTCCCCGATTCTGCCGCCAACCGGCCCCGCTGACCAACAGGGAGGATCGGCCCTCAGCGTCGGGGCCACCCCTTGGCCACGGGGCTGACCACACCGTTCGGAGGGCAACGACAGAGCGTGGAGGTTCGGTTCCTCTCGGTGGTATTCCGTGGTCGAAGGGGTCCGTCGACGGCGTCGTCGGTCCCGGCCGGTTGCAACCGGTGGTCCAGTGCCGTTTACTGGTTTATAGGGTGTGCTGATTTCAAGGAAAAGAGGCACCGGGTGCGGGGCGGTCCCGGCTCGCAGGCGGCGGAGCGGCAGCACCTGAACGGAGCGGAACGGCATGAGTCATCTTCGGCGTGTTGTGGTGGCGTCGGCTGTTGTCCTGGCCGGGTTCGGCTCGGCCGGTGTGGTGATCGTGGCCACGGCCACGCCCGGCGCCGCGTTGCCGTGTTCCGACACCTGGACGGGCCCGGCCACAGGGACGACCCTGTGGACCGCCAACCCGACCGTTGATTGGAGTGCGCACACCGCACCCGGGAGCGGTGACGTGGCCTGTATCAACGAGGCCGGCACCTACACGGTGGAACTGAACGCCAGCGCATCGGTCGAAGCGCTGCAGGTGGGCGGGGCGGCCAGCGGGACCCAGACGGTGACCGTCGACGGAGCAGGCGGCACCGTGGATCTGTCGATGAGCTCCGCCACCACCGTCGACAGTGGTGGCAATCTCACCGTCGAGTCGGGCGCCAGCGGCAACGGCGACCTCACCGGAGCGGGCAGTGTGACGGTGGCCTCGGGCGGGACCCTGACCACCGAAGGGGCGTCCGACGATGTCCTCTTCCAGGTCCCGGTGACCAACCAGTCGGGCGGGACGGTGTCCATC
>JBEKOI010000363.1:0-3590 GCA_049521915.1 Acidimicrobiales bacterium | reverse complement strand
ACTCCGGAACACAGACAAACCATCGAGTTATCTTGCCGGAACCGCAAGTCGCGTAACGTCCTATTCTGGCTACCTACTCGTTCAGACTTCTCCCTTGATCTACATGCCGCTACGTCAGAAGAAAGCCAGCAGATGGCAAAGGCGGGTGCTGAGATGATGAAAGCTATGACTACCTGACCGCACCTGCCCGCGTCCGCCGGGATGAAGGCGGACGGGCACGGGCGGTCGGCTATTGCCGACCCGGCTTTTGGACCGGCCTCCAATCCGCCCGCCAGAACTTCTGCCGTGTTCTGATCCCTGTCGTGATGACGCCAAAGAGGACAACTGCAACGTCCCCTGGGACTTGCACCCACCCGGGGGCAGAGGTCTCCCTGAAAGCCAACCCGACCGCAATGGCAAAGATCGCGAATGGAAGCCAGCCCAACCAGGTCCGCGGCCGCTTCTTGGGAGCCAAGACAATGAGGAACGGCGCCACAACAACGGCGGTCGCAACCGCCTCGCCAGCTAACCACAAGGGATGATCGGAACGGTGAACGACCAACACGAGTCGCCAACAGCCGAACACCACCAACCCGAGCATGAAGACGAGAAACAGAAAGTAGCGAGTGGCCGGGTGCTCGTTCGCCCAGGCTTGCATTTGTGCACCAGCCACGCTTCAGTCTTTCAGGAATCAGCTGGGTCGGGGGAGGCGCCGCTTTTGAAATTCTCAGGGTCGCCCATATCGCCGGGCGTGCGAAACCGTCCGGCCGGCTGTCGAAGCCCGGGGTACCCTTCTCGTTGTGGTGAGCGCCGAAGATCTGACCGAAGTTCTAGATTCTCTCTTTCCAGGTCTCAACTCTGTTGAGGAGGCAAAATCCGGTGGGACCAAGCAACCAACTGAGGTCGCCCGGGAATTAGTCGTGCTGACTCTTGAGCGGCCGAACATAGTGGCGTCGTCCGATTGGTCGGACCTGCTCATACTGATAGAAGTCCTACTTGACAAGGGAGCTGAACCTCCCTGGGATGAGTTCGCGCAGTCGTTCCTAGAGGACCTTCTCAATGCTGTCTCACACGGGGACCTGCCGATCGCCCGGGAGCAAGTGAACGAAGCACTGGGTCCTGTGAGCAAACGGCTAGTCGAGTATCTGGACCGGGTCTGGGTTTCGATGCCTGGCGACGAGGGACCTGACGTGATGGACCAGGCGAAGTTCGACTCCATTGGCAGTCGCGACTTGAAATGGATCTTTCGCTGCATGTTCCGGCGGACACCTGAGGGAAAGTACGTCGGTACTCCCGACATCGTGAGACGAGAGGCGGCGACGGGAAGGCCGGGGGGACTCGCTACCTAGCGCCGCCGTCTGACGGGTCCGGGTCTGGCTCAGGGTCGAAACACCCGCGAGACGACGCCGGCCCCGTAGGCCACGGGCAAGCGATGCCGCCTGTACTAGCTGCATTTCGAAAAGGCATTTTGCATGGTGGCTTCGTTACTCGCCTGTGCGTTACTCAGTTGACCCTGTGGGTTCGTAAGGAGCAGTAAGTGAAAGCCTCGGGGCAGTTCCCTCGTGAGACACGCACCGAGATGCTTGGGGATGCGCATACGTCCCTCGAACGTGACCGAATATGCAGTCTGCCAACCAGGAGCCAAGCAGCTGACGTCGTTGTGCGACACCGCCGTACACGTCACCACGTCGGGCACGTGAGCATGGGACGTTGTCGTCGAGGTTAGATCTGCGAGCGCCTTGGCGACGAGAGTCTGCAGCAGCGTGGTGTCAACCTTCGAGGTGGATCCGAGAAGGAGAGCGCCCGCATACGGCGCTTGTAGGAAAATAACGATGTCAGCGGTTTCGACTTTTCCAGCGATGGGAATCGAAAGGCCGTATGCGCTGGATTCTGTCCCTGCGAGGGGAAATGGGATCGTCTTTATCTGCTCACCGTCGGAAGTTCGACCACAGGTTCGAATGTCCTCGACCAAACGACTGTAGAGGTCGGGGGCGTCCGGGCCAGTTTCAAGCGTTTCGTCGAGGCCTGGATGCCGTTGACGTCGTCGAAAAACCCAACCGTAGCGGACGGTTCCCGAGGTGAATGTGATTTCGCCGCGCATCCACCCGTGCTGGCCTCAGAAGAGTCTCCAATACCAACACCTGACCAACCGGGTGGCAGGTCCGAGTTGACTAAGAGCTTGGCTTGAAGTTGCGATTCTGTCGTTGCACCCACCGGCGTCGCCACGACGGCATAGAGCACCGTGAAGAGCAGGAGCCCGACCAGTAATGAGCGTATCTTCACCGCTGGCCCACAAAACCGAACCCCGCACCGAGGGTGAGTGCACCGACAACCAAAGAGGGCACCAGGCGCCTGTTCCGGTTCACCGTTGCAGGTTAGTCCTGGGCACTCAGCCCAAAAATAGTGTCGAAAGTCACAAATAGTGCGCTATTTCATTGCCCTATCAACGTCCGTCCTGAGCTTCTCGCATCATGATCGCCAGCCCCTCGGCGATGCTGCGATCCCGGTCAGATGCGGCGTGCTGGTAGATCATGGCGGCTTGCGGGCTGGCATGACCCAGGCGGGCCATGAGCTCCTTGGTCGTTGCGCCCGTACGTGCAGCGAGAGTCCCTGCCGTATGACGGAGTTCGTGAAAGTGGAATCCGTCCATGCCGCTGGCCTTAACCGCCGGCAACCAGATGCGCTGGCGGAAATTGTTCCTCTCGATCGGCACCCCTTCGCTGGATGTGAACACATACGCCGTACCTTCAGCGCCGACGTAGAGGTCGAGGTGGGTGCGAAGCTCCGCCACCAAGGGCTCGGGGAGTGACACGGCTCGACGGCCGGCCTGTGTCTTGGGGGCGTTCTCCAGCACGGCTCCGGAGTCGAGGATCTGTCGCTTCCGCCGAACGTAGACGAGCGAGTCCTCAAGGTCGAGGTCGGCACGTCGGAGGGCCAACAGCTCGCCCTGGCGGAGGCCACCGAGACCGGCCGTCAGGATCATCGCTTTGTAGCGGTGGGGCACATTGCGCGAGAGGGTCAGCAGTTCGGGGACCGTGGCGAACCGTTGCTCGGGGTGATGCTCCACCCCACCACGACGGATGCGGCACGGGTTCTTGGCGATGCGGTCGTCGTCGACGGCCTGCGTCAGGATCTGGCGCAACCGCACATAGGCCTTGGCGGCGACCGACGGTGAGCGATTCGTGATGAGGGCCAAGTACCAACTCCGGATGAGCTCTGACGTGAGCGAGTTCAGTCGCTGGGGACCGAGAGCCTGCACGTCATCGTCGATGCGCGGGAGGATGTGCTCTTCGATCTGATGGGTGTAGATCTCCCGGGTCCTCTCAGAAATCTGCCCGTGGTCTCTCAGCCACCCCTGGGCGTAGGCGGCGAGGGTGAGCCGGCCCCGCTCCGGGTCCGAGCGCAGACCGGCGGCGAGGTCGGTCCGTGCATGGTCGAGCCATATGGTCGCATCGGTCTTCGTGGCGAATGTCCTGGGCGACTTCAGCCGGCGGCCGTCGTCCAGCAGATAGCGGGCCTGCCACCGTCCCGAGGGCAGCTTTCGCACGCTGCCGAACTGTCGCCGCCCCGGTTTGCGCATCGCCGACTACCTCTTCGTAAAGCAGGCGCGA
>JBEKOI010000362.1:0-3610 GCA_049521915.1 Acidimicrobiales bacterium | reverse complement strand
CGGATGGCGGATGGCGGATGGCGGATGGCGGATGGTCGGCGTGGTCGCCGCCCGGCTCGCCCGATCGCGGTGTGGATCTCTTGGGTGCTGCTCAGAGGGTCAAGAGAGGCAGTCCAGGATGCCGAACCTTCGACCGACGGCCCTGTTTGCCCTTTCCGGAGAGGTGACGCGCGGCTGCAACAGGGTTCGCCGAAAATGGATCTGGGAACGAATGAAACCCTGGCCAGATCCAGCTCATAAGGAGATCCGGTGCCTGAGCGCCTACTTGAAATCAACGACGCCTTGGATGGTGTCAGAGG
Organism: Acidimicrobiales bacterium; assembly: GCA_049521915.1. Taxonomy (GTDB): domain Bacteria; phylum Actinomycetota; class Acidimicrobiia; order Acidimicrobiales; family RAAP-2; genus Bog-756. The sequence goes on along the minus strand of JBEKOI010000362.1, from coordinate 3,311 downwards.
AGTGAAGTCAGAAGGAGGTTCGGCACGTATTGCGGCCGCGACATCACTCGTTGGGGGCTTGGGGGGCAGGATCGAGTCGCTCAACCTTGCTTTCAGCGGAACCGATGCCTCTGCGACCGTGGAGATGCCGACAACAGACCGACCGCCTGGGAACGAAACATCCTGAAGGCGCCAGAGATGAATCTCCTGTCCAGCGGGACACATAGATTCCGATGCTTCGTTCCGGTTGATACGTCCAGGGTCTGGATTGCTCTTACCGACGGGGAAGGAACGGGCGGCTACCTCCACGGGCTCGTGGCCGACTCATCATGGTGCGCTGATGCTCCGATTCATTTTCGAGCAGGTCCGCTCCAGCCGGAATGCCAATCCATGCTGGTGGGTCGGGTGCTCTGCGCTCAGCCCCATCGTCGGCTGTCCTATTTCCTGAGGTCCGGGCCAGAGGACCCATGCACCTACCTCACCTGGCAGCTCCGGCCCAGTCCGGGTGGCTCCACCGTGCATCTGCAAGTTGATCAGGCCGAGTGCGCAGATACCGCAGAAGAAGCCAAGAACACGTGGTTGCCCGTGCTCGCAGGTCTGCAAGCTCTAATTTCCCGAGACATGCCGCCGCCATCTTAGGCAATCCCCGTGTCAGCGAGCTCGGATCCTGGGACTGTCTCGAAGCCATCGAAGTCCGCATCCGACATCACAGCCGCCAACGTCCTGCGTCAGGTCGGTTACTGGACCGGCCTGGTGGGCGAACAGCACGTCTCGGCGGATCCGAGCGGCCTTGGGTACGATCAGGTCGTCGATCTCGACTCGACGCGTGTGAGCGACGTCGCCCCCGCAGCCACGAAGCTCATCGGCATTCGAGCCCAGGAGGCAGCGCCGTTCTTCCTCTCCGTCGGCTTTTTCGAGACGCACCGCGAGTTCTTCGAACCGTCATCAATCCGTGACGTCCTGTACAGCCGGCCCCCAGAGAACATTCCGGACAACGCTCAGACCCGCCGGGACATGGCATCGTTCCGGGCAAGTGCGAAAGCGCTCGACCAAGGGGTAGGGACCGTCCTGAATGCCCTCGAGGAGAACGGGCTGGCAGATGACACCCTTGTGTTCTTGACGACTGACCACGGCCTCGCGTTCCCGGACGCCAAATGCACCATGTACGACCGAGGCATCGGCGTCATGCTTCTGATGCGGGGGCCGGGGGGCTTTGAGCGTGGTCGCGTGTATGACGCGCTGGTGAGTCACCTCGACCTGTATCCGACCATCTGTGACGTTGTGGGACTGGAGCATCCGTCGTGGCTCGAGGGAACGTCACTCCTCCCGCTCGTGCGTGGCGACGTCACCGAGGTCCACGAGGAGATCTTCGCCGAGGTGACCTACCACGCCGCTTACGAACCGCAACGGGCCGTTCGCACATCCAGGTACAAGTACAAGCGCCGCTACGACGACCAGCATCCCGGGAAGGTGCGGGCCAACCTGGACGACAGCCTGACCAAGGACGTCCTGCTGGCGGCAGGGTGGGCTGACGTGGACCCGCCGTGGGAGGCACTGTTTGACTTGTGGCTCGATCCCTCGGAGGGCAATAACCGCATTGATGACCCGACGCTGGCCGGGGTCGCCGAAGACCTCCGCGAGCGGCTGCACGACTGGATGGTGCGGACCGGGGACCCCCCTCATCGATGGACCAGTACGTCCGGCGGAGGGCACCGTTGTCAACAGTCGATCAAATCTCGGCCAGCGACCCCACGACACCGCCGTCGATCCGCAGCCTCACGCACTCAGGGCGAGCTCGGAAACTGACCGAAGCTCCGGACTGAAGCGAATACTTGCCGAAGAGGGACAAGGAATGGAAGGCGTCGCCATGCCGAGAGTGCCTTTTGTCCGGAAGCACGGTCGACGCGCCGAAAAGGACCGCGTCCACCAAATGGTCGACGATGGCGATCTCGAGGGGCTGGTCGAGCTCCTCAACGAACAGGCCGGCACCCGGGTGGCGGAAGTGGACCAAGGGGGGATCCGATCGATTCCCGGCGCGACGAACACGGACCTCGACGAGTTCCGACGACTGGCCCAAGAGGACCCGGGCCGAGCTCTCGACCTCGTCCGGGGCCCGCCGCTGCTGGGGATCGAAGGGTCCTGGGCCGGACCGCTGCGGGCACAGATCCAGACCGAGATCGTTGTCGCCGCCCATGCCGCCTGTCGGCTGGACCCCACCAATGCAGCCGAGTACCTGCGTAAGGGCCTCGTCGGCGCGCCGGGAGACACCTCACTCTGGATCGCCTTGCTCAGCGTGGCCGGTCAAGCCGGATCGATGCCCGCCCTGGAGATGGTCTACGGATGGGCGCTCGACACGTTTGCCAGCGCCGGCCCGGGCACCGTCCCGACGGAGATCACACGCGAGTTCGCGCTCTGGCAACGCAACCTCCGTTCCGGGTAAGCCCGGGTCCGAAGCTTGACGATCTATCTCGATACCTGAATACATCGTCATCTCATCCGGGTCCAGCTTCCGGCGCCGCCAGCCGCCCCGTCACCGCTGTCGTGTACAACGCTTCCGTGGCCGCTACGACGGGATCGACAACGGACACGAGTCCTTCAGCCGGGAGATGTTCTGCCCGACATGGGCGTGGGCCCCCATGATCCGGTCGATGTCACCATCCTCGGAATTACCGGTGAGGACGGCATGTACGCGGATACACGCTGATCAGGTCGTGCGGCCGCGTGAATGACCGGCACGAGCCCGTTTTCTCAGTGGGCGCTGCCGGGCTCGAACCGATGACCTGCTGGTTGTAAGGCGGATCCGTTCTGAGGCGTCGAGTGGCAGATCGTCGCTGTCGATGTCCGTTTGCCCAGCTCAACCAACGACTACCACCCAGGCCGCCCGGTTGATTGCGACAGGATGCGACACCGTGACACACAATTGTTTGGGACGCGTGTTGAGATTTTCAGTGCACTTCGCTCAAGTCCACGGTGTCGATCGACTCGGCAGGAGGGCACTGCGTGCGAGCTGGACGGAGCTAAATTCAGCCCCAGCAAGGTTCGAGTCCCGTGTGGTCAGGGGTTTCCATCGCCACAAACAGACCTTGGGGGACGGGGACCGCATCGTGCGAGGGAGTAGCCGACAAGACGACAGAACGCCGGTTCCGCGTCGGTCGTGCGCTCGCTGACCGGCCGAGTGGGGCGTGGTTATGCGTGTCTGCCTGTCGGCCTTTGGCTGGCGGAAGCAATTGCCAAAGAGTCTGCGACGTTCGCCATCCGACCCAGTCGGCGTCCCATTGAGAGATCTTCCACGGGTGGGGCATACGGGAGGCCTCCGGGCAGCGACCTTGCCC
>JBEKOI010000361.1:0-3632 GCA_049521915.1 Acidimicrobiales bacterium | reverse complement strand
GGTGGAGGGCCCGGGCGCGGGGATGCGAATCCCGCCAAGTACGCTGACACGGTGTCTTCGAGCCCACCTTCCACGATGATCGATCTGGCCCGGCGGTCGCGGTCGGCCAGCCGGGTCCTGGCCCGTGCCTCCTCGGATGCCCGTGACGAGTCCCTCGGGCGGGCCGCCGACCTGCTCGAACAGCGGACGGACCGGATCCTCGAGGCCAATGTCGTCGATGTCGGACAGGCCGAAGCGTCCGGAGCCGACGCCACCGCCCTCGACCGGCTGCGCCTGGACGCGACCCGGCTGGCCGCCATGGCCGGCGGGCTGCGCAAGGTGGCCGGCCTCCCTGACCCGGTGGGCGAGGTGGTCGACGGGTGGGTCCGTCCCAACGGCCTGCGGGTCCAACGGGTCCGGGTCCCGCTGGGCGTGGTCGGGATCATCTACGAGAACCGGCCCAATGTGACCAGCGATGCCGCCGCGCTCTGCCTCAAGTCGGGCAACGCCGTGCTCCTGCGGGGGTCGTCGTCGGCGGTGACCTCCAACCTGGCCATCGCCGCCGTGCTGAAGGACGGGCTGGCCAAGGCCGGCCTCCCCGTCGACGCGGTGGGGCTGGTGGCCGACACGGAGCGGTCGTCGGCCGTGGCCTTCATGCAGCTCCGCGGGCTGATCGACTGCCTGATCCCGCGAGGCGGACCGTCGCTGGTGGCCTCGATCCTCGAGCACGCCACGGTGCCCTACGTGATCGACGGCGCGGGGAACTGCCACGTCTACGTTGACCGGGCCGCCGACCTGTCCATGGCCGAGTCCATCGTGGTCAACGCCAAGACGCACCGGCCCGGCGTGTGCAACAGCGCCGAGACCCTCCTCGTCCACCGGGCGGTGGCCGACGCCTTCCTGCCCCGGGTGGCCGAGGCCCTCACCGGGGTCACCCTGCTGGGCGACGCCGCCACCCGATCGGTCCTCCCCGGCGTGGGGCCTGCCACCGAGGACGACTTCGCCACCGAATTCCTGGGCCTCACCATGTCGGTGGCCGTGGTCGACGATCTCGACGGGGCCATCGACCACATCGCCCGCTACGGCTCGGGGCACTCCGAGGCCATCGTGACCGGCGACCTGGCCGCGGCCGACCGGTTCACCGCCGAGGTGGACGCGGCCGCCGTGCTGGTCAACGCCTCGACCCGGTTCGTGGACGGGGAGGAGCTGGGGCTCGGAACGGAGATCGGGATCTCCACGCAGAAGCTCCACGCCCGGGGGCCGATGGGGCTCCGGGAGCTCACCTCGGTCAAGTACGTCGTCTCGGGCAACGGGCAGGTGCGGTCATGACCGGGCCGGCGACCGGATCGGCCCCGCCGGACCCGTCGGACGCCATCACCTCGGGATTCCCGACTGCCGGCGCTCCCCGTTTCGAGTCCATCGACGGGGTCCGCCAGGGTCTGGCCGGTGTGCAGTACCTGGCCGACGAGGGGATCGCCGGGGTCGTCTTCCTGGCCGACCGCCTGGCCAAGCCCGTCCTGGTCGAGGGTCCTGCCGGCACCGGCAAGACCGAGCTGGCCAAATCGGTGGCCCGTCTGACCGGGAGCCGGCTCATACGCCTCCAGTGCTACGAGGGCCTGGACGAGTCCAAGGCCCTCTACGAGTGGAACTACAAGAAGCAGCTGCTGCGCATCCAGGCCGATTCCGGGCAGACGTGGCAGGAGCTGGAAGAGGACATCTTCTCCGAGGAGTTCCTCCTGGCCCGGCCGCTGCTGGAGGCCATCAGGTCACCCGAGCCGGTGGTGCTTCTGGTCGACGAGGTCGACCGGGTCGAGCTCGAGACCGAGGCCCTGCTGCTCGAGATCCTCTCCGAGTACCAGGTCTCGATTCCCGAGCTGGGCACGGTGCGGGCCACCCAGATACCCCTGGTCTTCCTCACCTCCAACAACACCCGCGAGCTCTCCGAGGCGTTGAAGCGCCGCTGTCTCTACCTGCACATCGACTATCCGCAGCTCGAGCGGGAGCGGGCCATCATCGAGACGCGGGTGCCGGGCATCAGCCAGGCGCTGGCCGACCAGGTGGCCCGGATCGTGCGCTCGATCCGGACCCTCGACCTCAAGAAGGACCCGTCGGTGTCCGAGACGCTCGACTGGGCCCGGACCCTGGTCGTGCTCGGGGTCGAGTCGATCGATGTCGACCAGGCCCGCGACACCCTGCACATCCTCTTGAAGTACCAATCGGACATCGACCGGGCAGCCAAGGAGTTGGCCGGGGTGGAAACCCCGGACTGAGCGCCCGGTCGCGCCATGCTCGATCTCCTCACCGGCTTCGTGGCCGAGCTCCGGGCCGCGGGCATCCCCGTCTCCCTCACCGAGCACCTCGACGCGGCCGAAGCCCTCACTCACGTCCCCATGGAGGACCGGGAGGCGATCAAGTACACGCTCGGGGCCAGCCTGGTGAAGTCGTCGTCCCACTGGAGGGCGTACGAGACGGCGTTCGAGATCTACTTCTCCCTGCGGGGCCCCGAGTACCGGATCGACGAGGAGTCCGACGACCCCGCGGCCGGCTCCGAGCTCGAGACAGACGGGATGACCGGCTCGGGGAACCGGCGGGGCCAGGGTCGGGGCGGTGGCGGTGGCGGCCAGGAGGGCATGACCCCCGAGGAGCTCGCCGACCTGCTCTACAAGGCGCTGCTCGGGGCCAACGACGCCATGGTGGCCGCGGTGGCCAGACAGGCGGTGTCCCGCTACGCGGGGATGGAGGCGGGTCGGCCGGTGGGGGGGACCTACTACCTCTACCGGACGTTGCGGAACCTCGACCTCGACGGCGTCCTGAACCGGCTGGTGGACGCGGCCCGGGCCACCACCTCGTCGCTCAACGACGACTCGCCCCCCGAGCCCGGGGCCCCGATGGCCACGCTCACCTCGCTCGAGGAGCGGTTGCTGCGCGACGAGTACCAGTCCCGTATCGATCGGCTCCGCCAGGAGATCGAGAACGAGATCAGGCGGCGCCTGGTCGCCGATCGGGGCAGCGAGGCGCTGGCCCGGTCGCTGCGCAAACCGCTGCCCGAGGACATCGATGTGATGCACGCCACCCGCGACGAGCTGGTGGCGTTGCGCAAGTCGCTGCAGCCGCTCTCCCGCAAGCTGGCCGTCCGGTTGGCCCGCAAGAGGCGTCACGGCCGCAAGGGACCTCTGGACTTCCGCTCCACCATGCGCCACTCCCTCTCCACCGGTGGGGTGCCCGTCGACCCCAAATTCCGCTATCCGCGGCCGTCCAAACCCGAGATCGTGGTCATCGCCGACATCTCCGGGTCGGTGGCGTCGTTCGCCCGCTTCACGCTCCACCTGGTCCACGCCATCAGCACCCAGTTCTCGAAGGTGCGCAGCTTCGTGTTCATCGACGGGATCGACGAGGTCAGCCGGTTCTTCGAGGGTGCCGACGATCCGGCCGATGCCGTGCATCGCATCAACACCGAGGCCGACGTGATCTGGGTGGACGGCCATTCCGACTACGGCCACGCGCTGACCGTGTTCTGGGAGCGCTGGGGCGAGGAGATCACGCCGCGCACCAGCGTGCTGCTGCTCGGCGACGCCCGCAACAACTACCACGCCTCACAGGCCTGGGTGGTCAAGGAGCTCCAAGCCCGGGCCCGCCACGTCTACTGGCTCAAT
>JBEKOI010000360.1:0-3636 GCA_049521915.1 Acidimicrobiales bacterium | reverse complement strand
TGCATGATTGCCTCCTTTGTAGGTAGCTCCGTGAACGCGCTAAGTGGATAGTTAGGAGGATACGTATGGAACGGCCCATTGTCAAGTATCCAGTTAGTTGATACACTGACACTGTGCCAGAACGCGACGCCGAAGCAACCCGCCAGCGTCTGATCGCTGCTGCGCGCTCCGAGTTCGCCGAGCATGGCATCGCTGGAGCACGCTGGGACCGCATCGCCGCCGCCGCCAACGCCAACAAGGCCCAGATTTACCACTACTTCGGGAGCAAGGACCGGCTATTCGATGCGGTCTGGGAAGCGGTCGTCTGTCAGATCATCGAAGCGACGCCGATCGACGCTGAAGATCTGGCGAGCTTCGGGACAAGGATCAGCGATGCCTTTGCCGAACACCCCGACACCATTCGCCTGATCACCTGGCAGAGGCTCGAGCGCGGGGACGACCCACCCAACGCCTACGCCGTCGAAGACATCCAGAGCCGAATCGACGTCATTGCGAAGGCCCAAACCGACGGGCTCATATCCTGCCGGTTCGAGGCCCCCGTTCTCTTTGCCCTCATTATTCAGATCGCAGGGCTCTGGGGATCGAGCAGCCCCGACGTCCTCTCAGTGGTCAACCTCACTGACCCCGATCAACGCCGCGACATAGTTCGATCCGCCATCGCCGCCCTACTCACCGAGTAAGCAACGTGAGAGGCTTGTCGAAGGACAGTTGGTTCATAAATTCTCCCTGCTAACTTCGGCAGATGGACACCGAGAGCTGGCTCCGCCTCCTGGGACCTCAACATCATTTCCGATTCGGTCGCCATATCAACGTGCTGGTCGAATCGTTCTGATGGTCGACTCGTCTAGTAATGAGCAGCAAGCGGCCTTGCCTGATCTGATCTCAGTGCCAGAGGCTGCAAGGCGTGTCGGATTGCACGCCGACACTCTTTACCGCCTTTGTCGTTCGGGCCAATTCCCGCCCGCTCTTCAGATCGGGGCTAGATGGAGAGTGTCGGTACCGCGCTTAGAGAGGTACCTCCATGGTTAGATTCGCGAACTGGGAATCCAAGCCAAAAGCCGGGCGGAGCCAGGACATTCGATCCTCTCCTCCGCTAGCCATAATCCAAGCCATAAAGTCTGTCGCCACCGGCTGAATACTGACCCCTTATCACCGCCCGAAAATTGACCCCCCTTCCCGGTGGTCCACCACTGAGTGTGCTGGATCACGAACCCTGGCTGGATCGCCAGCCGGGGAGGAAGGACATGATCAACGTGGACGACTGGGCCGAGATCCGTCGGCTGTACTTCGCCGAGCGGCTGGGCATCAAGACCATCGCCAGGCAGCTGGGCGTGGCGAGGAACACCGTGAGGACGGCGGTGCGGGGGTCCGCCCCGCCGGACTACAAACGAGAATCCAAGGGCTCGTTGGTGGACGCCGTCGAGAACCAGATCTGTGAGCTGCTCCGGGACTGCCCGACCATGCCGGCGACGGTGATCGCCGAGCGCATCGAGTGGGAACACGGCATCACCATCCTGCGGGACCGGGTGGCCGAGCTCCGGCCTCTCTTCCGGCCGCCTGATCCCTGCCAGCGCACCCACTACGTGCCCGGCGAGGTGGTCCAGTTCGACCTGTGGCAGCCGGACTACGAGATCCCCCTCGGGTTCGGCCAGACCGACAAGCTCTGGGTGGTCACGGCGGTCTCCGGTTACTCCCGGTTCATGGGCGCCCACCTGGTCCCCACCCGGGCCGGGCACGACGTGCTGGCCGGGATGCTGTCCTGCCTCCAGCAGATCGGTGGCATCCCCCGCACCGCGGTGTGGGACGGCGAGGGCTGCATCGGCCAGTGGCGCCGGGGCAAGCAGGTCTACACCGAGGAGTTCCAGCGGTTCCGGGGGACCCTCGGGATGGGCGCTCGACTGTGCAAGCCCAACGACCCCGAGGCCAAGGGCATGAACGAGCGGGCCAACGGCTACTACGAGACCTCGTTTCTTCCCGGGCGGAGGATCTGCGACGTGGCGGACTTCAACGCCCCGCTACACGCCTGGCTGAAGCGGGCCAACCGTCGGGTGCACGCCACCACCCGGATGGTCCCGGCCGAGCAGATCTACGAGGACCGGGGATCGATGAGCGCCTTCCCTCCGGTGCTGCCCGACCCGGCGTTGCACCTGGCCACCCGCCTGCCCCGGGACCACTACGTGCGAGTCGACACCAACGACTACTCGGTGAACCCCCGCTTCGTGGGCCGTCGCATCGAGGTCCGGGTCGACCTCGACTCGGTGGTCGCCACCTGCGGCGGGGTGGAGGTGGCCCGCCACCGGCGCTGTCTGGCCAAGCACCAGAGCATCCTCGATGCCACCCACGCCATGACGCTGCGGATGATGCGGGCCGAGGAGGTTCCGGTCCCACCGCTCGAGACCCTGGTCGAAGAGCGGGACCTGGCCGACTACGACAAAGCCCTCGGGGTGGCGTGATGGCCACCAAGTCCAAGCCGGCGAGCGACCTGGCCTATCTGTGTCGGGCGCTCAAGGCCCCGTCCCTGGCCCAGGCCTATGAGCGCCTGGCCGACCGGGCCCGAACCGAGAGCTGGACCCACGAGGAGTTCCTGGCTGCCTGCCTCGAGCGGGAGGTGGCGGCCCGCCAGTCCAACGGCGGGGAGATCCGCATCCGAGCCGCCCGGCTCCCGGCCCGGAAGACCTTGGAGGAGTTCGACTTCGATCACCAACGGAGCCTCAAGCGGGACGTGATCGCCCACCTCGGGGCCCTCGACTTCGTGGAGGCCAAGGAGAACGTGATCTTCCTCGGCCCACCGGGGACCGGGAAGACCCACCTGGCCATCGGCCTCTCCATCCGGGCCTGCCAGGCCGGACACCGGGTGCTGTTCGCCACCGCGGCCGAGTGGGTGGATCGTCTCGGCCAGGCCCACGACGCCGGAAAGCTGCACGAGGAGCTCACCCGGCTGGGTCGCTACCCGCTGATCGTCATCGACGAGGTCGGCTACATCCCCTTCGACGCCCAAGCGGCCAACCTCTTCTTCCAGCTGGTCTCTTCCCGTTACGAGCGGGCCAGCGTCATCGTCACCTCCAACAAGCCCTTCGGCCGCTGGGGAGAGGTGTTCGGGGACGCTGTCGTGGCTGCCGCCATGATCGACCGACTGGTCCACCACGCCGAGGTCGTCTCCATGAAGGGTGACAGTTACCGGCTGAAGGACCGAGACCTCGGGAGGGTGCCTACTGACGACGCTGCGTGACGGTGGCCCCGGGAGGGGGGTCAATTTTCAACCGGTGGCGGGGGGTCAGTTTTGGAGCGGTGTTGACAAAGTCAGGCGAATTCGGCCGTACGAGTTCGAACCGACTGGACTCGTCTCCGATTTCGTCCAGGTCAGCAGACTACCGCAGACCCTATGGACACCTTGGGTCGCACTTGGACGGTATCCCTCGGCTGACGGTTGGGAGCGCTCCAGTGTCTGGAACTGTTGGCCGCGCTCCGCGCGCCACGCTTCCGACGGACATTGGACATCGTGGACCCTCTCGCCGACTCACCAAACGGGTCTACTCGTTCACTACCCTCTCATCGCGTCATTCAAGGTGCCGCGACGGTTGGAATGATTGGGCCCGTATTCACTGGTCGCCCAGGTCAGAGAGGAAGTGACCGAAC
>JBEKOI010000359.1:0-3661 GCA_049521915.1 Acidimicrobiales bacterium | reverse complement strand
GCCTCGTTGACCGCCGCCGCCGACCTGGTGGCCGTGAGCGCCCACAAGTTCGGCGGGCCGAAGGGCGTCGGCGCCCTGGTGGCGAGGAACGGGACCGGCGTCTCCCCGGTGATCCACGGAGGTGGCCAGGAGCGGGAGCGCCGGAGCGGCACCCACAACGTGGCCGGCATCGTGGCCATGGCCGCGGCTCTGTCCGCCACCGTGGCCGAACGGGACGAGACGGTCGGCCGGGTGACCGCCCTCCGGGACCGGCTGGGCGACAGGCTTCTCGCCTCCGTGTCCGGGGCGGCCGAGACGGGGCGACGCCGACAGCAGGTGGCCGGCCACCTGCATCTCCGTTTCGCCGGCGTCGAGAGCGAGGCCCTGGTCGTCCTGCTCGACGAAGCCGGAGTCGCCGTCTCCGCTGGGGCGGCCTGTTCCAGCGGTGCCGTGGAGGTGAGCCACGTGCTCACCTCGATGGGACTGGGGCGCGAGGAGGCGGCCAGCGGCATCCGGTTCTCCCTGGGGACGACGACGACCCGGGCCGACGTCGACCGCGCCCTGGCCGTCGTGCCGGGTGCCGTCGCCCAGCTGAGAGACTGAGCCCATGCGAGTGCTGGTGGCCATGTCCGGCGGGGTCGATTCCTCGGTGGCCGCCGCGTTGCTCACCGAGCGGCTCGGGCGCCACCAGGTGGTCGGGGCCACCCTCAAGCTGTGGGGTGGCTCGTCCGACTCCGGGTGCTGCTCGGTGGCCGATGTGGAGGACGCCCGCCGGGTGGCCGAGCAGCTCGGGCTGGTCCATCACGTCTTCAATTTCTCCGCGGAGTTCGAGGAGCGGGTCGTCGACCCCTACGTGCAGGGTCATGCCGACGGTCGTACGCCCAACCCGTGCATCGAGTGCAATCGGCACATCAAGTTCGACCGGCTCCTCGACCGGGCCCGGGCGCTGGGCTTCGACGCCGTGGCCACCGGCCATCATGCCCGGCGCGTGGCCGTCGACGGCGGCCGCTTCCGGCTGTGCCGCGGCACGGACCCGCTGAAGGACCAGTCCTACGTGCTGGCCATGCTGGGCCAGGACCAGCTGGCCCGCTCCCTCTTCCCGGTGGGTGAGATGACCAAGGCCCAGGTGCGGAGCGAGGCCCACAGGTTGGGCCTGCGGACGGCGGACAAGCCTGACAGCCAGGATGTCTGCTTCATCCGCTCCGACGAGGGCCGCCAGGGCTTCCTGGGCGCGCGCCTGCCGCTGCACGCGGGCCGTCTGGTCGACCATGACACCGGTGAGGACCTCGGACCGGTCGACGCCGTGGAGCTCGTCACGGTGGGACAGCGCCGGGGCATGGGTCACAGCCCGGGCGGTTCGCGCCGTTTCGTGACGGCCGTGGACGTCCCCACCAGGCGGATCTCACTCGGTTCGGCCGAGGCCGCCCTGGCCCGGCGGGTGCGGCTCCACACCGTCACCTGGACCGACGCCGATCCACTGGCGCCCGGGGTGCCGGCCGGATCGGCGGCCGGCGGGGGACGATCGGCCGGCGGGGGACGATCGGCTGGCGGCGATGGCGGCGATGGCGGCGATGGCGGTGATGCCGGCGTGGCGGTGATCGCCCAGTGCAGCGCCCACGGCCGGCCGGTGGCCGGAACGGTCCGCCGCACCATCGGTCCCGATCGGGACGGGCCCGCGGTGTCTGTGACCTTTGCCACCCGCCAGCGCCGCATCGCACCGGGTCAGACCGTCGCCCTCTACGACCCGAGCGAGCCGGACGTCGTCATGGGTTCGGGAGTCGCAGGTTGAACCGCGGGGAACGGGATCCCTCCACCGGGCCCGGGGGCCCGGATCCGGTAGCTCGCGTCGAGGAACTGCGAGCCCTGGTCTCGTACCACAACGACCGGTACCACCGGCTCGACGATCCCGAGATAAGCGACGCCGACTTCGACGCCCTGGTGCGCGAGCTGCGCACCATCGAGGCCGACCATCCCGACCTGGTCACACCGGGCTCGCCCACGTCGACCGTCGGGGCCGCGCCCTCCGTCCTGTTCGCCCCGGTGCGCCACCGGGTCCCCATGATGAGCCTCGACAACGTCTTCAGCCCCGAGGAGCTGAAGGCCTGGGCCGATCGCCTGGCCCGCCAGATCCCCGAGGACACCGCGTTCGTCTGCGAGCTCAAGATCGACGGTCTGGCCATCTCCCTCACCTACCGTGACGGCCGGTTCGTGCAGGCCGCCACCCGCGGTGACGGACGGACCGGTGAGGACGTCACGGCCAACGTGGCCACCATCGCCGACGTCCCCGATCGGCTGGACGAGGCCGCGGGACCTCCGCCGGAGCTGATCGAGGTGCGGGGCGAGGTGTACATGCCCATCTCCGCCTTCGACGACCTCAACCGGCGCCAGGCCGAGTCCGGCGAGCGGCTGTTCGTCAATCCGCGGAATTCGGCCGCCGGATCCCTCCGGCAGAAGGACGCGTCGATCACGGCCAGCCGGGCCCTCTCCTTCTGGGCCTACCAGGTGGGTGAGCTCCAGATGGGTGCCGGACCGGGCGGCCGGAGCCGGCGGTCCGTGCCGACTCCGGGCCAGCTGGCCCCGACCCACTCGGCCACGCTCGAGTGGTTGGATGCGGCCGGCTTTCCGGTCAATCCCGAACGGCAGCTCGTCCACGGTCTCGACCAGGTGCTTTCCTTCTGCCACCGGTGGGACGAGCACCGTCACGAGCTCGACTACGAAATCGACGGCGTCGTCGTCAAGGTGGACGATCTCGCCCTGCAACGCCGGCTCGGCGCCACGTCCCGGGCCCCACGATGGGCCATCGCCTACAAGTTCCCGCCCGAGGAGCGGTCCACCAGGCTGAATGCCATCGCGGTGTCGATCGGCCGTACCGGGAAGGCCACCCCGTTCGCCGTCCTGGAGCCGGTCTTCGTCGGGGGCTCCACCGTGTCGTTGGCCACCCTCCACAACGAGGACCAGGTTCGGACCAAGGATGTGCGACCCGGTGACACGGTGGTGGTGCGAAAGGCCGGGGACGTGATCCCCGAGGTGGTGGGGCCGGTTCTCGGAGCCTCCGCCGGGCGCAGGAAGCCGCGGTGGAAGTTTCCGACGGTCTGCCCGAGCTGCGGGGCCCCGTTGGAGCGGCTGCCCGGCGAGAGCGACACCTTCTGCACCAACCTCGACTGTCCGGGCCAGCGCGTGCAGCGCATCGCCCACTTCGCCTCACGTTCGGCCATGGACATCGAGGGGCTGGGGGAGCAGCGTGTGCAGCTCTTCATCGACCAGGGGCTGCTCAACGATGTGGCCGACCTCTACTCGTTCACCGCCGACACCTTCGACGGACTGGAGGGATTTGCCGCGCTTTCCATCGCCAACCTCCTGGCCGCCATCGACGAGTCCCGGAGCCGGCCTCTGCACCGGGTGCTGATCGGACTGGGGATCCGTCACCTCGGCCAGGTCGGCTCCCTGGCCCTGGCCCAGGCGTCCGGCGACCTCGACACCATCATGTCGGCCGACGAGGCCACCCTGGCCGCGGTGGACGGGGTGGGTCCGGTCATCGCCTCGAGCGTGGTGCGCTGGTTCGCCTCCGACATCAACCGGTCGGTGGTCGAGCGGCTCGGGCTGGCCGGGGTGAACCTGGCCGAACCGGGCGGCGGGGGCCCCGGCGGGCCCTCCGACCTGCCCCGGACCCTGGAGGGCCGGT
>JBEKOI010000358.1:0-3671 GCA_049521915.1 Acidimicrobiales bacterium | reverse complement strand
GTGGCCGTGGTCATCGCCTCGTCCATCTCGATCTGCACCCACTCAACATCATCCTGGCACCGACCGGCCCGGTTGTGATCGATTGGCCCAATGCCGCTCGTGGCGACGCCAACACCGACATCGCCGTCACCTGGGTGCTGCTGGCAGCCGGGGCCATCCCGGCCGGACGGGTCCGGGCCGCCCTCATGGGGCGCGGAAGATCGATCCTCATCAAGGCCGTTCTGGACGAGTTCGATGTCGACGAGATCCGGGCCCGTCTCCCCGAGGTCGTCAAGTGGAAGGCGGAAGACTCGCACATGAGTGCAGCCGAGCGAGAGGCGATGTGGGCGCTCGTCGACGGCGAGAGAGGCCGGGGATGAGGACGGCGTGCGGGACACCGTCCACCGGCGCCCGCACCGGGGATCATGGTCGACATGGCGACGCTTGACGACGTCCGGGCCCTCGCTTCGGCACTCCCCGGGGTCACCGAGGGGGAACGGCACGGAAATGTCACGTGGTACGTGGGCCAGAAGGCATTCGCCTGGGAGCGACCGTTCACCAAGGCGGAAATCAGGCGCTTCGGCGATACGACGCCGCCGGCCGGACCGATCATGGCCGTCCGGGTCGAGGACGTGGTGGAGAAGGAGGCCGTTCTCGCCCTCTCCGCGCCCGGGTTCTTCACGATCCCGCACTTCGACGGCTATGCCGCAGTTCTCATCCGGCTCGAGACCGTCCGGAAAAAGGGTCTACGCAACGCACTGGTCGACGGCTGGCTGGTGTGCGCCCCCTCCCACCTGGCGGAGGACTACCTGAAGGGGACGAGCTCCCGCGGCTAGGCCGAAGGACCGGGTGCCGGGAACTCGCCGGGCAGGAAGCTCATGGTCAGCAGCGCGGTGGCAACCAGTCGGTTGTCCTCCCCGTCGTCGTAGACATGCACCTCCACAACTCCTTGCTGGCCACCGATCCGAAGCGGGACAGCAACAGCACGCAACGGGCCCGCCTTGGCTGATGCCATGTAGCTCAGGGCGACACTCGATGTGACGACAGGTCGGCGGCTCGAACGCACGGCCGCGTAGGCGCCGGCCCGGTCGGCCAGGCAGGCGATCAAGCCTCCGTGAACGGCGCCCCGCGGACCTCGGATCTCATCGGTGATGTCGAGCTCGACGACGTGCGTGCCGCCATCGTCGTAGCTCCGGTGCGGAAGTTGGTCGAGGAGTTGACATCCCATTGACATGGGCGGCAATGGTAACCGGGGCCTCGACGGGTTCCGTTGACGGTCGTCCAGGCCGGCGCCGTCGCTGAACCGGGCCGGAGGGCTCGGCGGCCACCACCCCGCGGTCGATCAGCGGGCGGCCGCCACCAGCAGGGGGACCAACCACGGCGTCAACCATTCGCCCCCGGGCTCGCTCAGATGTACCCCGTCGGCGGCTCGGACGATCACGCCGTCCACCTCGCTGACGAAGGTGCCGTCGGGTGCGAGCCGGTGACCGAGGTCGATCACCCTGACCGGCCCTGCCGATTGGCGTGCCGCCTGCCCGGCCGTCGAATCGAGCCCATCCACCCGCTCAGTCTCCGTCGGGCAGTCCGTGACGGTGGCCGGCAGCGGCACGCACTGCTCGGGACCTGAGGTGCGGACCTCTGGAAGCGTTGTCATGGCCACCCTTCCCCCCGTGGTGGCGAGGATCCGGAGCGCGGTGACCACCTGCTGGCGATAGTAGGCGTCGTAGCCCGCCTGATCCGGCGAGCTCCACCGGCCGGCGATGAGGCGGGTGCTCAGGTCCCAGGGACCGAGTACGAGCAGTGACAGCGTCGGCCGGTCGGTGGTCACGTCCGCCTGGTACTGCGCCTGCCAGCCCGGCCCGGCCGGTGCGCACGGTCCCGTGACGGGGTAGGGCCGACCACCGACGAGGACGGGGCTCCCCCGGGCCATGGCACACCCGTCGAGCGACCCATCGATCAAGGTGACACCGTAGGCGGAGGCGTTGCGGGCGAGGCCGAGGGCGAGTGTGTGGGCGAACGAGTCACCGACCACCAGCACCCGGATACCGGGGATCGGTGCCGGGCGGCCGGCCCGCACGTCCCACTCGGCACCGCCGTCGGCGGAGGTGAGGACCGTGCCCCCGCTGCCCACGGCCACGCACTCCTCGGGGCTCGGGCACGACACCCCGAGCAACGCCTCGGCGGTGGGCGACGGGTCCGGTGTCGCCTGGGAGCCGGGGCCCCCCGTGCTCAGGATCGTTCCGGCCTGACCGACGGCCACGCACCGATCCGGTGAGGCGCACGCCGCCGCCTGGAGGTCCTCTGCTGTTCCCGTCCGGCCGGGGAGCCATTCGGCCCCTCCGTCGTCGGACCAGGCCAGGAGGCCGCGACCACCCACACCCACACAGGTCGGGCCGGAGCAGGCGATGCCGTTGAGCGGTGAGAGCGAGTCGAGCACGGAGAAGGGCACCGGTGTCGGCGCCCACGTGGTCCCGTCAGCGGTGGTCAGGTCCGTGACCGCGGAGCTGGTGACCGCGGCACAGTGCACGGCGGCACTGCAGGCCACGCCGTCCAACACCCCGAAGCCGCTGGACACCGTGTGCCACCGGATCCCACCGTCGTCCGTCACGACGACCGTTCCACCATCCCCGACCGCGTAGCACCGGCCGGACCCGGCACAGGCGACTGACGACAGGGGCCGGGCAACACCTGTCCGCTCCATGGTCCACCTGGTCCCGGCATCGTCGGTGAGGAGGGCGGTCCCGGCGTCGCCCACGACGACGCAGTGTGCCGGGTCGGAGCAGGCCACCCCGTAGAGGAAGTGGTGGGTGGGAACGGCCACCGGAGTCCAAGATCGCCCCCCGGTTCGGCTCACCTGGACACCCCCGGCGCCGCCCACGGCGATGCACTCCGAGACACTCGGGCACGCCACCGAGTCGAGTGCGGCTGGTGGTCCGGTCGATGCCGGTGGGGCGGCCCGCCGGGTGGACGCTGCGGGATGCCTGGGAGCGGAGCGGTGTGGGGTCACTTTCGTGCTCCCGAAGCCGCCCCAGACGGCCACGCCACCCACGGCCAGGGCGGCGACCAGTACCGCTCCGACCATGACCGGCCACGAGCGCACCCGGCTCTTCCCGTTCCTGGAGGCCGTGGCGGTCCCCCGGGGTGGACGCCGGCCGTCTGCCCTGACTCCGGTCGACGCGCTCCCGCCCACGAGGAGCGGCCAGGAGAGACCGGACGTGGAGATCACCGGAGCCAGCATCGCTCACCCGGGAGGTCGGCGTGCGGCACGGCGGAGGGCGGAGCCCGGCAATAGGATCAACCGCTGGGAGGATTCCACCATGCCTGAGCTGGTCTCGTATGAATACAACGATGGCGTCGCCACGATCGCCATGGACGACGGCAAGGCCAACGCGCTCTCGCTCGAGATGCTTTCGGCTGTCAATGAAGCCCTCGATCAGGCCATCGCCGACGGCGCCGTGGTCGTGCTCACCGGCCGAGCAGGGATCTTCTCCGGGGGTTTCGACCTCAATGTGCTGCGTTCGGGTGGGTCGGACGCGGCGCGCATGCTCGAGCAGGGTTTCCTGCTCGCCCTTCGGATTCTCGAGCACCCGACACCTGTCGTCATCGCCTGCAACGGTCACGCCGTGGCCATGGGAAGCTTCCTCCTCCTTTCCGGCGACTACCGCATCGGGGTAAACGGCCCATTCAGATTG
>JBEKOI010000357.1:0-3673 GCA_049521915.1 Acidimicrobiales bacterium | reverse complement strand
ACCTTCCGGCCCTCCGGTCACCTCGAACTGGATTCGGGCCGACAGGCCGGCCCGACCGGGCAGGTCGGTTCCCATCGCCCGGGTCTCGTCGAACCACTCCGGGGTCAGCCACTTGGTCACGACATTCCCCACTCGGTCACGACACACCCGGCTCCCGTCTCCACCGGGCCCGATGATATCCGTCGGCCGCGCCGGGTGGCTCTGGTGCGTCGAGCGTCACCGGGCGTCGCGCACTCCGGCGAAGAGATCGCCTTCCGCCTCGCCCTCGAGCGACGGGGACACGTCGATGACGGGTGGGTCCCCCGGACCTCGACCTGGCGTCGCCGTCCTGGCCAACCGGTAGTCGTCGTACGGGTGGATGGACCGCATCACCTCGGGTGGGAGCCCGAACCAGAACGGCGACTTGGGGTCGACCTGAGTGGCGTGGGCCAGGAGTGCCTCGCGGCGTACGTCGGCGAAGTCCGAGATGTCGACGGAGGTGGTGACCGCCTCGGTGGGGACGTCCTCCCAGCGTTTGCGCCACTGCTCGTCGAAGGGCGATTCGAGCCCCAGCTCCTCGAACTTCTGGTGGACCTCCTTGAACCGCTGCACGGAGAACATCGTGTAGTAGAGCTTGCCCGGTTGCCAGGCCGCACCGGCCCCCGGAAACCGCTCCGGGTCACCGGCGGCCGCGTAGGCGGCCAGTCCGATCTCGTGGACTCGCAGGTGGTCGGGATGAGGGTAGCCGGACTGCTCGTCGCCGTAGATCACCATGACCTGGGGCCGGGTGCGGCGGACGACTTCCACCAGGCGCTCGACCGCTTCGTCGTAGGGGGCCCGGGCGAAGGAGAGAGGATTGTCGTTGGACTCCGCTCCCGCCATCCCCGAATCCCGGTAGCCGAGCATGACCACCTCGTCGTAGCCGATGATGTCTGCCGCCCGGTCGAGCTCCGCCTCACGCAACTCCGCGATCCGTGCATGGACCTCGGGAGTGTCCATGGCCGGGTTGAGGACCTCGCCCTCCTCGCCGCCCGTGCAGCAGACCAGCACGGTGTGTACGCCCTCGGCGTGATATCGGGCCACGCTTCCGGCACCCTTCGACGCCTCGTCGTCAGGATGGGCATGAACGGTGAGGAGACAGAGCGACTCAGGCACGGCGCACACGCTACCGGGCAGTGAGGCCCTAAGCTTCAATTGCCAAGAACGAGGAAGGACCCATCAGTATGAGCGTGATGAAGCGCCTGTCGGGAATTGTCCAGGCCAAGACCAACAAATTGCTCGACAAGGCCGAGGATCCACGGGAGTCCCTCGACCTCTCCTATCAGAAGCAACTGGAGAGCCTCCAAAAGGTCCGTCGCAGCGTGGCCGACGTCACCACCGCCAAGAAGCGCATCGAATTGCAGGCCTCCCAGCTGCAGCAACAGGGGGACAAGCTCCAGCAGCAGGCCAAGGCGGCCCTGACCCAGGGCAACGAGGACCTGGCCCGCGAAGCCCTCAGCCGTCGCGCCGCGCTGGCCGATCAGCTCAGCGAGCTCCAGACCCAGCACCAGCAGGTCGCGGACCAGGAATCGAAACTGATCGCCACCGCCCAGAAGCTGCAGAGCCAGGTCGACTCCTTCCGCACCAAGAAGGAGACCATGAAGGCCAGCTATACCGCGGCCGAGGCCCAGACCAAGATCGGCGAGGCCGTCTCGGGCATCTCCGAGTCGATGGGCGACGCCGGCATGTCGATGCAGCGGGCCCAGGACAAGATCGACAGCATGCAGGCCCGGGCCGGGGCCATGGACGAATTGCTGGCGTCGGGCGCGCTCACCGATCTGACCAACCCGGTCGACGACATCCAGGCTCAGCTCAACCAGGCATCGACCACGTCGACCGTCGACGCCGAGCTGGCTGCGCTCAAGGCCGAGGTGGGCACGGGCGCCCCACCCCCGGCCGAGCTCGGGTCGGCCGAACCCGACGGAACATCTTCGTGATCGTACGCATCCTGGGCGAGGGGCAGTACCTGATCCCCGACGGCGACCACGGCACCCTCGAGGCATTGGACGCCAAGGTCGCCGAGGCTGTCGACAACGGGGACGAGAAGGCCTTCGCCCCCGCGCTGGCGGCACTGACGGCCGAAGTCCGCCGGCTGGGCGAACCGGTCGCCGCCGACACCTTCGCACCCTCGGACCTGGTCGTCCCCTTCCCGGACGCCACCCTCGCCGAGACCAAGGGACTGCTGGCCGATTCGGCGGACGGCCCGAGAGCTGACGACTGAGAGATCCATGAGCACTGCGCGCAACATTCCCTCGGACCACGGGCTGAACCTCCGGATGTTCACCACCGGGCTCATGATCGTGATCCTCTACGCCGCGGTCATCGGGCTGCTGATCGCCTTCGGCATCTCCTATGTCGTCGTGCTGGTCTTCGCGGCCATCATCCTCTTCGTCCAGTACTGGTTCTCCGACAAGATCGCCCTCTTCGGCATGCACGGCCGGATCGTCACGCCGGAGCAGGCACCACAGCTCCACGGTGTCATCGACCGACTGTGTGCCCTCGCCGACATGAAGAAACCCCGGGTGGCCATCGCCGATACCGACGTCCCCAACGCCTTCGCCACCGGACGCAGCCCGAACAGCGCGGTGGTGTGCGCCACCAGCGGCCTCATGCGGCGGCTGGACGAGTCCGAGCTCGAAGCCGTGCTGTCCCACGAGCTCTCCCATGTGGCCCACCGCGATGTTGCCGTGATGACCATTGCCAGCTTTCTGGGAATGGTGGCCGGACTGATCACCCGCATCATGCTGTGGTCCGGCCTGATGGGCGGCTTCGGCGGTGGGAACCGGGGGAACAGCCAGGGCGGGAACGACAATGCCGCCCTGGTCGAGCTGCTGGTCCTGGCCGTGTCGATCGCCGTGTACGCCATCAGCTTCCTCCTGACCATGGCCCTGTCCCGCTACCGCGAGCTGGCCGCCGACCGGTCGGGGGCGCTGCTCACCGGAAGGCCCTCGGCGCTGGCCTCGGCGCTGGTGAAGGTGACCGGTGAGATGTCGAGGATCCCGACCCGCGACCTCCGTGCATCCGAGAGCTTCAATGCCTTCTACTTCACCCCGGCCATCGCCAAGAGCGGGGTCAGCCTCTCCACCATCTTCTCGACCCATCCCTCCCTGGACAAGCGGCTCGCCCAACTGGCCAGCATCGAGGCCGAGTTGGGCCGCCCCTCGTGACCGGAGGGCAGGATGGCGGACTCGACGGCAAACGGACACCAGGTGAGCGGAGGTAGCTGATGGGACTGCTCAACACCATCCTCGGACGGACGAAGCCCGTCCAGTCCGACCTCGACGCGCTCTTCGCATTGCCTTCGGCATCGATCACCCTCCAGAGCGCCACCGACCTGTCCTGTTCGGGCCACGCCGGCGTGTGCTTCAAACCCCCTTCGGGGCAGGGATTCGAGGACATGCAGGCCGAAGTGGTCAAACTGCTCGACATGGACGGATCCGTCGGTCTCAAGAAGGCCGAGGACGCCTACGGCTACCACTGGCTGGTCGTCGAGAACGCCGACATCGAGGCCCTGGTCACCCAGATCCACATGGTGAACTCCTCCCTGGCCGACGCCGGATGGGGTCCGCAACTGCTCTGCTCGGTCTTCGGTATCGCCCATCTCCCGGGCTCGGACCCCGGCTCCGGGTCGGACCCCGGCTCCGGGTTGGACGCG
>JBEKOI010000356.1:0-3703 GCA_049521915.1 Acidimicrobiales bacterium | reverse complement strand
GACTACGTGGACATCTTCTACTCCCACCGCTTCGACCCGGACACTCCCTTGGAGGAGACGATGGGAGCACTGGACACCGCGGTCCGCCAGGGCAAGGCGCGCTACGTGGGGATCTCTTCGTATCCCCCTGAGCAGACCGAGGCCGCCTCGGACATCCTCTCGCAGCTGGGCACGCCGTTGCTCATCCACCAACCCGCCTATTCGATGTTCAACCGCTGGATCGAGAGCGGCCTGTTGGAGGTGCTCGGTCGTCGCGGAGTCGGTTGCATCGCCTTCATGTCACTGCAGCAGGGTCTGCTCACCGACCGGTACCTCGAAGGGGTCCCTCCCGGGTCCCGGGCCAGCCGGGACGGGACGCTGGGGAAGGAGCAGTTGGGCGACGATGTGCTCGACAGGGTGCGGGCCCTGCAGGAGGTGGCCGAACGTCGTCACCAGACGATGGCCCAAATGGCGCTGGCCTGGACGCTCCGCGATGCCCGGGTGACGTCGACCCTGATCGGCGTGAGCAGCGTCATCCAGCTGGAGCAGAATGTCGCCACCATCGAAGCTCTCGAGTTCACATCCGATGAGCTGGAGGAGATCGACAAGATCCTGCGGGCCAGGTGAAGGGGGCGTCCCCGGGCCGACCTCGCCGCGGGGGCCACAACATCGACCGTGACCTCCCCGTGACGGCCACGGAACCCGGCGGCTATCTCAGCGTCCCTGCCACACCGGCGGCCGTTTTTCGAGGAAGGCCAATGCGCCCTCCCTGGCGTCCTGGCTGGCGAACACCCGGGCCTGCAGATCACCGAGCCGCTCCGCGGCCCGGTCGGCGTCGACCGAACCGAGCCGGACGAGCTCCTTGGCCGCAGCCACACCGAGCGGGCCGTTGGCCGCGATCCGCTCCGCGTAGGACACCGCGGTGGCGAGGACCTCTGCCGGGGCCACGACGGCGTTGACCAGCCCGACCTCATAGGCCCGGTCGGCGCTGATGCTGTCGCCGGTGAGGACCATCTCGAGTGCGATGCCGAGCGGGATCCTCGTTCCGAGCTGTGTGCCACCGCCTGCCGGGAACAGCCCTCGCTTCACTTCCGGCAGGCCGAACTTCGCCTCCGAGCTGGCCACGATGACATCGCAACCCAGCAGGAGCTCGAAGCCCCCGGCCACCGCGGTGGCGTTGGCCGCCCCGACGACCGGCACCCCGACATCGCCTCGGAGGAAGCGATAGAACGCCTGGGCGGCCCGCTCGTCGGTCGGGACCATCTCCTCACCGTCGCTGAATTGCTGCAGGTCCATGCCGGCGCAGAAGGCGCGATCGCCGGTGCCGGTGAGGACGACAGCACCGATGCCGTGGTCATTCTCTCCGTCGAGTAGCGCAGCTCCGATGGCGGACATCAGCGATGGGCTGAGGGCGTTGCGGGCCGCCGGCCGGTTGAGCCGAGCGATGAGCACCGACCCCCGGCGTTCCCGGACCAGTTCGTCGTCGGTCATCCTTTGTAGTCGGTCGTCTCGGCGAGTTCGGCCGCGCCTCTCATGAGGTCGACCACGATCGGGCCGAAGGCCAGGAGCTTCTCGTCGTCACCAGCACGCTGGAAGCCCTGCTCCAGCACGATGGCCAGCTTCCACTTGGCCAGGATCACGTAGTAGTCGATGTCCTCGACCTGGCGCCCCGACACCTCCGAGTAATGGGCGAGGATTTGGGAACGGGTCGGCATACCCGTCATGTCGACATAGCTGGAGGTCGCCGCCTCAGGTGCCTGCGTATCCTCCGGCCAGCCCTGGACCATCCATGCCAGATCGAGCTTGGGATCGCCGACCGTGCCCATCTCCCAGTCGACGATGGCCGCCAGCCGGGCCGGGGCGCCGTGGCGGTACATGACGTTGGCGAACTGGTAGTCGCCGTGCATCAGTCCTGGGATGTAGTCGAGAGGTCGGTGCTCGCGCAGCCAGTTCGTCGCCACATCCAGACCGGGCAGCTCGCGGCCCTTGATCCGCTCGAAGAAGGACGTCCAGCGGTCGACCTGACGGTCGTGGAACCCGTCGGGACGGCCCAGGTCGTGCAGGCCCTTGGCCTTCCAGTCGACCTTGGACAGCAGCGCAATCCCCTCGACCAGCTGGTAGGCCAGACCCTCCCGGGCGGTGAGGTCGGTATCGAACGGAGCCGGCCATTTGTCGACACCCATGGGCGACCATCCTTCGACGAAGCCCATGAGATAGAAGGCACGGCCGAGGACGGATTGATCGACGCACATCGCCACCGCTCCGGTGTGCGGCACATCAGTGCCGTCGAGCGCCTCGGTGATGCGCCATTCGCGGAAGATACCGTCATCACGGCTGGCCGGTGCCGACGCCGGCGGGATCCGCATGGCGCAATGGAGGTCGCCACGCCGGATCTCATAGATCTCGTTCTGAGATCCACCGGAGACGTAACGGCTTTCGATCGGCTCGCCGGTGCCTTGCAGGCCCACGCCGTCCATCCAGGTGGCAAGTCGTTCGAGGTCCATCACGAGTTCCTCACTTCGTGCTCAGGCCATTGGCACATTCGGTCCAGCGGCAGCCCACCCCTTGGACAGGTGGCCGGAGGGTCAAGGTTCATCACTCGTTCTGTTTCCGTGTCCCTGGCCCGTGCCGTTTCTCTCCCGCGGTGGGGAGTATAGAATTCTGACGATGAAGAACACAATTCTGGCTGTTCAGAATCAAGGACTGAAACCGGAGGACGACCTGGCCGGCCGCATCGCCCAGCGGGCACTGGCCAAGCGGGGTGCGCTCTACGCCAGTGAGGTCAGGCGCCTGCTGGACGCCGGTCTCGAGGTCATGCGCGAGTGCGGAACGACCACGCGCCCACGGGTCAGCGACATCGTGGCGGCCGCAGGGCTCTCGAACGAGGCGTTCTACCGGCACTTTCGTTCGAAGGACGCGCTCGTCGCCGCCATCCTCGAAGACGGCGCGGAACGCCTGGCCAGCTACGTGGCGCACCAGATGGCCAAGGCCGCGGCACCCGAGGGGAAGGTGCGCCGGTGGGTGGAAGGGATCCTGTCCCAGGCCGTCGACGACGACATCGCGGCCACGACACTGGCCGTGCTGTGGAACGGAGGGAGCATCGGCGAGGGCCTCGTGCCCGGTCGTTCGTCTCTGAACGCGCCCTTGGCCGCATTGCTGCAAGAGCCGTTCGCAGCCCTGGGCAGCGCTCGTCCCGAATTCGACTCGTCGCTCGCCACCCATGCGATCATCGGGGTGCTCACCGACTACCTGCAACAGGGCAGGCGCCCGACCCGCGCCGATCTCGATCACAGCGTCGGGTTCTGCCTGGCCACGGTGTCGAGCAGGTGAACCTGCCCGGGCACTGGGAAGCCTGAACCGACCGGGGTGCGGGACCGGTGCCCGGTCCGCGGCTGTGTCTAGAGGGATCGCACCGCCTGGGGCGTGTCGTAGCCGTCCTTCCCATCAGGCCCACCGACCGTCCCGCTGCCCAGCTCGTCGTCGCCGTTGTACCCCCAGCAGTCCATGCCCCCGGCCGCGAGCACCGCACAGTTGCCGAAGTTGCCGGAGGCGTCGGTGGTGGCCGCGGCGGCGCCGGTGACACCGGTGACCGCCTGCGGGGTGTCGTAGCCGTCCTCATGGTCCGTCCCACCGATGGTCCCATTGCCCAATTCACCGGTGGCGTTGCCGCCCCAACACTCCATCCCGCCGGTTGAGAGCACGGCACAGTAGCCGAAGCCGTTGT
>JBEKOI010000355.1:0-3719 GCA_049521915.1 Acidimicrobiales bacterium | reverse complement strand
TCGGGGTTGACGATGTTGATGAGCACGCCGGTCCCGAGCTCGAACCCGGCCACGGTGGTGAGCTTGGGCACGACGTGCACGTGCCAGTGGTAGGGCTCCGGTGCGCGATAGGGGGCCGAGTGGAACACGAGGTTGTAGGCGATGTCGCCGACCACGTCGCGGAGGCTCCCCAGTGCCACCTTGAGGGCCTTCCCCACCGCCACCAGATCGGTGGCCGGGCTGTGGTGCAGGTGGGGTCCGTGGGCCCGCGGGATCACCAGCATCTCGTAGGGGGCGCCACTCCAGAACGGGCAGATCACCAGGACCCTCTCGTCTGCGTAGACGACCCGGTGGTTGACGTTCTCTTCGGCGTCCACCGTCGTGCACAGCAGGCACCGCCCGGCGAACCGGGCGAAGCCGGCCTGCTCCTCGACCAGCTCGCGGGGGACGAAGGACATCCCGAGCAGCTGCCCGTGGGGGTGCTCGATGGAGGCGCCCGCTTCGCGGCCGGCATTGACGATGGCCTGGCTGTAGCGGAGGCCGGGGATCGACGAGTGCTCCTCGATCCGATCGCGGATGGCGGTCATCACCGCGGTGGTCTGCTCGTCGCTCAGCATCGACCACGAGTTCTGATGGTTCGGTGACAGCACGAACACCTCGTGGATCCCGCCTGCGCTGGCCTGGGTGAACACCGGCCCGCGGTTGGTGACCACGAAGGGCGCATTCCCCTCGAAGGCCGGGTAGAGATTGGGGACGACCCGCACCAACCACTTGCCGTCGGCCCCGCGCGTCTCCAGGGCCGGGGTGGCGATCTCCTCGTTGCCGGGGCAGAACGGGCACGGCCGCGAGGTGTCGGCCTGGATGGGCGACACCCGGGGCGCGAAGGCCTGGGGCCGGGTGGCCCGGTCGGTGCTCACCACCACCCATCGTCCCGTCAGCGGATCAAGCCGGAGCTGGTTCATCGACGTCGAGAGGTGCTTTGGTGGGAGCGTCTGGTGTGTGTGCGCACGATCGTCGCAACCTCGATTCCACTCTTCACGTATCAGCCCTGCAGTGCCCAACGCGGTGCCCGACACCCACGCTGCCCGAGGGCGTCCTGGGAGTGGCCAAACCGTCACACTAACGTAGCAATTCCGGGCCAGGGGCACGTGTCACTGGCCGCAGGTCGGCGGGGCCCGGCGGGGTGCCAGAATCCCCCGCATGACCATCGCCCACCCGATGCCGGCGACCACGGCCTCACTGGCCCACGGCGCCTGGTACGACGTGGTGCTGCTGGCCCACGTGTTGAGCGCCCTGGTCGGCCTCGGGACCGTGGTCGTAGCCGGCGGCTACGCCCTTGCACTCTACCGGTCGGGCCCCGATTCCGAGGCAGTGCGCCGCTACTACCGGCCCGGGGTCAACTGGGCTGGTCGAGTCCTGTTCCTGGTGCCGGTGTTCGGCGTGGTCCTCGTCCTCATGAGCCGGGGCGACTGGTCGTTCTCCGACGGCTGGGTGGCCGACGGGCTCACGTTGTGGGCGGTCGCCGCCGCCGCCGGCGAGCTGGTGCTGTGGCCGGCCGAGCGGCGGCTCCAGGTGGCGGTGGGTGACCCCGGCCCGGCCGCCGGTCTGCGTTGGCAATGCATCCGGGTCATGACGTCGGCCGCCGGCGTCACCGTCGTGCTGATCGTGGCCACCGTCGTCATGGTGGCCAAGCCGTGACCGGCGCGGAGACCGGTCAAGCCGTGACCGGCTCGGCCACCGGTCAAGCCGTGACCGGCGCGGCGGTTCAGGAGGGCGAGAACCGGCAGGGCAGGTGCTTGATCCCGTTGATGAAGCTCGAGTGCAGCCGGTCGGGCTCCCCGGTGGACTCGATGTCGGGCAGCCGCTTCAACAGCTCCCGCATCATCACCTCGACCTCACGACGGGCCAGGTGGGCGCCCAGGCAGAAGTGGGGTCCGGCGGCACCGAACCCCACATGGGGATTCGGGGCACGACGCACGTCGAATGTGAACGGGTCCTCGAACACGGTCTCGTCCCGGTTGGCCGAGTTGTAGAAGAGGAGCACCTTGTCACCCGGGTGCAGCTCCTCACCCGACAGCACGGTGTCCTCGGTGACGGTCCGGCGCATCCAGATGACCGGGGAGGCCCAGCGCACGATCTCGTCGACCCCGGTGGCACCGATGCCGGGGTCGGACTGCCACAGGGCCCGCTGGTCCGGGTGCTCGGTCAGGGCCAGCAGGCCGTGGGTGATGGCGTTGCGGGTGGTCTCATTGCCGGCCGTGAGCAAGAGGACGAAAAAGGAGGCCAACTCGCCCGCGGTCAGGGCCTCGCCGTCGATGTTGGTGGTGATGAGCGCGGTGGCGACGTCGTCGGCCGGGTGGTCGACCCGGTGGGCGCTGATCTCGTTCATCAGGTCGGTGAGCTCCTGGCCGGCGGTGATGAAGGCGAGCACCGGATCGGTGCCTTCGGGGATGTACTCGGGATCGCCGCTGCTGAGGATGATGTTGGAGCAGCGCAGGACCGTGGCGTATTCGGACGGGGGCACGCCCATCATGTCGCAGATGATCTCGAGGGGGAACGGGGAGGCGATCTGCACGGCGAAGTCGCACTCGCCGAGGCCCGCGGCGCGCTCGATCACCCGGTCGGCCACCTCCTCGATGGTGTCCTCGATGGACTTGATCCGGCGCGGGTTGAATGCGGCCGACACGATCCGGCGGAGGCGGGCGTGGCGCGGGTTGTCGGTGGAGATCATGCCGGCGAAGTACTCGACCATCTCCGGTGGGAGATCGGGGATGCTCACCGCCCCCTTGCCCGAGCAGTAGATCTCGGGGTGCCGGCTGATCTCGACCACGTCGGCATGGCGGGTCACCGCCCGGTACCCGGGCCCTGGGGGCGGGGCCAGCTCCGAGGCCGCGCTCATGTCGGGCTCCTCGAAGAAGGCCAGCGGCCGCTCACGTCGCAGCAACTGGAACGCGCCCTCCCGCTCCGACCACGGGCGCTCCCAGAACGCCAGATCGGAGAGATCGATCTCGTCGAGGCCGAGCACACTGGTGGGGTGCATGGCGCCCACCCTATCGAGAACCGGTCGGCCCGGCCGGACCGGTGGCCCCGGTCGGACCGCACCGCGCAGCCAACTCGGACCGCGCCTCGTCGATCCGTCCCGATTCGACCAGTGGTACCAGCTCGGAGATGACCGCCTCCCAGTCGACCGAGTCGGTGGCGCGTCCGGCCGTCCGGACGACGGCGCGCCCCTCGTCGAGCAGATCGCACAGCACGGCCACGGAGGGCGGGAGGGACCCGGCGATCCGGTCCCGGAGCCACCGGGCCAGGGCCGGGCTGGCGCCGCCGGTGGATACGGCCACCACGATGGGCCCGTCCCGGTGGACGGCGGGAAGTTGCACCGAGCCGGGCGCGTCCCGGTCGGCGCTGTTCACGGGGACGCCGGCACCGGTGGCGTCGGACACCACCGCCCGGTCCACGCCGGGCACCCCGGTGGCCGTGACCACGAAGTCGTAACGGGCAGCCTCCCCGGGCTCGTACCGGCGGCGGGCGATCTCGAGCGTGCCGGTGCCGGGAGGGGTGCCGGTGCCGGGAGGGGAGGAGGCGGCCAGCCGGTCGATGGCCGCCTCCACCTCGGGGGCGACGACGGTGACCCGGGCCCCGGAGGCCACCAGGCCGCGGGCCCGGCGGGCGGCCACCGGGCCGCCCCCCACCACCAGGCCGCGGCGCCCGGCCATGTCGAGGATCACCGGATAGCCGGG
>JBEKOI010000354.1:0-3731 GCA_049521915.1 Acidimicrobiales bacterium | reverse complement strand
CGACGAAGAGTCCTGCGAGCACCCCCAAGATGCCACCGAGCAACGAGATGACGACCGCCTCGATCAAGAACTGGCCGAGCACCACCGACTTCGGGGCGCCGATCGCCTTGCGAATGCCGATCTCACGCGTGCGCTCGGTGACAGTGACCAACATGATGTTCATGACGCCGATCGCTCCGACCAACAAGGAAACGGCTGCGACCCATCCGAGCAGCGCTGTGAAGGTCTTCGAGCTCGACGTTGCTGTCGAGAGCAAGCTGGCCTGGTTCAACACGCTGAAGGGGAGGTTTGAAACCGTGGTGTCGTTCTGGGCGGCCAGGATGCTCTCGACCTCGCTTTGGGCCAGGCTCAGCGTCGCCGAGGACTTCCCTTGGACCAAGAGCTGTGAGAACGATTGCGATTCGCCGGTCAACTGATCCTGAACGGCCGTGTAGGGCGCAATGGCGACCGCATCCCCATTGCTCAGCCCGCTGCTGCCCTTCGAGGCCAACAAGCCGACGACCGTGAACTCCGACGATCCGAGTTGGATCTGCTTGCCCAGCGGGTTCGAGCCGGCAGGGAACAGGCTGCTGGCGGTCGACGAGCCCAGGTCAACGACCAAGGCATGAGCCTTGACATCAGCGCTCGAAATGGACCGACCCGATTGTACGGTGTAGTTCGACGCCGGAAGATACGACGGCGTCGAACCGATCACCGACGTCGTGGCACTCGCCCCTTGATAGGTGGCGGTCTCGCTGGTGGAGATGACGGGCGAGACAGACTGCACATCGGGCGCGTTGTTGGGATCGGAGATCAGTTTGACGTCGGTCTGCGTCAAGACGGCGTTGCGCGACTGGGTTCCCGTCTGCGAGGTGCCGCCGCCGAATCCTCCCCCGCTGAAGACCGTCAACGTATTGGTGCCCAAGCTATTGATCGACTTGGCGACCGCTTGAGACGAACCGGTCCCTACCGCCAACAACACGATCACCGCGGCCACCCCGATGAGCACGCCGAGCATGGTCAGCAAGGATCGCAACTTGTTCGAGTTGATGCCGCGTAAGGCCATGAGGGCATTGGCCACGACGCTCACGGCAAACCCGCCAATGCGCTCGAGCCTTCCGCCTGGCGCGCATGAGCCAGGTGGGACTCGTGGGGGTGTGACGGCGTCTGGTGGTGGTCATGTGTGATGACGCCGTCGCGCAGGCGGACGACCCGGGTGGCATAGGCCGCAATGTCCTCTTCGTGGGTGATCATTACCACGGTGCGACCTTGGGCATGCAAACTGGCAAACGCCGACATCACATCCACGCTCGATTTTGAGTCGAGGTTTCCAGTCGGTTCGTCAGCGAGGATCAAGGACGGATCGGTGACGATGGCGCGGGCAACGGCAACTCGCTGCTGTTGGCCACCGGACATCTCGTTGGGAAAGTGGCCCATCCGATCGGCAAGCCCGACCGATTCGAGCGCGCCTTCGGCTCGATGGCGCCGTTCCTTGGCCGACACACCCGCATAAGCCATCGGGAGCTCGACGTTGGCGATGGCCGACATGGTAGGGAGAAGGTTGAATCCCTGGAAGACAAAACCGATCTTGCGATTGCGTATGCGTGACAACTCGCGGTCGTCGAGGTCGCGGATGTTTACGCCATCGAGGCGATAGTGCCCGCTGGTCGGCACGTCGAGGCACCCGATGATGTTCATGAGCGTCGACTTCCCAGAGCCCGATGCCCCCATGATGGCGACGAACTCTCCGCGTGAGACACTGAGCGAAACGCCTCGCGTCGCGTACACGTCGTTGCCGCCCATGACGTAGCGCTTGACGATGTTGGAGAGCGCGATGACTGGCCACCTTTTTGGCGACCCGTCCGGACCCATGCCAATGTCCTTCGCCACTACGGGGCCCCTCCACCGAAGCCGCCGGCACCGGGGAACCCACCGCCGCCGCCCGTCAAGCTCGACCCGCTCGAGCTTGCACTTACGCTCGCCGTTGGCTCGACCACAGTCTGACCTTCGTGCAGGCCGCTTGTGATCTCGGTGTAGCTGCTGCCCACGAGCCCGAGGGTGACACTGGTGACCGTCTGGACGCCCTTGGAGAGGACCTTGACCGTCGAGATGCTGCCCGTGGTGGTGATGGCGGCGCTCGGCAGCTGGAGGACGTTGTTGGCGCTCTGGACGATGACGGCGACCTGGGCGGTCATGCCCTCTTTGACCGTCGAGGGGGGGTTGGTGAGCGCCACGGTGACCGGATAGGTGACCACGTTGCTCACGACCGACGACGTCGGTGACACAGCGGTGACGACCCCACTGACCTCGGTGCTCGAGAGGGCCGACAGCGTGATCGTCGCCGGCTGGCCCACCGCGATCTTGGTGGCGTCGGCCTCGGCATAGTTGGCCACCACTTCGAGGCTGCCCAGGCTCTCGATCGTGATGAAGGTCGAAGACGAGCCCGAGCTGGTGGACGATGAGCCCGTCGAACCCGAGCTGGTGCTGCCGGTCGATCCCGAGCCGGTACTTGATGAGCCCGTCGAACCCGAGCCGGCGCTGGCCGAGGATCCCGCACTGCCCGTCGAACCCGAGCCGGCACCGGTCGACGATCCCGCGCTGCCCGTCGAACCCGAGCTGCTCGATGAGCCCGTCGAACCCGAGCTAGCGGTCGACCCCGTGGTCGTCGAGCCCGATCCTCCGACGGTCTCGCCGACCGAACCGCTCACTGCAGTCACGGTTCCACTGATCGAAGCTCGCAAGGTGGTGTTGGCCAGCGCCTTGGTGTCCGCGGTGACGGTGACCTGGTCCTGGGCGACCGTGGCCTGGTCCTGTGAGATCGTCGCAGACGTGACCACCATGTTCGCCTGGTTCGACTGGACCGTGAGCTGTTGGGCCGCAATGGTCGACTGGTCCTTGGCCACGGCCTGTTGGTAGGTGGTGATGTTGGCCTGGTCGGTCACGCACGAGCTCTGGGCGGTGCTGAAGGCAACGCTGACGCCCGTGGTGGTCCCGACCGAGTTGGTTGCGACGAGCTCGAAGAGGTAGGTCGTGTTCGGGCTGAGCCCGGTTACCACCGCCGACACGTTCGTCGGGCTCGTTCCAGAGCCAGCGCTCGTCGAGGAGGTCGACGAGCCGAACGAGGTCGATGTGCCATAGGAGAAGGAGTAGGTGGTCGAGCCGCCGTTGGGCGTCACGGTGCCGCTGAGCGTCGCCGTCGTCGTACCGAGCGCGCTGGCCGATCCGGTGCTCACCGCAGGGGCCGAGACCGATGAGTCTGCGGGGATGGCCGCAGCGTTCGTGGTCGACGTGGTGCCCCCACCTCCGGTCCCTCCCGTCCCAGTAGCCCCCGTCCCAGTACTCCCCGTCGCAGCTGACGAGGTACTCGAGGCAGGACATCCCAGCGCCTGGTCAGAGCTGAGGGCGGACTGCGCGGTCGCCAAGCTCGTCTGGTCGGCGGTCAATTGGTTTTGATCGTTGGTCAATTGCTGTTGGGAGGAGACCAAGGTGGCCTGGTTCTGGGCTTGCTGTGTGGGGGTGCCTCCGGCCTGGTCGTGAGCCAAGGTGGTCTGGGCACTGGCCAAGGAGGCCTCCGCGGACTTCAGGTTGGCCTGGGCCTGAGCCGGATCGATGGTTGCCAGTACCTCTCCCGCGGTCACCTGGTCCCCGACATTGACGTTGACCGACGTGAGGGTCCCGCTGGAGTCGAAGTCGTCGCTCGCCGACGTCACCGCCGACGTATTGCCCGACGCGGACACACTTTCTTGGACAGT
>JBEKOI010000353.1:0-3732 GCA_049521915.1 Acidimicrobiales bacterium | reverse complement strand
CCAAACGGTTCAAATTCGAGGGTGAGGAGCACTACCTGAAGTCGGCCGCGGAGATGCGCCACCTGTTCGCCGAGCTACCCGAGGCGTGCGACAACACGCTGCTGATCGCCGAACGGGCTTCGGTGGAGATCGAGTTCGGGCGACCCAGCCTCCCCCGGTTTCCGGTGCCCGACGAGTTCATGGGCGACACCTACGAGGAGCGGGCCGCCGCCTACCTCCGCCACCTGAGTGTGGAGGGGGCCAAGGACCGTTACGGCCACCCCGTCCCCGCCGAGGTCATGACCAGACTCGACTACGAGCTGGGCGTGATCGCCGATATGGGCTTCTCCGCCTACTTCCTGGTGGTGTGGGACCTGATCCGCTTCGCCCGCTCGAGGCGGATCCGGGTCGGTCCCGGCCGGGGATCGGCCGCCGGATGCTGCGTGGCCTACTGCCTCCAGATCGTCGATGTCGATCCCATCCGCTACGACCTCCTCTTCGAACGGTTCCTCAACCCGGGCCGGGTGCAGATGCCCGACATCGACATGGACTTCGACGAACGGTACCGGGGCGACATGATCAAGTACGCCGCCGAGCGGTACGGATCCGACCACGTGGCCCAGATCGTCACGTTCTCCACCATCAAGGCGCGGGCCGCGGTGCGCGATGCCGCCCGGGTGCTCGGCTACCCCTACATCGTGGGCGACAAGATCGCCAAGGCCATGCCGCCCCTGCTCATGGGCCGCGACACCCCACTGGCCGCCTGCCTGACCCGCTCCGAAGGCCACGAGGACGGGTTCGCCGCCGCCGCCGAGCTCCGGACCATGTACGAGACCGATCCCGAGGCCAAGAAGGTCATCGACGTGGCCAACGGTCTCGAGGGACTGCGGCGCCAGGACGGCATTCACGCCGCCGCCGTGGTCATCACCGACGAACCGGTGACCGAGTACGTTCCCGTCCAGCGCAAACCGGACGGGAACGACCCCGACGACTCCCCCATCGTGACCCAGTACGAGATGCACGGGGTCGAGGACCTGGGGCTGCTCAAGATGGACTTCCTCGGGCTGCGCAACCTGTCGGTCATCGAGCGGGCCCTCGACCTGATCGAGGTGTCCACCGGGAGCCGCCCGGACATCGACACCGTGCCCCTCGACGACCCGGCCACCTTCGCCATGCTGTGCCGGGGGGACTCGATGGGGGTGTTCCAGCTCGAGGGTGGGCCGATGCGGTCGCTGATGCGGTCGCTCGCCCCGACCAGCTTCGACGACGTGGCCGCCCTGGTGGCCCTGTACCGGCCCGGCCCCATGGCCGCCAACATGCACCGCGACTACGCCGACCGCAAGAACGGCCGCCAGGCCGTCACCTACCTCCACCCCGACCTCGAACCGGTGCTCGGCGACACCTACGGGCTGATGATCTACCAGGAGTCGGTCATGCGGGTGGCGCAGAAGATCGCCGGGTACGACCTGGCCGAGGCGGACAACCTGCGCAAGGCATGCGGGAAGAAGAACCGGGCCCTCATCCAGGCCGAGCGCGAGAAGTTCGTGGCCGGCTGCGTCTCCACCGGGTACGAGGAGTCGCTGGGCACCGAGCTGTTCGACATCATCGAACCGTTCGCCGACTACGCGTTCAACAAGTCCCACGCCTACGGCTACGGGCTCATCGCCTACCAGACGGCGTGGCTGAAGGCCCACTTCCCGGTCGAGTACTTCGCCTCCTTGTTGACCTCGGTCCGGGACAACAAGGACAAGACCGCGGTCTATCTGGGAGAGTGCCGATCGCTCGGCATCGAGACGCTGGTCCCCGATGTCAACCGGTCGCTGTCGGACTTCGCCGCCGACTTCTCCGGGGGGAAGGGGGTCATCGGGGAGAAGGGTGGGAGCCCCGGGGCCATCACCTTCGGCCTGGCCGCGGTGCGCAACGTGGGCGCCGGGCTCGTCGCCCTCATCGTCGAGGAGCGCGAGCGCAACGGCCCCTACGTCGACTTCTACGACTTCTGCCAGCGAGTCGACCCACAGGTGCTCAACAAGCGGACCCTCGAGTCGTTGATCAAAGCCGGTGGGTTCGATTCCCTCGGCCACCCCCGTCAGGGCCTGTGCCTGGTCTTCGAGGACATCGTCGATCGGACGGCGGAACGACGTCGGGAGCACGACGCCGGTGTGATCTCGCTCTTCGCCAGTCTCGAGCCGGAGACGGCCGGGCATGCCACCGGCTTCGCCGACACCCGGACGCCCATCCCCGACGCCGAGTTCGACAAGTCGCAGCGGCTGGCCTTCGAAAAGGAGATGCTCGGGCTCTACATCAGCGACCACCCGTTGATGGGGCTCGAAGGCGCGCTGTCGCGGCTGACCGACTGCACCCTGGCCGAGCTGCGGGACGTCGACACCGACATCGGCGGCGGCCCTGGGGGCGGGGCCGGCTACGCCGGGGAGGGGCAGATCCGCATGATCGGGGGCGTGGTCACCGATCTGACCCGCCGGTTCACGAAGAAGGGCGACCTCATGGCCACCTTCGTCCTGGAGGACCTCAACGCCTCCATCGAGGTGTTCGTCTTCCCGAAGTCCATGGCCGACTACGGCGCCCTCCTCGACGACGACGCCATCGTCGTCCTGAAGGGCAGGGTCGATATGCGCGACGATCGGCTGAAGGTCGTGTGCATGGAGGTCCAGCGCCCGGAGCTGGCGACGGACGGATCGACCGATCTGCGGATCTCCCTGCCCATCAACAGCCTGACCGATCACACGGTGGACGGGCTCAAGCACCTGCTGGCCGAGCACCCGGGCGATTCCCCGGTGTTCTTGCACGTGGGCCAAAAGGTGCTGCGCCTCCCCCCGGAATTCAACGTGGACAGTCGCAGGGGCCTGGTGGGCGAGTTGAGGGTGCTGCTCGGGCCCAACGCCATCGAATGCTGAGACCGGCGGCGCGGATACGGGTGGTCCCGGACCACCACTGAGCACCAATTTTGCTGCTCACGGGGCCCGGATACGACAGGGGCGTTTAAATCCCGTAAAATCGAGGGACGGCTCCTGACGTGGAGGCCCACACACCCGTCCCGCCTCACCGGGCAGACGGCTGGGGGCATCGACGCCAGACCCGGGCCGGCGGCTGATACCGCAGCGAGACCGAGGAGTACGGAACGGCATATGTCGATCAAGGTGGAGACCAAGGACTGCACATCGATCAGTGACGCAGAGTTGGCCGAAATGGCCGATCTGTGCGCCGAGCGGGAACCCCGATTCGATATCGGATTCCTGTCGAAACAGCGGGAGGAGTGGGTCCTCGTCACCCGGGTGCGCGAAGGGTCGAAGCTACGGGGCTATTCGTTCTCCACCCTGGAACGCATCGGCGGAACCCCATCCCTGCTCATCGGGCTGGCCACCGTCGACCGCACCTCGAGGGCGGACACGGTGCTCAGGGCCATGATGGGCGACAAGTACCGCCGGGCACTCCTGGCCTTCCCGGACGAAGACGTGCTGGTGGGGACGCGTCTGCTCGGGGCCGAGGGCTTCCGTGCCTTCTCCGGGTTGACCGAGGTCGTACCCGGTCCGGGCCACAAGGCCACCGGCGAGGAACGGGCATGGGGCCGCCGGTTGGCCAAGCGCTTCGGCGCCGACGGCCGGATCGACGACCGCACGTTCGTGGTGGTCGGCGACGGATGCGAGGCCGGAGGATTCGATTTCGTGAGCCCCAAAGAGCAGGTGGGGTCCGAGAGCAGCATCTTCTTCGAGGGGGTCGACGTCGGGGCCGGAGGCC